>JABXJS010000242.1 GCA_013538855.1 Herpetosiphonaceae bacterium
AATGAGCCGTCAATATGTGCACACAGCACGGCTATGCAGCCAGCAGCGCTCAGCTAGCACGACCGACGTTTCCACCAACAATGGGCCACAGTTGACCGCCACAAGCAACCAGACAGCGACAGCGTAAAAAGAAGGAGACAGTAATGGAAGCGCTCAAAACACAGCGGCTGGTCATCCGCCAGTTTAGGTCGAGCGATCTGGCGGACTTTCTGGGCTATCAGACGCTGGCGGCGGTGCGCAGGTATATGCCAGACGAGCCGCTGACAGCAGATCAGGCCGAGCGCTGGCTCGCCAGCCAAGCGCAGCTCGCGGAGGCGGAGCCAAACCGCTATCACAGCTTTGCGGTGGAGCACCGCGCCGATGGCCGGGTGATTGGCGACGTTGGCTTTTTTCGGGCGGCGGGTCCGGAGCGCACAGCGGACCTCGGCTTTCAGTTTCACCCGGCCTACCACGGGCAGGGCTATGCGTATGAGGCGGCGGCGGCGCTGCTGCGGTATGGTTTTAGGCAGTGGCACCTGCGCCGTATCACGGCCGGATGCGACGCGCGCAACACGGCCTCCTTCCGGCTTCTGGAGCGGCTGGGAATGCGGCGAGAAGCCCACTTCAAGCAGAGTCGCATAACCCGCGGCGTGCTGCACGACGAGTATCGCTATGGCTTGCTCGTGGACGAGTGGGACGTGCTGATGGGTGGTCGAGGCTAGAATCCAGGCTTGCCAGTGGCACAGACGCTGCTGCGCCGCCCAAGCGACGCTTGCGCCGAGGAAACCCAGCAGGCCGCCTGCGCATAGATCGCACGCAAGCGGCCTGCGACAAGCTAGTGCAGCACCAGAGGCAGATAGAACTGCTTCGTCAGCGTCTGGGAGCTACACGGGCTAGGGCGGGTTACGACGAACAGGTCGTCGAGGCTAAAGCGAACAGGGGTTGGTGCGGGTGCGTTGTGAGAGCGCACCAGTAGCGTGTGGGAGCCAGGCGTCAACTGGTCGAGATCAAGCGCTACAGGTACGTAAGCGGCATCGTAGGCCGTAGCGCTGTCGGTGACCGAAAAGACCTGGGTCGAGTCGATGAGCACCTCCAGATAATCACTGCTGCCATTGCCGCTATGCTGCGGAATGTGCAGATAGAAGCTCAGCGTAGCGCTACTTTCAGTGAGCGTCAGCGTCTGCGAGACAGACGACGTATCAGGCATGCCAGGGTGCCCGCCGAGCAGCACCCAGTCTGAGCCAGCGTGGGGTGCGGCGCTATCGCCACAAAGCGCCTGGGTGCAGAATGGCAGGTCGGGAGTAAGCAAGGCATAGCTTGTTGATGCGCCATGCCAGCCGCGGCCAAAGTGCTCAAAGCTAGGATTGTGCACGACCGTGCCGGACGGCACAACGTGGACAGTAAACACTGTGGTTGCCGTGAGCTGGGCGCTATTGGTCACGGTCAGGGTAAGTGGATAGGAGCCAGGGCTGAGGGTGCAAGCACAGGCCACCTGGGCCGATATCTGCCCGGCGGTATTGGCGAGGCTTAGGCTCATATCCGCTGGTGCGCCTGATGCTTCGACCTGGAGGCTGCCAGCGAGCTGCTCGGCATCGGAGGCCAGGCCAACGACAGCGGAGCTAGGGCCAGCGCCCTGCACGATGGTCAGATCGCGCAGATGGAGCGCGGTTGGCTGGCTGCGGGGGCCAGCGCCCTCACAGGTGTAGATGCGCACATCGTCGATGTACCAGCCATCCGAGGCACCTCTGGCATCGGTAGCCATGCGAAAGCGCAAGAGAGCCGACGAACCGGCCAAGCTGCTCAAGTTGAGGCGACTAGAGCGGTAGCCGTGCGAGGAACCAGTAAAAGCGGTCCGTCCGAACAGCGGACTAGAGGGGCTGGTGATCGAGCCATTGTAGCCCTGAGCGGTGAACAGCGGCCCAGCGTCGTGCCAGGAGGCACCAGCGTCGGTGCTATACTCGACAACCGCGCCATCGTTCGCCAGCACGGGCGCACGGGTTGTCTCGAAGCGATAGCTGTGGGCGAAGTGCAGATAGGCGTTGGCGGGCAGCGTCACAGGATTAACTAACAGCACAAACGAGTCCGAGTTTATGCCTGGGCCGGGCGTATGCATGCTGTAGAGGCCGCTCGTCGCGTACAAATTCAAGGCAGTCTGCCATGAGTTTGGACCACTAATGCTGATCGGCACCCAGTTCGAACTGTTGGGAGTGATCGGATCATAGAATAGATCGTTGACCGTCTGGCCGGGGCGGCAGACCGGGACATCGGGGGCGGGCGCGCTGAGCGGCGCGGCATCCATTTCGGTCGCGAGCAGCACCTTGTTGACCTCGGCGCAGTCGGCGGCGCTGATCTCAAAGGAGCCAGTGAGGCTGGCGCAGGACTGCCGCAGCGCCGTGGCAAAATCGGCGTAGTCGCTGCCGGAGGTGAGCATTGTGGTGGCGGCATCATAGTAGATGTGCGCCGTCTTGGTGATCCCGAGGCCAGTGATCGTAAAGCCGTTGAAGGTCGCACCATCGGTCATGAGGTAGGCCGACTTATTGCCAACGCCGCTGTTGGAGTGCACGCCGCCGTTATCGTAGATGAGGCCAACATACAGCGGGCTGCCCATACGATCCGGGTCGCCGAACAGCGCTGGATCGCGCATGTTGCGGTGCAGATCGATGGGCAAATCCTCGCCGACAAGCCAGCGCTCAGCGGGCGTATTGGTGCTGTAGAGTTGATCGACGAACTCGCCGAAGATATCGGACAGCGACTCATTGAGCGCGCCGGACTGGGCATAGTAGAAGAGATTCGAGGTGAACTCGGTGACGCCGTGAGTTAGCTCGTGGGCGGTAACGTCGTTGACGGCGAATCCAGCGCCAAATGTCATCTGCGCGCCGCCCCAGGAGGCATTTTCAAGCGGGCACAGCGCCGGATCGGGGCAGGCGCGCACCAGCGAGACCAGCGGCATGCCCATGCCGTCGATGCTATCGCGGCCAAAGAATGACTGGTAGAAATCGTAGGTCTGGCCGGTGTAGTCATAGGCGCTGTTGACATCGGCGATAGCGCTGGGCGGATCGCCCTCGCTGCGCACAGCATTGCCAGGATCGCAGGAAAACAGCATGCCCTGGTTGTTATCGTCGCAGACATAGCGCTCTTTGGCCGTAGCAATTTGGTTGAAGTGCAGCAGAATCGCGCCATCAGCGGCAGAAACAAGCACCAACTCGCGGATGGGTTGGGTTGGGGCAGCGCGAACCTCGATACGCCAAACCAAGCTTGTCACATGCGGACCAGGTGCACCGAGCAGCAGTGGATTATACAGCGCCAGCTCAGGCTGGCTCAGCGTCAGATCGCTAGCACGCAAAGCGTAGCGAGTGGCAACCAGAGCGCGGGCGCTGGCCGCAGCCTGATCGGCGCTAACAGCTGGCACCGGATCGAGATTAGTGACGGGCAGCACCTCGCCGGTGATCGCCAGCAGCGCTTGGTTCTTGGTCAGCTGCACGTTGAGCTGGCCGGCGATCACCGGCAGGCCCTGGTACTGCTGCTGGAAGCGCAGCACATGGCGGCCATCACCAAGCGTGGTAACGCGATAGGCGTGCAGATCACGGCGCGCAGAATCAAGCCCAAACAACGGGCCGTAGCGGTCGAGATACGCCAAGGCGACCTCGGAGCTAGAGGCCGCAGCAGCAAGGCCGGGCGGGTGCTCAACTGGGTAATCCTTGGCAGTGCCAATAAAGCGGAGCTTGCCGGTGGCGGCATGGTAGGCAACATGCACATGGCCCTGCGTGGTGCGAGCAAGCTCATCGAGCAGCGCTTGCTCTGAGGTAGGCTGTGGTGGCAGGCCGGGCGGCACGGCATACGTCGCTGACGGCAGAGCAATCAACACGATGGACAGCAGGACGAGGAAGCGTAGACGGCGATCGGGCAGCATACCAAACCTCCTAGCTAGGCCGTGAAATTACCGCACAGCGGCTAGCGGCAAGCTCCAGAGCGAAGGCAGGTACGACAGGTTGAGCGAGCGAGAGTCCATGTGCAGCTTCACAGCTGATGAGTGGGTATCCCCACCGTAGCACAGACCAAGGCCCAACCCCCTGAGAGGAACATCAAGTCTAGATCGCAGTTACCTGAAAGTGACACATAAAGCTATCTCAGCGCTGTACAGAGTAGCAATCGGCACACACAGCAAACACCCTGCCATCTGCAATTTGTTATAGATGGCAGAGTGTTTTCGATGTGTAGGCTCAAGCGCGGGCTAGCGCAGCGTCTGCGACGGGCGGTCGGCCAGCAGGCGCTCGAGCGCGCCAAGCACCGCCTCGGGATCGAAGGGCTTGATCAGCGCGTCGGTGCTGCCGGGCACCGCCTTAATCGCCTCGTCGGGCGTGTTGTAGCGGCCGGTGATCACCAAGATTGGGATGTGCGGCGCTTCCTCTTTCAGGGTTGCGGCGACCTCCCAGCCTGAGGTGCCGGGGATGTTCAGGTCAAGGATGAGCGCCGCTGGCTCCTCGGCGCGCACCAGCTCTAGCGCCGCCGCGCCGTTGCTGGCGCACTGCACACGATGGCCTGCGGCCTCGACCAGCAGCTGCAGCAGCGCCTGGATGGCCGGCTCATCATCAACAATCAGAATATATGGCATGGATTCCTTTCCTCATGAAACTTGCAGGTTGAATGCGGCACACCTGACTGGCCGCCACACGTTGAGCTTCAAACAATAGATGACCGCGAGTCAAATGTCAACTAGGCAGCGTAGCGCGCTCGCGACAAGCCACAGGGCTGCGCTGAGCATTAATCTTAATACTATTAAGCATGATTGACGCCACGAGATCACACGCGCCAGCGGCCACAGCCGCTATAGCTATCCTAGCGCCATGACGAGCAGCACCAGCTACCGCCATGCCGCCGACCCTACTAGTGATGACCAAAAGTATCGCCAACTGGCTCGAGCAGCTTAATCAGCTCGCGGCGCTCGACGAGTACACGCGCATCCTGCCAGGCCACGGCGCGCCGTCCGATCCCAGCGTCTATGCGCCTGCGCGCGCCTACCTGAAGACAGGCTTGCAGCGCTACACAGCCAACGATGATTACCCCGACGAGCAGGCCGAGTTTTTCCTCGACATCGCGCTCCAGCGCATATACTCTAAGCCGTAGCAACTTTCAGCCGCCTGGCGGCGTGCAACCGCCAGGCGGCCTAGCCAAGGAGCAGCCTGATGCAAGCCATCGTTGTTGAGCAGCCTGGACCGCCGGAGGTTTTGCAGATCAAGGAGGTGCCGACGCCGACTGTGCGTCCCGGCTGGGTGCTGGTGCGCGTGCGCGCCTTTGGCCTCAACCGCTCGGAGATGTTCACGCGCCAGGGGCACTCGGGCGCGGCGGTGCCCTTCCCGCGCATCCTGGGCATCGAGTGCGTCGGCGAGGTGGCCGACCCATCCGACAGCGGCCTCCAGCCCGGCCAGACTGTTGCCGCGCTCATGGGCCAGATGGGCCGCCAGTACGACGGCGGCTATGCTGAGTACGCGCTGCTGCCGCTCGCGCAGATCATCCCGCTGCGCACCAGCCTCGACTGGGCCGAGCTAGGTGCGATTCCGGAGACATTTATCACCGCCCACGGCTCGCTGGCGGCACTACAGCCACAGCCAGGCCAGACGCTGCTCATCCGCGGCGGAACATCGTCGGTGGGCCTGGCCGCTGGCACCATGGCCAAGGCGCAGGGGCTGACCGTCCTGACCACCACGCGCCGCCCCGCCAAGCAGGCGACGCTGCGCGCCAACGGTGCCGACCATGTGCTGATCGACAGCGGCTCCATCGCCGACGACGTGCGCACGCTGTACCCGGCTGGCGTCGATCTTGTGCTGGAGCTTGTCGGCCAGCCGACGCTGCGCGACTCGCTGGCCTGCCTGCGGCCGCACGGCGCGATCTGCCAGACCGGGCTGCTGGGCAACCAGTGGGACTACTGGGTCACCGAGCTGGCCGACGCGCCGCCAACCGTGCGCCGCAGCACCTACAACAGCGAGACCGTGACCGCCGCCAACAGCGCCGCCACGCTGCAGCAGATCGTTGCGCAGGTCGAGGCTGGCCGCTACCGCCTGAACATCGACCGCGTCTTTCGGCTCGACGAGATCGTCGCGGCCCACACGCTCATGGAGCAGAGCGGCGCGCAGGGCAAGCTGGTGGTGGTCGTCGATTAGGCGCGGCAGGCCCGTTCATTGTTGAACATCAGCGCCGTGGTTAAGCGACCGTGCTGCGGCGTTGGAGTCGGCGCTGGCGGCGAGCGAAGCCGCCTACCGGCTATAGCGGGCCAGGCTTTAGCGGCTGAAATTCAGCGCCGTGGTTGCACGCCCGTGCTGCGGCGTTGGAGTCGGCGCTGGTGCCACCACTCGCGCTCATATTGATCGGCACCTTAAAGCGCGGTCGGAGCAGCTCTGCGGGCGCACCCGGTGGCAGCTCCGCCAGCCATTCCCGTCACACGCTGCGCCGCCCTGAGGCCGTGCGGCGACCCACCCGATAGCTCTGGCAGGGCCAACGGCCAGCGCGCGCTGAACCACGGGCCAGACGGCGTGCCGCCGCGCCACGGGCGGGCTGGCGCGGCGATCCTTTTTCACATCCACAGCTGCGGTCAGCAGCGCCGCAGCCTAGGGCCAGAGCGTATAGGCCCAGAGCGCCATCAGCACATCGGAGGTCATGTGGGCGCTGATCGGCACCAGCAGCAACTGGGTGCGCCGAAAGAGCATGCCGATGAGCAGGCGCAGCAGCAACAGGCCACCGAGGTAGATCACTCGCGTATAGAGCATAAAGCGGCCCTGCGCCTCGCCGTAGCGGTAGAGCGCCACCGGAACGTGCAGCAGCGTTGCCGCAGCGGCAGCCGCCAGCCAGCCCCAGAGCGGGCTGCGCCACTGCGCCGCCGGAATCTGCACCATGGCAGTGAAGGCCAACTCCTCGACCACGGCGACGGCCAAAAAGGTGAGCACGGTCAAGCCGATCACCGGCGCACGGCCGCTGCGCAGGCACGGCAGCGTGAGATCGACCAGCGCTGCCGCCACGATGAACAGCAGACCGAGCAGGCCGCCGCTGCACAGCTGCGCCCGCCCACGGCCCAGGCTAGCCCAGCCCGACCGCCGCCCACGCCCAGCCAGTGCCGCGCCCCACCCCTGATGCCCAGCGCCGCCCGCGTTTCGCCCCGCGCCCTGATCGACCAGCCGCGCTACTGGTTACCCTAAAAGGCACGTGCTATGTTGATCCGCTGCGCCGTGGTTGATCAGCGCCTGTGCTGCACCAGTGCCTGGCCCTGCCGACCCGCCGCCCACGCCCAGCCAGTGCCGCGCCCCGCCCCTGATGCCCAGCGCCGCCCGCGTTTCGCCCCGCGCCCTGATCGACCAGCCGCGCTACTGGTCACCCCAAAAGGCGCGTGCTATGTTGATCCGCTGCGCCGTGGTTGATCAGCGCCTGTGCTGCACCAGTGCCTGGCCC
>JABXJS010000243.1 GCA_013538855.1 Herpetosiphonaceae bacterium
CATCCACCCGCCGCGCCTGCGCCTGCGCTACACGGACGTGACACGGCATCACCACCGCGCTGGATGCATCCACGCGCTGAGCATCCACCTGCCGCGCCTCCGCTACACAAACGCGGCACTGCCCATCCACGGCGCTAGATTAACCTACGCGCTGAGCATCCACCCGCCGCGCCTACGCCTGTGCTACACGGACGTGACACGGCATCACCACCGCGCTGAATGCATCCACGCGCTGAGCATCCTAAAAAAACTTATGCGGCGCTTGGCGGGCGATGGATGACGAGGACGGTCATGTCGTCGTGGGGTTCGACGGCGGCGCAGAACTCTTTGACAGCGCTGAAGATCAGCTCGAGCAGCTCGGTGGCGCTGGTGGCAGTGGCGCTAGCAACAAGCTGGCGCAGGGTATCGAGGCCAAAGTAGGCACCGCTGCTGTTGCGCGCCTCGACAACGCCATCGCTGGCGAGCACCAGCCAGTCGCCGGGCGCGAGCGTGAGCGTCTGCTCGGTATAGGCGAGCTTAGGCACCACGCCCAGAGGCAGGCCAACGACATCCACATAGTCGCAGGTGGCGCGGGCGCTGCAGCGGTACAGTGGCGCGATCAGGCCGGCGTTGCCAACGCGCACCTGGCCCGAGGTTGGCTCCAGCACCAGGTGGCCAAGGGCGGTGTTGTGCTTCTGGGGCGACATGCGGCTGTAGAACCAGGGATTGAGCGTGTCGAGCGCCGAGGTTGCCGGAACGAGCTGATCGCGCAGCTGCACGTCGATCAGGCTGGTGGCGATGGCCATGAAAAACGCGCCGACCACGCCCTTGCCGGACACATCGCCGACAGCGATGTACCAGTGCGGAGCCTGCAGCGGCACAAAGCAGAAGAAGTCGCCGCCGATCTCGCGCGCAGGCAGCGTGCGCCCGACGATCTCGTAGCCGCCGATCTCGGGCACGGCGGTGGGCAGAAAGCGGCTCTGCACCTCGGCGGCCAGCGAGAACTCGCGCTGCAGGCGCTCGCGCTCGGCCAGGGCCTGGATATGCTGATAGTTCTCCAACACCACCGAGACCTTGCCGCCCATCGCCTCGACCGCCGCCTGCTCGTGGCGGCCGAAGCCGCCAGGGCGATTGTAGAAGGCCAGCGCGCCCACGGATTTCCCGCCCAAGCGCAGCGGCACCACAACCGCCGCATCGATGCGCGGGCCAGCGCTCACGCGCTCGAAGGTGGTGTCATACTCCAGGTTCATGGTGCTCCAGGTGCGGTTGTGCGTGACAACATAGTGGGCTAGGCTGTGGGTGTAGGGCGCGCTAGCTTTGGCGGTTATGCCCCAGCTAGCGGCGACCTCGGCGCGCGCACCATCGACCAGGACGATCTCGCCGCCAGCCGCCTCGATCAGCCCAGCGCCCTGCTCCAGTAGCTGCCTGAGCAGCGCCTCGCGCGGCAGCGAGCGCCCAAACAGATCGCCCATATCGCTCAGAAACTGGTACAGCTCGCGCTGGCGGCTGAGGCGGCCCCAGCTGCTGCCGGCGAAGTAGGCCAGCACGGGCAGCAGCACCAGCGTCACCGCCAGCTCCAGCGTTGGCCCGGCGAGCACGCCGTTCTGGGCTAGGCGGGTGGCAAACAGCGGCACAAACAGCAGATCGGCCAGCAGCGCCACCATCATGCTGCCGGTGAGGCTAAAGGCCAGCGCCGCCTGGGCCATCGGCAGCAGATACAGATAGCGCAGCACCGGCGCAGCACTCACGCGGCCCTCGGCCACATAGAGCATGCCCGTGATCAATATCACTTCGAGCACAATCAACAGCGCTTGAATGCGACGATGCAGCTTCATTTAGCCTCGAAAAATCGCAAGAGTCCCAAAGAAAACGTTGGCGATCCAGCCCGGCATGATGCTCTGATAGCGGCGATAGAGAAAGCAGTTGCCCACAGCTACAATCGCTGTGTAGAGAATAACCCCAACGGCGTTGATAGGATTGGACCAGCTCAGCTTAATTGCGAACACGCTGATATTCGCAAGCGTGGTGATCAGCGTGGCCTGCCAGAAGTTCAGCTGGTACACGTGCTGCAGAGCGCGGAAGAGCACGCCGCGAAAGAAGGCCTCCTCGCCCAGCGACTGATATAGCTCGTAGGCCAGCGACCAGCCAATGTATGGCCAGGGCTGAAGGCGCAGCGCCACCGCCCCGCTGAAGCGCACGGTGGTAAAAAAATGCAGGCTGACCAGCATGCCAAACAGCACACCGGCTGCGATCTGCCACTGCCACCAGCGCAGGCTCGCACCATAGCGGCGCAGCCGTGCGTAGCGCCGCACCTGCCACCAGAAGACGCCCACCGGCAGCACCAGCAGCAGGCCCCAGTAGAGGCGCGGCTGATCGGCAACACCCTCGCTGAGGAAGTGCCGCACAAGGCCACGCTTCGCCAGCCAGGCCACGCTGAGACACGCGCTAACCCAGAGCAGCCCGCTGGCCCACACGCGCCACTGCTGCCCCTCCTCGCGCCACCAGGCTACGCCTAAAAATACCAGCATAAACAGCACCCAGCTGCCCAGCTCGCTCGCCACTGTTTGTGCGGCAAACGTGGGCAGCGTCGTGCTCCAGCGCGTCAAGAAAAGCGCCAGCGCCAAGGTGAGCACAATCACCAGTGCATAGCGACGGCGGGGCGACTCGCGCAGACTGCGGGGCGTCTGTGTCAGATCGCTACGGCTAAAAGCAAGTAGGGCCATAGAACTCCTAGAACGCTGCTTGATCAGCATTGTACTTGATCCGTTTGGCCGTCGCAATGGCCCACAAAGGTGATACCATGAGCCAGACTCTTCTACACACATAAGGAATCATGACCACACAACTTCAACAAACACTGCTCGACTGGTTCGCCGCCAATGGCCGCGATTTACCGTGGCGGCGCACCCGTGACCCCTACCGCGTGCTCGTCTCGGAGATCATGCTGCAGCAGACCCAGGTCGAGCGGGTGATTCCCAAGTATCACGCCTTTCTTGAGCTATTTCCCAGCGTCGTGGAGCTGGCCGCCGCCGCGCCGGCCGAGGTCATCCGCGCCTGGCAGGGGCTGGGCTACAACCGGCGTGCGATCAACCTCCAGCGTGCGGCCCAGGCGGTGGTCGAGGCAGGCTACCCCGCCGATCCAAGCGCCTTCCCCAGCACGCCCGCGGGCCTGCGCGACCTGCCCGGCATTGGGGCCTACACCGCCGGCGCGGTGGCCTGCTTCGCCTTTGAGCGCGACGTCGCCTTTATGGACACCAACATCCGCCGCGTTGTGCGCCGTCTCAGCGTTGGCCCAGAGACCGTGCCGCCGGAGCCGCGCGAGGCCGAGCTGCTAGCCCACGCCGAACGGCTGGTGCCACCAGGCCAAGGCTGGAGCTGGAACCAGGCGATTATGGAGCTTGGCGCAACCATCTGCACCGCCGCTAAGCCACAGTGCTGGCGCTGCCCGCTGCGCGAGCACTGCGCCGCCTACCAGGTCTGGAGCACCGCTGACAGCCAGGTCGAGCTGCTGCCGCAGACGCCGCGCCGCCGCAAAGCCGCCGAGGTACCCTTCCAGCAGACGAATCGCTACTTTCGCGGCCGCATTGTCGATGCACTCCGCGCCGCCCCGCCGCAGACTGCACTGAGCCTAGCCGAGCTAGGCCCGCTCGTGCGCCCAGAGTGGACAAGCGAGTGGCTGCCCTGGCTGGCAAAGCTGGTGACTGGTCTTGCCAACGATGGCCTTGTGGCCTGGATCAGCCAGCACGGCAGCGAGCTAGCGCACTGGAGTGTCGCCCTGCCCGAGTAGCTGCAACAATCGTTAACAGATCAGCGTCGTACTAGAGCAGGCGCGCTGTGCTGCAACAATCCGCAGCCTTGCCCGCTCACATGGTGGAGGATAGGCCGGAGTGATCACCATCGTTGACTACAACCCATGCTGGCCGGACGAGTTCCGAGCGCTAGCGCAGCCGCTGCAGGTCGCACTCGGCGCGCTGGCTGTGCGCATTGACCACATCGGCTCAACGTCCGTTCCAGGTCTCGCAGCCAAAGATATCATCGACATTCAGATCACGGTGTGCGCGCTAGCGCCAGACCTTGAGCCAGCGCTCGCCGCACTGGGCTACGTCCGTGACGTAGCGATCACCACAGACCATCGCCCACCACAGGCCAGTGGGCCAACCAGCGACTGGGCCAAGTGGTACTTTCGCCCACCGCCTACGCTGCGCCGCATGCACCTGCACGTGCGCGTCGCCGGGCGGCCAAATCAGCGCTACCCGCTCGTATTCCGCGACTACCTGCGAGCGCATCCGCTGGCCCGCGACGCCTATGGGCTGATCAAGCGCCAGCTCGCCCGCTACCACTCAGACGATGTTGAAGCCTACTACGATATCAAAGACCCGGTCTGCGACATTATCTGGAGTGCCGCTGAGGCATGGGCGCAGGCCAGCACGTGGCAGCCCACGCTCGATTAAGTTCAAGCACAGGTCGGTCGGTGACACCAATATCATTGCATCCACAGCGTCGGCTAGGCTAAGATACACCTGACAAACCGTTAACTGTGGGAGGGATAGTATGCATTTTTACGCATTCGGCAGCGGCAAACCGTTTTTCCAAGATGGATGGCGTGATGAAGAGGTGGTCAGCATCTTTGGCTCAGCCAAGATCGACCTAACCCAGGCGGTTCCAGCCGCCGACGCTGCGCTCACCGGGCTGACGATCTTCGGCGGCATGACCGTGATCGTGCCAGCCGGATCGCGGGTACAGATCGGTGGCATGAGCCTTTTCGGCGGCCGCGAGATCCACGTTACGCCAGGCGGCAATGGGCCGACAATCCAGATGACGCTCTCTTCGCTGTTTGGGGGCATCAAGGTGCGTGAGGCGGCGGTGCCCGCCGGTCGGCTCGATTAGGAGCGCAATGGCGCGCAAAAAAAGCCCCAGGCTGCGAAAACAGCCTGGGGCTTTTTGATTGGCGGAGACTACTCCTCGCCGACGGCCGTCTCGGACGGCTCCTCATCGGTGTTGAGCTGCTCAAGGATCTCCTCGACACCATCGACGCGGCGCAGGCTGAGGCCGAGGCGCTGGCGCTGGCGATCAAGGCTGATCACCTTCACCTGTACCTTCATGCCGGGCTGCAGCGTGTCGCCAGGCTGGTGCGTCGGGTCTTCGGAAAGCTCCGAGGCGTGAATGAGGCCTTCGACGCCCTCTTCGACACGGACGAAGACACCGAACGGAGCGATGTTGGTCACCTCGCCGTCGATGATCTGGCCCAGGTCGTAGCGCTGATCGATGGTTGCCCATGGATCCGGCTGGAGGCGACGCAAGCTAAGGCCGATGCGCTCGCGCTCGCGGTCAACCTCGAGCACGTACACCTGCACCTCTTGGCCGGGCTGCAGCACCTCGCGCGGGTGGTTGACCCGCTGCCAAGACAGCTCGGAGATGTGGGCCAGACCGTCGGCCCCGCCCAGGTCGATGAAGGCACCAAACGGCGTCAGCTGATTGACGCGGCCGGTGACCACTGCACCTGGCTCGAGCGTCTCCAGCAGGCGCTCTTTCTGCGCCTGACGCCAGCGCTGCATCGCGGCGCGCTCGGACAGCACCAAGCGGTTGCGGTCGCGATCGACCTCGATCACCTTGAGCGGGATGGTCTGGCCGACCATCTTAGTCATGGCGCTCTGCTGGCCCTCGGCACCGGTGCGGCTATGCAGGTTGACAACCTGCGAGGCAGGCACAAAGCCGCGCACGCGGCCGACCTGCACCAGCAGGCCGCCCTTGTTGTAGCCCACGACATTGGCCTCGATGATCTGGCCGCTCTCCAGCAGATTCTGGGCTTCCTGCCAGTCGCGCTCCACCTGCACCATGTTCAGTGACAGCACCAGATCGCCCTCTTTGCTCTCTGGCTCCATCACATACACTTGCAGAGTATCACCGTGCTTGATCCCCTCGACCATCTCGGGGGGCAGACGGCGCAAGTCATTGCTGGGAATGATACCCTCATGCTTTGCGCCAATGTCAACCAAGATCTGGTTGTCCTCGACGCGCATGACGACGCCCTCGCGCAATTGTCCCCGCTCAGGTCGCTGGTAATCGTACTCAGCAAGAAGCTCCGTCCAGTCCTGAACGTCTTCCATGCTTTCGATGTCCACGGTCATTCGATCTCCAAAATTTAGGTTTCATGCTCTGCCGAAGCAGAATGCCAAGTGCGGCCAGTATTTATCGTGAAATCGGTTGGGAAACAAGCCGCCCATTCATAACCCAACCCCGCTATTTAACACATCAAAAAACACGTGTCACACTGTCGTGATCACGTGCTTGGTAACACGTTTATCGCTCGATATAGTTGGGGAGTAGGTCAAAAACGATTGCTGCTCCTTGTTGCTGGCATTCCAGCCATATCGACGAATCGACGACAAACGACCCTCAAATAGCTTTAGGTGCTTTAAGGATTAAAATGCTCTTGATAGCAATCCTCATTATAGTCTACACAGCGCTAAACGTCAAATGGAACCGGACACAAATCAGGGCATGGGCAAAGTCCGCAGCGGAACCTAAAACACGATGACACCTTTGGCGCAGTGTACCGGCCAGCGCCGTGGCGCAAAACGGGTGCTGAGGCTACCACAGTTGTTAGCAGCCCTGATCAACTGGCGACAAAGCAGCGTTGACTGCTGGCGCAGCCGCAGCAGCACGTCCCTGATCTGAAAGTCGTAACCCCACACCGTGATGTTGGTCATGCTCTGCGCTCTGTCTTTTTATGTGTCTGTGTCCGATTTACCAGCCGAATGCATCTTAAGCGGGTAATGGAGCTACTCTGCTCCGTACGCTCCTACCACTTACGCCATAGCGTCGGATCATCGACACACCGCATTGATCCACGCTGAACAGCCGAGCAAGGCGCGGACATCTGATCGGCCCTGAGAAGTGAGGATATGCATGGATTCAGAACCCGCTGGTGCAAGCGGCGCACGCCCCGCTGCACTGCTGCACTACGCCACCACTATGGCGGCCAATGATACAGCGCTGCGCGACCACGCCGCACACATCGAGACCGCCCTCGCGCGCTGTTTGGCGACCTGCACCGAGTTTCCGCTCCCTGCCGTGCCGCGTGATCTCGGCCAGGCCCTGCACGCCTATGCAACCCAGACCCTAGAGCACGACGCCTGGGTTGGGCACGTCGGGCTGGCCTTTCAACTGGCCGACAGCGGCATCCCGGCCGTGGGCCACTTGCTGCCACCGCCCGCCGCCGACCAGGTTGCATGGCTAGGCCAGATGGACGCCGTGCTCCGCGCGCTGCACGCAGCAGGAGCGCAGCTCCCAGCGCCCGCTGCTGGCGCACTGCCCGGCGGCCCGCTCTACGACGCCGACGGCACCCTGCA
>JABXJS010000244.1 GCA_013538855.1 Herpetosiphonaceae bacterium
AAACAAGGACAGGTAGGCATGGGCGGCACGCCCTGGGGGCCTGGGGACCACCCCAGCTTCCACGCTCCACCAAACAAGGACAGGTGCGCATAGGTTTATGCGTCCTTAAGATATAACCGTTTATAGTAGTGTTAGGGTGTGGTATGAACTCTCAATCTTGGCGCACACAGCAGGCCCGGCGGCTCGCCGAAACCCTGCTGCTGCCCACAAACGACGCAGCGTGCACAGCGTGCATCGACCAACTCGATGACTATGTGCAGGCTCAGCTAGCCGGACAAGACTACGCCGCCGCATTTCCAGTGGTCGCGCAGCACCTCGATGCATGTGTAGCGTGCGCCGAGGCCTACGCAATGCTCTACGAGAGCTACGCCAATGCAGCGCAGATGGCACCGCCCGCCATCCCCGCTGTCGATCTTGGCTTCCTGCCCAAGCAGGTCTCGCTGGCCGAGCTAATTCGTGCTGCGCTCCAGCACACCGCCGAGCGCCTGCGGGTCACGCTGTCGGCCGAGCTGCTCGCGGGACTCCAGGCGCAGCCCAAGCCGCAGCTGGCAATGCGCGGCGGCGAGCAGGCGCTGTTTGATCTGGCGCTGGTCGAGCCAACGCCGCTGATGAGCGCGCTGCACGTTCAAGCGCTTGCGGCGGCAACGCCAGAGACCTGCACCCTGCGTGTGCAAGTTTCGCTGTATGATCGCGACTGGCCCGACTTGGCCGATATCCCAGTTACCATTCACCTGCCAGGCGGCGCTCAGTCGAGCCGCACCGATGCCTGGGGCGAGGCGGTATTTCCCAACCTGCCCGCCGATCAGCTTGCTCAGCTCAGCGTCGATGTCAGCGCCCCGCCGACAAGCACGTAGGCGGCCCAGAAGCTTGGATCTGCAAAGGGACAAGCGGCTGGATCGTCCGGCAGCCCTAGCTCCTGCGGATTCCAGCCAGGAATTCGCGCCTGGACCTCGGCTACCGTGATCGCCCGCAGCGTTCGCTGTGCATGTTGAAGCGCGGCTGGCAGATTAGGAATCGTTTGCGCCTGCAGTTGCGTGTAGAAGGTTTCCATCATCAGCCGCGCCGACACATCTTCAACTGGCCAGAGCGTTACCAGCACCGCACGTGCGCCAGTGCCCAAGAACGCCCGCACCAGCCCCATCGGCTCATCGCCGCGCAAGATCTGGCTAACGCCGCTCTGGCAGGCGCTGAGCGTCACCAGCTCAGCAGGGAAGCGCCCGTGCGCCAAGATGTCGGCGGCGCTTAGCCGCTCACCTGGGCCAACAGCCAGCCACGACTCCAGCGGCGCATCCAGATTAAACTCGCCATGGCATGCGAGATGAATCCAGCGGTAGTCCTCCGCCTCAGTCAGCAGCCGCTGTGCACAGCCAGGCGCGCTAGGCCAGAGCACACCGGCGGTCAGTGTCGCCACAGTGGCCGCCTCGGCCTCGGTATGGCGCAGATTCTGGGCCGGATTGTTGTAGCCGAGGACCAGACAGGCGTGGGCATATGCGCTAGGCACGCGCTGCAGCAAATGCAGCAGCACCGTTGCGCTGGGCACGGTTGATAGCATAACAGCGCGCTCCAGCAGCGGCTCCCCGCCGGCGCCTACAGCGCTCCAAGGAATATGGTGTAGCTCGCCGTGTGGCACGAGCACGAGGTTGCTGCACCCGCGCCACTGGTCGGTAAACGGCTGCAGCAAGTCTTTGTCGATGCGCTGGAGCACCGCCGGGCGCAGGAAGCGCCGCCCATCGCGCTGATAGGCCGATGTTGCCACGAGCAGATTGGGATTCAGCCCACAGCGCTGCGTCCGCAGCTCGCTCCTGGTCACTCCAAACGCCCATAGCTCCGCTGGGTGCGCCAAAATCGCCCGCAGCTGGTCGGCGCTTGGCGGCAGCGCCGCCAGCAGTCCGGCGTCGGGGCCGTAGCTGCCCAGGGTCATAAAGGCGATGACCAGTGTATCGGCAGGCAGAGCCGCCTGCAGCTCGTTTAGCTCCACCGGAGCCGCCGTGTCGCTGGGCACCGCTTGGCTTTGGCGCAGCAGCAGGTCGGCGAACGCACGGGCGCGGGCGCGCTCGGCATAGTGGAAGGCCGCCGCAGCGTCGCCACGCAGCAGGCACAGCCGCACCATCGCCTCGTAGATGGCTTGCCAGCGGCCAAGCAGACTCATCTGTAGGCTAACATCGTGCATTGGGGCGCGCGAGGCCTCGACCGCTGCAATCGCCCGCTGATAGTGCGCGAAGGCCGCATCAAGCGCGCCCTGCGCCTGCCAGACTTGGCCGATGCGATACAGCACCAGCGCGGCGATCTCCTGCCGCCCAAGCTCCTCGACCAGCTCCAGCGCATGCTGATAGTCGCTCAGCGCCGCCGCATACTCGGCCTGCGTGTGGTGGGTCAGACCGAGATTCAAGTACGCATCGATCCAGTAGACGCGCGTCGTCATCTGCGTAAGGGCCTGCTCAAACCAGCGCGTCGCCTCGGCATAGCGCCCGCGCAGCAGCTCCACCTCGCCAATATTGTTGGCCACACGCCCGAGGAAGTCGAGCGCGCCCTGTGCCTCCAACATGCTCGCGGCGCGATCGAAGCGCTCCAGCGCCAGCTCCCACTGGCCTTGATCACGGGCCAGCAAGCCCAGGTTGATCAGCGTCAGCGCCTGCAAGTACTCCAACTGCTCGGCCTCGAACGCGGCGAGGCTGGCGCTCAGGCAGGCGTTGGCCTGCTCATAGCTCTGCAGATGATAGTGCAGGCTGCCCTCGTTCAGCAGCACATAGGCCTGGCGCACACGATCGCCAAGCTGCTCCCACAGCGCATAGCTGGCCTGATAGCTGCGCAGCGCCAGCTCGTAGTCGCCGCTGTAGCGCGCGAAGGTTGCCGCCGAGTTGAGCGCGCGAGCGCGGATGAGCGGCAGCACGGCTGGCTGATCCGTCAGCGGCCCTAAGATCGCGAGCGCCTCGGCATACTCATCGCGCAGGCCAAAGCCAAGGCCATGATAGTAGCTCCACCAGTGGCGATGCTCGGCCTGCAGCAGCAGCGCAGCGGGCACAAGCGCCACAAGCTCACCTAAGCGGGTTGGGTCCTGACGGATCAGCAGCTCGGCGGTGGTTTTAAAGTAGGCCACCAACTGCTGCTCGCGGTGCTCGCGAGCGGCGCGCTGGTCGGCGGCGGCGGCATGCTCTAGCCGCTCGCGCAGGGCCTTGATCAGTCGGAGATAATGATCATGAATGCTGGCCGGGCTGTGCTGCAGCGCCGCCTCAACTTGCGTGCGCACAGCGTCGGGAATAGACCATCCTGCTGGATCAAGACGAATATAGCCCGCCGCAATTGGCTCTGCTAGCGCCTCGGCCAGCGGTGCAGTGCACAGCGCCTGCATCAAATCACGGTCGGGCGGCGTAATGAGCATAGCCAACTCCAACAGCGGATGGTCGCCGGCTGCATATTCTGCGTGCATCGTCATGGATCATCCTCCAATGCTGCCGCTCCTGGCGGGGAAAGCTTCAACCCTGGCCAATCGTCTTAATAATTAAAAGTGGAGTTTTTCATGCCCTGGCGTTGTTCTCCGTGCATGCATTTTTGTGGGCATGCTGGCAATGCGAATGCTGGTCCTATTAGGTGAGGAGTGTATGTTGAAACCTACGCGCATTTTTTCGATGGTCGGTCTTTTTTTGCTTGTTGCGCTGGTGAGCCGACCGGTGGCAACGACTGCTGCCGCAAGCCCACAGGTCATCATCCCGCTCAATGTTGTCTTGGAATGGCAGCCAGGTCTCGACGACAACCTGCAGGCCGATCTGGCCGACAGCGGCTGTCCCGCTGGAGCCTACTCGGACTCGCTGCTAAAAGATCTGGAGATCGCGCTCAATCAGACGGCCGAGTACGTGTACACCTACACACAAGGCCAAGTTGCCATCGGCCGCGTCACTGTGAGCACCAACGGCCACAACTGGCAGGATGCCGATATCCGCATTCTGGTCAGCAACGATTTCCGTCCTGTCGCCTACCTTGGCGGCATCACCGCGAACCCGATCGTCTACACCAACCCCAAGACCAACGTCAACACCTTCTTCTATCCTGGCGCAATCCTGCTCGGTCGCCTATGGGATAGTCAGAGCGCCCGCTGTGGCTCGTGGGCTGATGCCGCTGGCTGGCGCACGATTGGCCATGAGCTAGGCCATCACGCCTTCTTCCTTGGCGATGGCTACAAAAACCAAAACACCCAGCAAGCTCAATATTGTAGCACCACCAGCGCCTACCTCCCACACGAGTCCGATGATCCGCGCAATATCGCCCACCACAACTCGCTGATGGCCTACCAGTATCGCGCCGACCAGCTGTGGGCCGACGAGGGCAGCGGCATTCCGGCCAACTGCCAAGACACCAACCACACGCAGCTCTACGGCAGCTCGGAGTGGGAAGTGCTGCAGCACTTCTATCCTGGCGTCGCGCCTGTCGGCGCAATCGGCGATGCCTCGGCATACGCGCAGTGGTTCTCGCTCGACTGGAACCTCGGCAGCCTGCCTGAGCACACATCGGCAACAATCAATCTGAAGGGCATGAGCGCGAGCCACCCCTTCGCCCAGACCTACTTGAACCAGACACTCAGTGGCCAGCCCGTCCGGATGCTGTATCAGGGCCAGGCGCTCGCTGATCAGCAGGTGATCTGGGGCGTCAACCCCAGCTACGAAAACACGGTCACCGTACAGGCCATCGACTGGTATAGCGGCGGCCTCTACACAGCGCAGGAGCAGCCGATTATCGCTGGGGACAGCAATAAGTATCTGCTGGAGCCGGCCCAGTGGTCGGCCAGCCTTGAGGTGCAGCCAGTGTTCAAGAGCAATGGCGAGACCGACATGCTCAGCGCGCTCAAGGTGATCGGCCGCGAGTGCCTTTCACACACACGCATCGTCGAGATCGTCTTTTGCCCGGCTGGCGGGCGCTGCCACAAGCCCCAGCAAGCCTATGTGAGCGGCGGCAAGTTTAGCACCACCTTCAGCCTCTACAAGAGTGAGCTTGAGGCGCTGAGCGCTGGCCACGGCTATGTCTACGCCCGCAACCTGAACAACGACGAAACAGTCTCCACGTGGTATCAGCTCGCCGGCGGCTTCGGCCCGGCCACCGCTGAGGTGCATGCGCCGCTGCAAGACAGCACGCTCAGCGTCAGCATCGAGCCAAAGGCCAAAATCTGGGATGGCGGCCATGGAACGCTGGTGTATCAGCCCGCCCAAGCCTGCTCCGCCGAGCCGCTGCCGCGCGATCTACACCTGATCGGCCCGCCAATAAGCGCCCAGCCGCTGCTTGTGTACAAAGAGCAAACGATCGGCTGGAACCCGGATCTGCCGCGGCTCACCTTCCAGCTCAGCTATGATCAGACGATCCTAGATCAGCAGGGCATCGCCGAAAATCAGCTTGTCGTCATGGTCTATAACCCCAGCCAGGGCACATGGCAGCAAGTACAGATCCTCAGCCAAGACGAAGATCTCAACCTGCTCACGCTCGATCCGCAGATGCTCAGCGGTCAGGGGCTTATCTTCGCCATCGGCTACTAAGCCGCTCTCGCAGCCAGGTGCCTACAGCTGTCGGGCTGTAGGCACCTTTTTGTGCGCGATTCAGCGTACAACGTAGAGCAAAAAGCGCGGAAATCAAAGGAAAGGTTGCGGTCGGCCCACACGTCTTAAGGGCACAATGTGTGGAAGGAGCAACAGTTCAATGAGCAAAATGAAGGACCATCTTGATCGGTTGACGCAGGCTAAAACAACACGCCGGGGGTTCTTACGCAACACGAGTCTGGCTGCGGTAGCTTCGGCTGGAGCAATAGCACTGCACGGTACGGAAACCACTCATGCTGCCCCACAGAGTCCGCAGAACATCACGGCTGCGGCCATGGCCCCAACCGCTGATGACCTCCCCGCCGATGCCCGCGTAACACTCCAGATGGTACGCTCACTCACCCTCGTGGCGATGTCAGCGCTGCTGCCAAAGTCGCGCTATGGCGAGACAGTGCGCGAGGTTGGTCTGCAGGAGCTAAAAACGCAGCTCGGCGATTTGCAGCGCACAAGTGGCAAATCGACAGCGGCGCTGGCCTGGGAGCCAGGCGATGATATCTGCCCGCCGTGGTGGCCGTTTCCCTGGCCGCCGCACCACATCGGGCACCTGTTCGACAAGGTCACACCCTGGGATCGCATCCCCGAGCTTGGTCGCGCCGCGATCAACGTCTTCAACTCACTGAGCCTCTATAATCTTGCCTTCCAACACGCAGACCTCAGTGACCGCGTTGAAATGCAGCAGCTCGCGCTGCAACAGCTTGAGGGCCAGATCACCCGCGTCAGCCGCGCTGGCGGCGTGTACAGCTGGGAGCCAGGCGACGGCATCTGCCCCGACTGGTGGCCGTTCCCCTGGAAGCGCCCGATTCCCATTCCTCCGCCGGAGCCAACGCCGTGGCCGTGGCGCACGCTGGAGGCGGTTACGCGCAATCTGCACAGCTATGTCACCGCGATGCGCTTCGAGAATCTTAAGGATCAGCAGGGCATGCGCGCGCTGCTCTCGAAGCAGATCGAGCGCCAGGTTGGCAAGCTCGGCGGCCTGAGCGGCGGCAGCGTTGGCTGGGAGCCAGGCGATGACATCTGTCCGCCCCACTGGCCTTGGCCATGGCCGTGGCCCGGCCCGCGCCTTGGACCCGACCCGCTGCCCTGGCTGCCCTCCAGCATCATCAAGGGGCTACCCGAGCACTGGCAGGCCACCGATACGACCATCCAGACCGCAGTTGGTGTCTTCCGCGATGCCACCGTCTTCGCCATCGGCAGCACGCTGACCAGCCTTGAAACAGCGGTCACAGTGCGCGATGTCGCACTCGGCAGCATGCAGGAGCAGATCGGCCAGCTCGGAATCTAACACACTATCACGACTCCTCACGCACCGAGCGCGCATGGATTGCAATCCATGCGCGCTCGGTGTTGGCCTACTTGGCAAAAATGCGGTAGATCATCCCGCCGGTGTCGTCCGACACATATAAACTCCCTGCGGGACCGAAGGCGAGGCCCACCGGACGGCCCCACACTGTGCCGTCATCGAGCCGCCAGCCAGTGGCGAAATCCTGCACTACGCCTGGCTCGGCAGCATTGAGCGGAATAAACACCACCTTGTAGCCAGTCGGCTGCGAGCGATTCCACGAGCCATGAAAGGCTACGAAGAGGCCACTGTCGTAGGGCGCAGGAAAGCCAGTCGGCTGGCCCTGGCTAAACGCTAGACCAAGCGGGGCACTGTGCGCCTGCATCTCAACGACCGGAGCAGTCACGCCAGCGCAGGCATCGGGGCTGCCAAACTCAGGATCGACAATGCGCCCAGCATGGCAGCGCGGCCAGCCAAAGTCCAGCCCCGCCGCAGTGATGCGGTTGACCGTCTCTGGCGGCTGGTCATCGCCAAGGAAATCGCGCCCATTGTTGGTCGCCCACAGCTCCTCTGTGCCAGGACGGAAGTCGATGCCGACCGCGTTGCGCAGCCCTGCGGCGTAGATCTGCCCAGCGCCACTCGCCAGATCGTACTGCATGATCGTCGCGCGCCGCTCATCTTCTTCGACACAGACATTACAGGTTGAGCCGATCGACACATACAGCGTCGCACCATCCGGGCTAACCAAGACGGTGCGGGTGGTGTGGTTGCCGCCAGCGGGCAGATCAGGCACAACCGTGGTGCGCTGCTGAAATACGCCCTGAGCATCGGGGTTGCTCAGGCGCACGACCCGCGTTGTCTCACCGACATAGAGGCTGCCATCAGGGCCGAAGTCCAGGCTCGACGGTGCCTCCAAGCCCTCGGCGACCACCTGCGGGCCGTCGCTGACGCCATCGTTATTCGCATCGGGCAAGCGCACGATTCTGCCTGCGCCGCGCTCGGCGACGTACAGGCTGCCATCAGGGCCAAACGTCAGCATACGCGGGCCTTTCAGATCGTCGGCAAACACGCTGATGCCAAAGCCTGGCGGTAGGCTCACCGGCGCAGGCGGCGGCACAACCTGCGTCGCGGCCTGGCTGGGCGGCGCGCTGGCGGTGGCAGGCGCCGCTGCTGCTGGTGACGGGGCCGCTGCTGCGGCTGTCGGTGGCTCCGCGCCACGAGGAATCTGGGATAACGGTACCGTGGTAGGCGCAGAAGGCGCATCAACCTGCTGCTCGCTGCCACAGCCAACCAGACCGGCCAGCAGCAGCAGCAGCAGCCAAACGCGAACTCGCATACATATCTCCTTAATAACTATGTTGCTATGGGCGTAGCACCTACCATACCATAGGCGCTGCGCTAAAACGAAAGGAAGCCTGAGCAGATCAGCCCAGGCTTGCTTGCTACCATCTGTCGGCTATCCCACCGCGAGGCGTAGATAGGTCTCAACTATCTACGCCGCCGACTGGGTGGGGTGCCCACTCAGCCCTCACATTAACTGTAGCCGTTTGCATCAATTTTTTTACTGCTCGGCTACCCTAACGCGACACGCCGATACTGCTCAAGGGTTGTTTGCGCCAGCGCGGCCCATGAAAACTGGGCGGCCCGGCGCAGGCCACGCTCACGCAGATCGGCGCGGAGCTCAGCGTCGGCGGCCATACGCAGCAGCGCCGCCGCCATGCCATCGATATCGTCAGGATCGACCTGGATCGCCGCATCACCGACCACCTCGGGGATGCTGGTGGCGTTGGTCGTCAACACAGGCACGCCCGAGGCCATCGCCTCCAGCGGGGGGATACCAAAGCCCTCGTAGCGCGACGGATAGACAAAGAACGTCGCCGCATTGTACCACCATGGCAGATCTGCGCCAGGCACATAGCCTAAAAACTGCACCGAATCGCCAAGGTTTAGCTCGCTGTGGGTGGCGAAGATCGCATCGAAGTTCCAGCCCTTGCCACCGCCAATCAGCAGCGGCATACCGACCTCGCTGCGCACTTGGGCGTAGGCGCGCAGCAAGTTGGGAATATTCTTGCGCGGCTCCAGCGTGCCAAGATAGAGCATAAAGCGCTCGGGAACACTATTGCTGCGCCGCCAAGCCTCGACCTCAGCGGCTGGGCGTGGGTGATACTGCGCGCCAGCGGCGTTGTAGGCGATGCTGATGCGCGCCGGGTCGATGTGCAGCCGCTCGACAATCGCCTGCTTCGAGTACTCCGACACGGCAAAGATATGCGCAGCCTGGCGCACGCCTTGGCGGGTTGCCGCCGCTAGATAGCGCCGATTGGCCCGCCGATGCGAGCCGGTGACATCCATAAACGCCAGATCGTGGATCGTCACCAGCGTCGGCACCGGTGCCAGCAGTGGGGCAATATTCAGCAGGCCATGAAATAGACTAGCCCGCTGGCGCGCCAAGAGCCATGGCGCGATCAACTGCTCCCAGGGAATGCGATACTTCGGCTTAATCGTTGGCAGCCGCGACTCCTGCACCTGCCAGTTGGGCGGCAGATCAAGGTGCTGGGCCACACCAGGGCCAACAAACAGGCTATATGTATTGCCCTGATCCAGCCGCGCTAGCTCGCGCACAAGCTGCAGCGAGTGGTTTGAAACCCCGGCCTGCCGGAATGAGCGATCAAACGAGATCAGGTGACCATTGATTACACAGTGCATATACCATCAAAAGCCCGCCTGCTCAGCGAACAGACGGGCGCTATTGCCACTGGCACCGCCCAACCTTACTGCTGGGCGTACGAAGGCGTGGAGATTGTGCCCCAGTACTGGCGCGGCCAGTATGAGAGCCAGGCTTTGCCGACAACATACTCAAGCGACAGCGGCCCCCACTCACGTGAGTCGCTGCTGTTGCCACGGTTGTCGCCCATAACGAAAATATGGCCAGGCGGAACCGTATAGCTACACGTCGACTGGAAGTCGCGACAGGTTGTGACGGTGCCCTCTGGCAGGTACGGCTCGGGCAGCAGATGATCGTTGACGTAGACCTCGCCCTCGGAGATGGTGACCTTCTCGCCAGCGCTAGCGATCACGCGCTTGATATAGTCCTTGTCTTCCTCCGATGTGGCCGCCGGTGGCGCGATAAACACCACAATATCGCCGCGCTGCGGCGGATGGAACGGATAGACCACCTTCGCCGGGAGATCGCCCTTGCCTGGCAGCAGCCGCAGTGGCGCATTCAGGTCAAAGTGGAGATACAGCGCCTTGTTGACCAGAATATACTGCTGATCGTGCATCGTCGGGTCCATGCTGTGACCCTCGATGCGGAAGTTTTGAATAAGACCGCGCACAATAAAAAAGACCAGCAGCACAAACACAACGGTCTCGATGATTTCGCGCACGACAGCCATGCCCTTGCGGGTTGGTGGCGCGTCGATTGCATCCTCAGCAGATTCGTCGAGCAGATCAAGCTCATCATCCGCAAAGGCGGCCTGATCGGAGTCTAGAAGCTGTGGCTCGGAAGAAAGCGGCGCGCTTGGCGCTAGGGGTGTTCGCGGTGTATCTGCGCCTGTTGGCTGGCTAAGACGATCACGTAAGGGTGTTGGACTCATCACATATCCTGACTGAAAGCACCAATCTATCGTGGAAATTATTATAATCCATACAGAGGAAATATAACAACATGGTAGTATAGCTAGCAGTCCTGGCATAGAGCAGAATATGCGCCAGCAAAGGAGCGTTCATGCGCACAACCGTATTGGTCTCGGAGCAACAAGACAGCATTCGATGCAATGTGTGCCAATGGCGCTGTGCATTGGAGCAGGGGGAGACTGGGCGCTGCCTTGTGCGCCGCCGCGAGGGCGATGCGATCGTCGCGCTCAGCGACGGCATGGTCTCAGCCGCCACCATCGGCCCTGTCGAAGACTACGGCTTTCGCCACTTCTTTCCGGACTCGATGGTGCTCGCCGTCGGCAGCTGGGGCACGCCCTTCCCCCAGCATCAGAACGATAGCCATCACGCGTTAATCCCCGACGACCCCGCTCGTCAGCGCCGCCTCGACCCACATCGCTTGGTGCAGTTCGCCCAAGAGCGCCTTGTGCGCGGGCTGATCTGGGCCTTCAACGATGCCGTCGTTAACCAGGAGTACTTGCTCGATGCGCTGCGCCTGGCCCGCGCTGGCAGCAGGATCACCGGCATTGTCACCGGCGGCCTCTGGACCAAAGCCGCGCTTGATCAGGTCGGCCCTTACCTGGATGGCATCAACCTGATGCTCTATGGCTTTCGCACCGAGAGCTACGAGCGGCTCACCGGCATCAAGGAGTGGCGCGGCATCTTGGCAGGCATCGAGCATGCGGTTAAGCGCTGGGACTGTCACGTGGAGATCACCACGCCCATCGCCACCGGCATCAACGACAGCGCCGCCGAGATTAAAGATATCGCCGACTGGATCGTCGCAACCCTTGGCCCGCAGGTGCCCTGGCGCTTGATCCCGACCCTCGACAGCGATACCAGCGCCGCAGTGCACGCCCGCGAGATCGCGCAGAAGTCAAGCCTCAGCTATGTCTATGGTGCCGATCCCACCGAGCCAACCCGCTGCCCATCGTGCGGCTGGGCGGTGATCGAGCGCAGCGGGGCCAGCGTGCGCATGGTCGGCGTGCTCGATGGCCGCTGTGATAACTGCGGCAGCGAGCTGGGCCTACGCCTCTCGGTCTTTAAGCAGCGGCGGGAGTAACCTATGCCTACATCGACTGTCGTTAAGCATCCATTGGTGCGCCTGGCCCGCATCGCCGTAGAGACATACGTGCGCGAGCATCGTGTGCTCACGCCGCCCTATCCGCTCGATCCCGACCAGCGCCAGGCGTGTGGCGTGTTCGTCTCAATCGTTAAAGATGACACGCTGCGGGGTAGCGTTGGCACACTCACGCCTGTGCAGGCCAATCTGGCGACGGAGGTTATTCACAACGCTATCGCCGCCGCGGTGCGTGATCCACGTTTCAGCCCGGTGCACCCGCCAGAGCTGACCGACCTGCACTATGTGATCGATATCATCAACGAGCTGGAGCCGCTGCCAACGCTTGCGCAGCAAGACCCACAGCAGCATGGTTTGGTGGTGCGCACGCCGCACCAGATTGGTGTGGTGCTACCGAGCGTCACAGGCATCGACAGCGCCAGCGCACAGTTAGCGCTGGCGCTGCGCAAAGCCCAACTCAACGAGCAGCACGACTATAAGCTCTGGCGCTTTTGTGTGCAGCGGCTAAGCTAGCAGGCATTGTCAGAGCGCACAGCGACCAGCGTAGAGACCGAGCCAAGGAAAGTCGCAGAGCGTCTCCAACGTCAGATTAACAGCCTAGCGTGATCAACCTGCGTGCGAGTTTTCAGAAAAACATCAGCTTTGTATCAGTTTATTCCGAAGATTAGCCCGTATTAATCAGCACAAGTCTCGCTATAATGGCACAAGTTTTGCATTAGCAACAGCGCTGTGAATGAAGACGCTGGCCCTTGAATTTCTAGATACACTTTCTTTTAGGAGACGCACCTACAATGATTACAATTGTTTTCTGGGCCATCATGCTCTTGAGCTGTTCTATCATTCCCGTCTGGATTGGGCTGCGCGACCATCAGGCGCAAGAGCATGATCATTGACGGATTCGGCCAAGTGACCGTATACTGGCAGCAATCAAGTAGCATGCTGGATGACGGACGCGGGAGAGCATCACCACGGTGATCGCCGACGAAGCAAATCAGCGAGGTTGCCGCTCGCCGATGAACCTTTCAGGCCCCCACACCGCGCCCCGACGGCACTCTGGAGAGCAGGGCCAGCCTGCACCGACGGAGTAACCCTCACGGGGAATCTCTCAGGTCCATGGACAGAGACAGGGCAACGTTGCCTTGTCTTTTTGTTGTTCAGGTGCCTTATGAACTGGCGGTTGATCATCTCCCCACCGCTCGACGGAGCAACCAACATGGCCATCGACCATGCGCTCGCCCGCATGGTCGCCGCTGGTGACTCGCCGCCGACGCTGCGCCTCTATCGCTGGCAGCCCGCTTGTGTCTCGCTAGGCTATTTTCAGCCTAGCTCCGCCGTGAACCAGTCAGCATGCGCACACTACGGCTACGACATCGTGCGCCGACCAACCGGCGGGCGCGCCATCCTCCACGCCGATGAGCTTACCTATGCCCTCACTGTCGCCAGCACGCAGCCAGGCTTCGGCGGGCGCATCCTCTCCACCTATCGCCAGATTAGCCTAGCCCTGCTGGCCGGACTCCACAACCTCAACGTAACCGCCGCGTGGTCAGCGGGCCATGCAGCCACCTCTGCCTCGGCCGCATGCTTCGACACACCTGCCGACTATGAGATCACGGTTCGTGGGCGCAAGCTGATCGGCAGCGCCCAGACGCGCATGCGCGGAGCAATTTTACAGCACGGCAGCCTGCTGCTCAGCGCCGACGTGGCGCGGCTCTATGCGGTGCTCAACCTTGACGCAGCAATCAGCAGCACCAGCCTCGCCGAGCGCATGATCGCCCTCGATGAAGCCGCCGAACAACACATTGACTTCGACACCTGCGCCAGCGCCCTGGTGGCAGGCTTTTGCACCACATGGCACATTCGCTTCACGCCTGGCGAGCTAACCTCCGCCGAGGCCACGCTAGCCCAAACCCTACGCACCGAGCGCTACGCCAATCACGCTTGGACACAGCGACGCTAGGTTGCTGTCTGTACCTTCTAGGAGGTGGAATGAAACAAACACCACTCAACGCACGCCATCGCGCTCTAGGAGCTAAGATGGTTGAGTTCGGCGGCTGGGACATGCCGGTTCAGTACCGCGGGATTATCGAAGAGCACCAGGCCACGCGCAACGCCGCCGGGCTGTTCGATATCAGCCACATGGCGCGCTTTTGGGTCACTGGCCCGCAGAGCGAGGCCTTCATCCAACATATCAACACCTTCGATGTGCGCAACACCGCCGTCGGCCAGTCCGACTACGGCCTGATGTGCTATGAGGACGGCGGCATCGTCGATGATATTTTCGTGTATCATCTCGCTGATAACGAGTGGATGATCGTCGCCAACGCCAGCAACGCCGCGAAAGACTGGGACTGGCTCACGCAGCACAGCTCAGGCTTCGATGTGCAGCTCACCGACCGCTCTGCCGAGCTGGCGATGATCGCGCTGCAAGGCCCCAGCGCCGAGCACATCCTCGACCCGCTGACGAGCGCCGACCTCACCGCGCTGCCCTTTCATGGCATCACCGCCAGCAGCATCGGCACGGCACAGGGCTATGTGTCGCGCACGGGCTACACCGGCGAGGATGGCTTCGAGATCTTCATTCCCGCCGACCAGGCCGCGCCAGTCTGGGATGCGCTGCTGGATGCTGGCAGCGCCGCAGGGCTACAGCCAGTGGGCCTGGGCGCACGCGACAGCCTGCGCTTCGAGCCAGGACTGCCGCTCTATGGCCACGAGATCGAGCGCGACATCAACCCCTACGAGGCCAAGCTCGGCTGGGTGGTCAAGCTCGACAAGGGCGACTTCATCGGCTCCGACGCTCTGCGCATGATTAAGGAGCATGGCCCCGCGCGCCGCCTGATCGGACTGCAGATGGTTGGCCGCGGCATCGCACGCCAAGGCATGCCCGTGCAGACCACCGACGGTCAGGAGATCGGCAGCGTCACCACCGGCATGCCTGCGCCAACGCTCGGGCAAAACCTGGCCTATGCGCTGGTCGCCAGCGGCAGCGTCAAAGTTGGCGCTGAAGTCGATGTGCTCGTGCGCGGCAAGCCTGTTCGCGCCACCGTTGTTAAGACCCCCTTCTATAAGTCGCGCTACAAGAAATAGCTTGTAGCTCAAGCAAGGAGCAAAGCCGATGGACTATCAAACACCGCAGGATCGCCAGTACACCAAGTCGCACGAGTGGGTCAAAATCGACGGCAGCACCGCGACGGTGGGCATCAGCGACTACGCCCAACATGCCCTCGGCGATATCGTGTTTGTCGAGCTGCCGGATGTGGGCGCAAGCTTCGGCGTAGGCGACGCCTTCGGGGTCGTCGAGTCAGTCAAGGCGGCCTCCGATGTCTACCTGCCGGTCAGCGGTGAGATTATCGAGATCAACGAGGCGCTGCTCGACGCGCCAGAGACCGTCAACAGCGATCCCTACGGCGCTGGCTGGCTGGCCAAGGTTCAGCTGAGCGCGGACGCCAGCGATCTGCTCGATCCAGCCACCTACGCCCAGCACGTCGCAGAAGAAGCTAGCAAGTAAGCTCGTGCAGGTGCCCACACGCATCTGCTCCAACAATAAGGAAACCCATGTCGCACTATATTTCGATCACCGACCGCGATCGCCAGGCGATGCTTGAGGCCATTGGCGCTGCGGCGGTTGAAGATCTGTTTGCTGTCGTGCCGACCAGCGTGCGCTTTCCAACGCTGGATCTGCCAGCGGCGCTCTCCGAGGCCGAGGCCGCCAGCGAGCTACGACGTCTGAGCAGTAAAAACGCCGATGTGCTCACCAATGCCTGCTTTCTAGGCGCTGGCGCATACCATCACTTTATTCCCGCCGCCGTGGACTCGATTCTGCGCCGCTCGGAGTTCTATACGGCCTACACGCCCTACCAGCCAGAGCTGGCGCAGGGCACGCTGCAGGCGATCTTTGAGTATCAGTCGCTGATGAGCGGCCTGATGCAGATGGATGCGGTCAACGCCTCGCACTACGATGGCGCAACCGCGCTGGCCGAGGGCGCAATCATGGCGCTCAACTCGACGCGCAATCGGCGCAAGATCGTGGTGGCACCATCGGTTAACCCACAGTATCGGGCGGTGCTGCGCACCTACACCCAGGGCCTTGGCGTGAGCATTGTTGGCGACGAGCGACCAGAAGCCAGCTTGGCCGACGTTGTCGCGCTAGTCGATGACAAGACCGCCTGCTTAATCGTGCAGTCGCCAGATTTCTTTGGTACGCTGCATGATCTCAAGCCAGTCGCCGAGCAGGTGCATGCCGCTGGCGCGCTGCTGCTGATGGCGACCAACCCGGTGGCCCTGGGCCTCTTTCAGACACCAGGCGCTGTTGGAGCCGATATCGCCGTCGCCGAGGGCCAGCCGCTCGGCATCCCGCTGAGCTTCGGCGGCCCCTACTTGGGCATCTTCGCCTGCACCGAGAAGCTGGTGCGCAAGATGCCCGGGCGGCTCGCTGGCGCAACCACCGATCTCAACGGCCAGCTTGGCTATGTGCTGACGCTGCAGACCCGCGAGCAGCACATTCGGCGCGAGAAGGCGACCTCGAATATCTGCACCAATCAGGGGCTGATGGCCTTGGCCGCCACCGTGCACATGGCGCTGCTTGGGCGGCAGGGTCTGCGCCAAGTGGCGGAGATCTGCTACCATCGTGCGCACTATGCGGCGGCGGAGATCAACAAGCTGGATGGCTACGAGGTGCTGAGTTTCGGGCCATTCTTCCACGAGTTTGTGGTGCGCTGCCCAGCGCCGGCCGCCGAGATCAACCGTGCGCTTGAGTTCGCCTCGATCATCGGCGGCTACGACCTGTCTGCGGACTATCCCCATCTCGGCAACGCCATGCTCTTCTGCGTCACCGAGATGAACACGCCTGCGGATATCAACCGCCTAGTAGCGACCTTGAAAGGCTAAGATGAACACCTACGAACCACCAATTTTTGAGCTAAGCGGCTCCGGCAAGGTCGGTGCTTCGCTGCCGGCTGTGGGCGTTCCAACCAGCGAGCTGCCGAGCGAACTGCTGCGCACCGATGATCTACAAGGGCTGCCAGAGCTGAGCGAGACCGAGGTTGTGCGCCATTTTACGCGCATCTCACAGCGCAACTTCTGCATCGACACTGGTATGTACCCGCTTGGCTCGTGCACCATGAAGTACAATCCCAAGATCCACGAGGAGGCGGCGCGCCTGCCAGGCTTCGCCCACATCCATCCGCTGCAGGATGAGGCCTCGGTGCAGGGCGCGCTGCGGCTCAGCTACGAGCTACAGCAGCTGCTGGCCGAAATCGCTGGCTTCGACGAGGTCTGCCTCCAGCCTGCCGCTGGTGCCCAGGGCGAGTTTGCCGGTATCCTCGTCTTCCGCGCCTACCATCTGGATCGCGGCGATGAGCAGCGCGACGAGGTGCTATGCCCGAACTCGGCCCACGGCACCAACCCAGCAACCGCAGCCATGGTCGGCTTCAAGGTGATCGAGATCGCCACCGACGCCCGCGGCAACGTTGACCTTGCTGATCTGCGCGCCAAGGTGGGGCCACGCACCGCCGGCCTGATGCTGACCAACCCCAATACGCTGGGCCTGTTCGATGAGCACGTTCAGGAGGTCGCGCAGATCGTTCACGATGCAGGCGGCCTGATGTACGGCGACGGTGCCAACTTCAATGCCATCCTTGGCATTGTGCGGCCAGGCGACGTCGGCTTCGACTTTATGCACTATAACCTACACAAGACCTTTACCACACCGCACGGCGGCGGCGGCCCCGGCTGCGGCGCTGTCGGCTGTAAAGCATTTCTCGCGCCCTACCTGCCAGGCCCGATCATCCACCATGAGAATGGGCAGTACACGCGCTATGTGCCCGAGAAGAGCATCGGGCGGGTGAAGTCGTTTATGGGCAACTTCGGCATGTTCGTGCGCGCCTACACATACATCCGCATGCTCGGCGCGGCGGGGCTGCGCGAGATCAGCGAGAACGCCGTGCTCAATGCCAACTATTTGCGCGTTAAGCTTCAGGATGTCTACCCTGTGGCCTACGATCGCCCATGCATGCACGAGGTTGTGCTGCAGGGGAAGCTCAAAGACGCGCCGGACATCCACACGCTGGACATCGCCAAGCGCCTGATCGACTTTGGCTTCCATCCGCCGACAGTCTACTTCCCGATCAGCGTGGCCGAGGCGATCATGATCGAGCCAACCGAGACTGAGTCGAAGCAGAATCTCGATGCGTTCATCGCCGCTATGCGCCAGATCGCCCACGAGGCCGTGGAGACACCAGAGGTGCTGCACGCCGCGCCAACTACCACACCGGTGCGACGCCTCGACGAGGTCGGAGCGGCCCGCAAGCCAGTGCTCAAGTACGACCGAGCGGCCATCGCTGCGCTGCGCGGCCAAGCAGCCAGCACCGACGACCAGATTGTGCGGCCAACGTACTAGTCCTTTAGCGCCTTCGCAAGCGTAGGCACGCGCGCGCTGTTGCCGCAGCAGCGCGCGTGTGCTCCATCGGCGCACAGCCACAGCGGTTGGACATTTGTTCTATTTCTGCTATGCTACAGCGTACATATTCACATCCGGCGGGACTTTTCAGTCTTGACAACGTGTGCTAAAGTATGCGGCATCCACCCACAGCTACCTATCTAGGGCCAACCATCATCACTATTCATCCATCACTACACCATGGGTTTGCTGAGCACTCCTGCTGTCCACCTCAGCAAGCCACGTCGATCCGCAAGGTTAATGGAGGTCCAATGCAACACTCACTGTTCCGTAAGCTGGCACTGCTGCTCACGCTCTGCTTCAGCTTCAGCCTGATGCTTGTTCCGGTCACTCAGGCGCAAACACCGCAGCCGAACCAAGGCAACACCACAATTGTGGTTGAGCCAGAGCTACAAAAACAGCTCCAGAGCAACCAACAGAGCGGCTACCTGATCTACCTACGCGCCAAGCCCGACCTCAGCGCTGCCGCCAGCATGCCCTGGAACGAGCGCGGCAAGTTTGTAGCCGAGCAGCTGCAGAAGGCGGCCCAGCTCTCGCAAGCGCCCATCCTAGATTATCTCAAGGCCCATGGCGCGGCCTATAAAGCCTTCTGGGTCGATAATATCATCGCTGTTGATCGCTCGGATCAAACCACCTTCAATGGGCTGCTGCGCTTCAACGGCATTGAGGCGCTGCGCGCTCGCCGCGAGGTCTTCCTGATCGATGGCGAGGACGACCCAGCCGCCGCGCCAGCTGCGCCCAACGCACCAGCGGCCGTTGAGAGCAACCTCACCCACATCCAGGTGCCTGACGCTTGGGCCTTGGGCTACACCGGCCAGGGCATCGTGGTGGCCAATATCGACACTGGTGTGCGCTACACGCACCAGGCGCTGGTGAGCCACTACCGCGGCAACCTCGGCGGCGGCAACTTTGATCACAACTATAGCTGGTGGGACCCCTACGACGGCAGCACTTCACCGAATGACTCGCAGAGCCACGGCAGCCACACGATGGGCACGATGGTTGGCGACGATGGCGGCACCAACCAGATCGGCGTCGCACCTGGCGCGCAATGGATCGCATGTCAAGGCTTCAATCCATCAGCAACCGATGCTGGACTGCTCGAGTGCGCCCAGTGGGTGCTGGCGCCCTGGGATCTAACTGGCGCAAACCCAGATGCAACGAAACGCCCAAACATTGTCAATAACTCCTGGGGCGACTGCGGCCAGTCCTACGATGGCTGGTATCAGTCGGTGCTGGACAACTGGCACGCCTCGGGCATCTATCCGGTGTTCTCCAACGGCAATGCCAGCAACTGTGGCTACAGCTCACCGCCGGGCCTTAACACCGTCGGCAACCCTGGTCGCTACGGCAACGTCACCGGTGTTGGCTCCACTGGCACCAACAATGGCCAGTACGCTAATCACTCTAACTGGGGGCCAACCGATAACGCTGATACCGTTAATCCACGTGGCTACCCCAACCTCAAGCCACAGGTTGTCGCGCCCGGCGTCTCGATCCGCTCATCGACACACGGCAGCGACACCGAATATGGAACCAAAACCGGCACCTCGATGTCCGCACCGCATGTCGTGGGCCTGATCGCCCTGATGTGGCAGGCCGCCCCCTGCTTGATCGGCAACTATCAACTCACCGAGACGCTGCTCGAGCAGACCGCCACGCCCATTCCCTACGCCAGCAATAACGGCGACGAGGGGCCAGGCAACGTGCCCAACCACGCCACTGGCTGGGGCGAGATCAACGCCCTCAATGCAGTGCAAATAGCAAGCGGAATGTGTGGCCCGCAGGGCGGCCTCGTCGGTCAGGTCACCAACAGTCTGACCAGCAATCCGATCAGCGGTGCCGATCTTGTAGTTAGCCACAGCATCACGCAAACCTGGAACACCAGCAGCGATAGCAGCGGCATGTACATGCTGACAGTGCCGGCGAACACCTACACGCTGACCGCCACTAAATACGGCTATATCACCAAGGTGATTAACCCTGTCGTTGTCACCGCCGATATGACAACAACGCTGAACATCGCCATGGACCCGCTGCCATCGGCGCTGGTCTCCGGCACAGTCACCGACAGCGGGCACGGTTGGCCGCTCTACGCGCGCATCAGCGTGCAGCCGAGCGGTGGGCCGCTGATGGTTGTGTACACCGATCCGAGCGATGGCAGCTACAGCATCAGCCTGCCGCAGTCAAACAGCTACGACTTTACGGTCGAGGCCGTTCAAGCTGGCTATGCGTTCCAGCAGCGCACCGTCAACCTCGGCACCGGCAATCAGACCGAGGACTTCGTGCTCGCGCCTGACGGCAACTGCTCCGTGCCTGGCTATATCAAGAACGACACCGAGCTGTTCAGCGAGTCCTTCGACGGCACCACGCTGCCGGTTGGCTGGAGCAACATCGACAACCAGGGCAACGGCCAGGTGTGGCAGTTCAACGATCCAGGTGCAGAGAGCAATCTCACCGGCGGCTCCGGCAACTTCGCGATCATCGACAGCGATAACTATGGCAGCAGCGGCCTACAAAATACCGAGCTGCGCACGCCCGCCATCGACGCCAGCGGTGCCAGTGGCGTGCTGCTCATGTTCAACACCGACTACCGCGACCTCTCCGGCGATCCCGAGGTGGCCGATGTCGACGTCAGCAGCGATGGTGTCAACTGGACCAACGTGTGGCAAAAGACCACAAACTACCGTGGCCCACATGCTGAAACCGTCGATCTGAGCGCTGTTGCGGCCAACCAGCCTAGCGTCATCGTGCGCTTCCACTACTACAACGCCTCATGGTCATGGTGGTGGGAGGTTGACGATGTGCGCATTATCAACCGCACCTGCACGCCTGCCGATGCCGGCCTGCTGATCGGCTTCGTCACTGATGACAACACTGGCCTGCCGATCAATGGCGCAGCCATTACCAACACCAGCACACCGGGCCAGACCACCACATCCATGGCTACGCCTAATGACGACAACATCAGCGATGGCTTCTACTCAATGGTGATTACGCCCAGCGGCACGATCAATCTCCAGGCCACGGCCACGAACTATGCCCCCAGCACCCAGAGCGTCAGCGTTGCCGCTAACGATGTCACGGTGCGCCCGCTGCCGCTCAGCGCAGCTTATGTCCACTTCCAGGGCAACATGAACATGACCGTAGCCCCGGATACCCAGCACTCGTTCCCCACCCAGATGGTCAACAGCGGTGCCGTCAGCACGACTGTGTCGCTGACCGAGGCCACCACTGGTGTGCCCGGCGATGTGCCGTGGCTGGCGCTCTCCGCCACTACGATGGACATCAACGCCAATGCGACCGCACCGTTCGATGTGCAGATCGATACCACAGGCATGGCCGAGGGCGTCTATCAGGCGCAGGTCTGGAGCAGCTATGATCTGCCCTCGCCGTACAGCGCGACGGTGATGACCGTTACGCTGACCGTTGCCAACACCACGCTCCAGCTTGATACGCCGACCACCACGCTCATGGGCGATCCAGGCAGCACCGTGAGCTTCAGCGCCTATGTCACCAACACCGGCGCAACCACCGATACCATCGACGTAGCGCTGACTGGCGCAACCTGGAACTTCACACCCAGCAGCACCCAGGTTGGCCCGCTGGGGCCAGGCGCAGGCACAATGATCACGGTCGATGCACTGATCCCCGCCAGCGCACTGAGCGGCGCAAGCGATAGCGCGACACTGACGGTCACCTCGCAGAACGACGCACAGTCCACCGCGAGCGCCACGCTGACCGCTGTGGCCAACACGGTGTACGGCGTTGATCTGAGCGGGCAGACGCTCCAGCAGTCGGGCATGCCCAGCACAACCGTCACCTACACGCTCATGCTCCAGAACACCGGCAACACCACTGACACCTTCGATATCGCGCTCAGCGGCGCGGCCTGGAGCACCAGCAGCGATCAGTCCAGTGTGATGCTCGCCGCAGGTGCCAGCACAATGATCGAGGTGTACGTGAGCATCCCCGGCAGCGCTGCCAACAGTGACAGCGACAGCGCAACCGTTACCGTAACCTCGCAGGCTGACAACAGCACCCAAGCCGAGGTAACGCTGACAACATCCGTCGGCGCAACACAGTATCGGTCCTTCATTCCAGTGCTGCTCAAGTAGTAGCACCTGCGGACCAGTGCGGCAGAGGATACCTAATCCTCTGCCGCACTTTTTTTAGTGCTAAACCGGGATAGGACTGGAGTGCTCTTTCCAGCAGCTTAAAAACTCGTTATCATACACCTAATAATTATCTTGGTTTGATCATTTGAGCATATAGAGATTCATGACACACTCCTCCCCTAATTCATCCAACAGCGCGGCGCTGATCAGTGCGCTTCAGCAGCAAGTTGGCGCGCTAGAGACGCAGCTAAGCGCAGCAGAGCCATTCATTCTTTTGGCCGAGCGCGCACCTGATGGCATCAGCATCGTCGATATGCAGCAGGTTATCCTGTACGCCAACCCCGCCTATCAGAAAATGACGGGCTATGGTGCGCAGACTATCGGCCTCACAATGGAAAAAGTGCTTGCGCCCAATGCGCTTGACCGCATTCGTCTGCACATCGACGAGCTGTTCAACACCGGCAGCCTCGATATGGTCATCCAGTATCAGCGCGCCGACGGCAGCATCTTCAGCGGCCATATCTCCAGCTTTCTGCTGCCAGGCAGCGTGCTGGAGGATCACAAGATCGTCACGATCACCCGCGACATCACCGAGTATCTCCAGTCGAACGCAGAGCGCGCCAGCCTGCGCGAGCAAGTCATCGCCGCTCAGCGCGAGGCGCTACGTGAGCTGTCTACGCCAACCATCCCCATCACCGACGGCGTGCTGGTCATGCCGCTGATCGGCACGATCGACAGCCACCGCGCCCAGCAGATCATCGAGACTCTGCTGAGCGAGGTCGCCGAGCACCAGGCGCACACCGCCATCATCGACATCACCGGCGTTGGTGTGGTTGACACGCAGGTCGCCAACGCGCTGATCAAGGCCGCCAATGCTGTGCGCCTGCTTGGCGCAGAGGTTGAGCTTACTGGCGTGCGCCCCGAGGTCGCCCAGACCCTCGTGGGACTTGGCGTGAGCCTGGAGGGCATCGCCACCTACAGCACGCTACAGGCCGGTGTGACCGTCGCCCTGCGCAAATCGAAAATCAAATTGCACTAATCACCGCACAGGCGCAGCTTCACCACTGCGCCTGCCCCACCTAGCTACACCTCAGCCTACATCGGCGGCACATTGAAGACTCGCACCTGATCAGTACAATCATGCGTAACCACCTGAAGCCAAAGGAGTTTGCTGATATGATCACGCGCCTGATTCGCCGCCTCATCCTCGCGCTGGTGCGGCTATACTATCCTCGCATCGAAGTTGAAGGAGCCGAGAATCTGCCCACCGCCGGGCCAGTCATTTTTGTGCTCAACCATCCCAACGGCTTGCTCGACCCGCTGCTACTGATGATCGCCACCAAGCAGCCAGTCTCATTCCTGGCCAAAGATACCTTCTTTCGGAATCCGCTTGGGCGACTGCTGATGCGCATGTTTACCGCCCTGCCGGTCTACCGCCAGCGCGATGCCAGCGGCGACGATACGCGCACCAAAAATGAGCAGACTTTTGCCCGCTGTCGCACGCTGCTTGACCAAGGCCGCGCCCTCGCGCTCTTTCCTGAGGGCACAACGCACTCGGAGCCGCGCCTGCTGCCGCTGCGCAGCGGAGCCGCCCGCATCGCGCTCAGCGCCGAGGCCCAACAGGGCTGGCGGGGCACGATCCAGGTGGTGCCGGTCGGTCTATGGTACGAAGATAAGCAGTTGTTCCGCTCAAGCGTGCTGCTGATCGTGGGCAAGCCGTTCACGCTCGAGCAGCAGCACGCCACCTACACGACCAATCCTGAGCAGGCTGTGGCGCAGACCACCGCCACAATTGCCGCTAGCCTGGGCACAGTGATGTTTCAGGCCCACAACGCTGAGCTTGTGCGCGGCCTCCCGCTGGTCGTCGAGTGGACTGTCGAGCACCTCCAGCACGCACGCCAGCAGCCAACTCCCAACCAGATGCTCGCCGCCTGCACACGCCTCGCGCACAACAACCCGCAGCAGCTGGCCACGTTGGCCGATCAAGCCCGCCGCTATGCGCGCATCCTACGCATGCTCGGCATCGCCGATCCCTGGTCGGCAGAGCTCCCCCTGGCCCGCCGCGTAAAGTTTTGGATGTTTAGTCTGTGGTTGATTCTCGGCTGGCCGCTGGCCGCGCTCGGCTGGCTGCTCAGCTATGGCCCATATCGCCTCGGTGGTCTGATCGCAGGTCGATTAACCAGCGAGGTGCAGGTGCTCGGCACGATGAAGCTGATCGCTGGCGCGATTCTGGTGCCGATTGGCTGGCTGATCGCTGCTGGCTGGATGGCGTGGCTGTTTGACTGGCGCTGGGCCGTGGGCACCATCGCGCTCGCACCGCTGCTCGCCTACAGCGCCCTCCGCTGGAGCGAGATCTGGCGCGAGGTGCGCGAGAGCATCGCCGCAACCTGGCTGCGTGTGTTCGAGCGCAAACTCACCGATCAGCTCCTGCAGCGGCGGCAAGCCCTGGCCCAGGCGGTAGTGCGCACCGTCCTCCAGCTCAACGACTGAGCAGCGAGCGTGCTATAATCCAGCTAGAGCCTAATCCGTAGAGGAGCACACCAATGCGTTTTTGTGTCCAATGTGCCACCCCCCTTGTTGCAGCCGAGCGCGGCGGACGCAAGCGCCCAACCTGTCCCGCGTGCGGCTGGGTCGCCTTCAACCCTGCGCCCGTCGGTGTCGCTGGTATCATCCAAGACGCCGCTGGGCGCGTCGTGCTTGTGCGCCGCCGCACCAGCTTTCGCAGCGGTATGTGGTGCCTACCCTGCGGCTACCTAGAGGCCGACGAGGAGCTGCGGGCCGGCCTGCACCGCGAGCTGCGCGAGGAAACGGGCCTGGAGACCACGATTGGCGCGGTCGTCGCCGTGCACTCCAACCTTGATCGCGATCCACCCTACCCAGTGGGCATTTGGCTGCGCGCTACGCCCAGCGGCGGCCAGCTCCAGCCCGGCGATGATGTGGACGCCGCCGATTACTTCAGCCTCGACGATCTGCCAGCCGAGCTAGCCTTCGCCACCGATCGCCAGGTACTCGATCAATTGCGCAGCGAGCGCGATCAGCCCAACGCCACCATCGGCGCGCTCACCAGCGCCATGCATGATTTTGTGCGCGCCAAAGGCTGGTACGCGCCCGATAGCCTGCGCCCACAGACACCACGCAATCTGGCAATCTCGCTGTGCCTAGAGGCCGCCGAGGTGCTGGAGCACGTCCAGTGGCGCGAAACTATTAGCGACCAAGCAGGCTGGGCTGGCGAGCTAGCCGATGTCGCCTTGTACTTGCTCCAGCTCGCCGATACCACCGGCATCAATTTATCAGCGGCTATCCAGCAGACCCTGCGCCGCAACGCTCGACGCACTTGGGACCAGCCAGCTCAGGATTAGGCCGTGCACGACGATGTATCAAGCGTTATGTCGTGTTTGACTGATTAGACTTATTCGCCGTAGCGCAGATGCAGGGCGCACCCCTGCCAGGAGCTTGGGAGCTAGCCCTACACCTGCCCACCAGTGCTGGCCATCCAGCGTGAATTGGTACAAGAAGGAGCTGATTATGAGCACAACACAGTATGGATTTGGTATCGAGCTAGCCCTGCCGCACGCCGAGGCGATTGAAAAAGTCACCGCCGCACTCAAAAACGAGGGCTTTGGTGTGCTTACCACGATTGATGTCAAGGCGACAATGAAGCAGAAGATCGATGTCGATTTTGAGCCATACACGATTCTCGGCGCGTGCAACCCGCACCTGGCCCACCGCGCCCTGACTGCCGAGCACGATCTCGGGCTGCTGCTGCCGTGCAATGTCATCGTGCACACTCACGGTGAACACACCCGCGTTGATATCGCCGACCCCAAGGTGATGATGGAGATGGTCGACAATCCAGCCCTCGCACCAATCGCCGAGGAGGCTGCGACCAAACTACGCCGCGCCCTCGAGAGCCTGGCCTAAACCTCCGGTGACGGTCTAAGCGACTCACAAGACCACGTTTACACCTCAAACAGCCCCCAGCAGTATGCGGGTTCGACCGCAGCGCTGGGGGCGCTATCGGAGAGTCATCAGCCACAAACCCTGCTCGGCAGCGTGCCGCCGCAGGCAGCACCAGCTCGTTAACCACCACGTCGCTACCGAGCAGGACGCCAACAGCGCGTAGCCGAACGCGACCCAATTAGGACATACGTGCACACACCCGGAGCGCGGCCTAGCTCACTGCATCGCCACCAAACAACTAGCACAGGCGGGCCACCACACGAGCGCACGCAATCAATGGATGGGCTAGCGCTGACTATCGAGCCACGCGCTAATCGCCTGCACGTGATCGGGGTAGTGCTCATAGGTGTTGGCGGCGATCATGGCCTGAGCCGGATAGCCCAGAACATTGGCGAAGCCCAGCGGATCAAACAGCTGCGAGTCCGAGTAGCCAGAGAGCGCCGTGCTGATGCGCTCGGCATTGCGATGGTACTCGGCGAGGAGTGTGGCGGGATCACGGTCGCGGTTGGCAGCGAAGGTCTCGCCGTTCACCCGATCGACCCACGCCTCACCCTCGCCAGGCCGGGCGAGACGCTGCGGCTGCGCACCACGTGCGGCGGACTCCAGCACATCAAGCATATGGTTCTCCCACCAGGTGATATGGCCCAGCAGGTCAACCAATGAATAGCCAGCGATTGTGGGCTGCGTGCGCTTCGATTCAGGCACGGCGGCGATCAACGCATCGAGCCGCTGGCGCTCGGCCATGATCAAGCTGACAAGATCGTGCACATTGTTGGGGGTAGACATCACTGCTCCTTCTTCAAAGAATAGACTTCACCTACAGCAGAACAGGTTGGCGCTAGGCGTCCGCTGGCGGGGGTGGGATCACATACAGGCGCTCGCGGGCAGCGAAGAGCGCAGACAGCCGCAGGCCGAACATCCGCCGAAACGTGTGGCTCAGGTGGGCCGAATCGCTGAAGCCAGCGGCATGGGCGGCAGTGGTAAAGTCGGCGGCGGCGGCGATCTGCTGGAGTGCGCTGAGCAACCGTCGCCACAGCAAGTAGCGGCGCAGCGGCACGCCGACCTCGGCGCTGAACAGATGCCCAAAGCGCCCCTCGGAGATGTGCACCCGAGCAGCCAAGGTGCGTGCGGCAATCTTGTAGTCAGGAGCGCGCTCGATCAGTCGTAGCGCTGCCTCGATGCGCGGGTCAAGCGGCACTGCTGGCACAAACGCAGGCAACATTACGGCCAGCAGCTGCTCGATCCAGCTATCGGCAGCCGCCGCACTGGTCTCTAGGCTCGCCAGATGCAGGGCGGCAGCGCGGATGCTCGCTGTGCTAAGCTGCGGCAGCACAGCCCAAGGCCGCTGGCACAGCACATCCGCACGCAGCTGCTGCGCCAGCAGCGACTGTGGGTTGATCAAGAGGGTTGCCACCCAGCCTGGCTGCCCGTGGACAAGATGGCGCTGGTTATGGTCAATCAGCAGCGCCTGCGCCTGCACCTGCTGGGCATCGAGCGTGGCCAGCAGCGGCTCAGCCAGCGCCAGCGTGAGCTGGAGCGCGTGATGACGGTGCGGCTGCGCATAGACATCGCGGCGCAGCACAAGTATGCAGTCCGAGCGCGCATAGAGCACGGTTTTAAGCATATCTGGTTCGGGCATAACTAAGTAAACCTCATGAACTAGCGTGTCAATACAGCTTGGCGGCCACGCCACCAAAAGGAGCTTGCCCCGGCACCAGCCGCCACGCAACGCACCCAGCCACGCGCTGCACCACCACGCGCTGGGCAATCGCCCCCACGGCGCGCACGCTGAGCCGCTGGCCCCAGCATAGGCAGCCGTTGCCGCTGCACACGCTGCATTCCCACATCAGTATAGCCAGTTTATACAAGCGCGGCGGAGCGCCGCAGGCTACAATCAACGCAGAACAGCCATTTAGACCAGGAGCACACAATGCTGACTGTATTTATGCACCTTAATGCCACAGCCCACTGGCTGCGCATGAGCCGCGCCGAGCGGGCCGAGTTTGTAGCGACGGCCATCGTGCCGATTATGGCGTGCTACCCACAGATTGCGCTGAGTACCTACGATGTCGAGGGCTTTAGCGGGCTATGCAGCGACATCTTGGTGTTCGAGGGCGTTGAGCCACAAGCCTTTGGGGCGCTGATCGACGACCTGCGTGACACAGCGCTGTACACCGCGCCCTACTTCGAGGTAGCCGGAATCTACCCGGCGCTCAAGGCCAACTTCATCTAAGCGTAGCGGCCGCACACGGCTTAGACAGCGCACACAGCGCAAAGATCTGCTCGACAGTCTGCTCAACGTTGAGGGCGCTTGAGTTGATGATGTGCCAGCCATAGGCCGCAAACGGGTGCTGAGACATCGCAGCGTGGATCTGCTCGATCGGCGTAGCGAGGACATGCACATCGAACGTCTTGCTGGTGCGCTGGGCATTGCGCGCAAGCGCCACATCGACATTGGGGCAGAGCCACACCTTGTGCAGCGTTGTGACCTCGGCCAAGGGCACAGCAAAGAGTGCCTCGGCCTCAGATGGGAAAATCACATCGTCAATCGCCACAGCAAAGCCCGCGCGCGCATAGCGGCGAGCCATATCGGCGGCGGAGCGGCGAGCGAGCGCAAACTGCTGGGCGGTCGCATCGGTCCAGGTTGGCACTGGATCGGCGCGGCCAACCACCACCAGCTCGCGCAGATTGTCGACAGGAATATGGATGCCGGCGGCAAAGCGCTGGAGCAGCGCCAGGGCGACCGACGACTTGCCAGCGCCAGGTGTGCCTGTGAGCAAGAATATGGGAGCGGGAACTGAACCACCGTGCATGGGCTTGTCCTTACGAGCTTCTCCACTGTGCTAGCCTGCGCTGTGCACTAAGAAGCAGCGGGTATCGCCTGCCAGACCATGCCCACCACTGCATGATACCACCTCACGTCTATCCTAGCTGAGCGTGCAAGGTGCAACACATGCGCACCCTACCAGCAGCATGAGTAGTAAATCACGTCCACGAACTACGCTCACACCAACGCCCGCTCAATCGCGGCCGCTGCAGGCGCTGGAGATCACCCCTGCCAACCACCACACTCCACCCATCAGCCCCCGCTGCGGCCGCTGGGAATCACCCCAGCACGTCACAAAAAAAGACGCGCACCCTACCAGGCCGCTCAATCGCGGCCGCTGGCGGGCGCAGCCCTGGGGGTCTTGGGGAATCACCCCAGCCACACACAAAAGCACGCTAAAACCACCAACGGCCCGCTGAATCGGGGCCGCTGGTGGGAGAGAAGAGAGAGGAGAAGGTTTGATTGGAAGTATACCAAAAACACGCCAAAACGCAAATGCGCTGTATGACGGAATCCATATTCCGTCAATTGACGGAGCGCGCTAGCAGCTCAAAGCGTCGTCAGCGCGTGATCGTAGCGGATGGGCAGAGGGACGAGCGAAAACAGGCGATCAGCGGCATACAGGGCCTTGAGCTGGTCGTCCATGGCTTGCTCGGCGGCTGGCGTGGGCGTAGGCACGTCGAGATGCAGCGGGCGCAGCAGCTTCTCCAGACACACAAGCAGCCAGTCGCCGGCGTGGAAGAACGCATCGTCGCTGGCCTCGACGTTGGCCAGCCACATCCAGATGCAGCTCAGGGCCACGGCCAGCGCACAGTGCTCCTGGGCGCAGGCGAAGGCGGCAGGCTGCTTGCCAAACTCCGCGCCGTGCTGCTCGCGCAGGGCGGCGAGGCGCTGCTGGTGCACAAGGTCGCGCTGACTGATCTGCTCGACGTAGGCCAGCAGATGCTGCGCGCGCTGCTGATCGGGGAGCTGCTGGAGCTGCGCGACGAGCTGGGGCAGCGCATCGAAGAGCGCGTCGGCCCCGCCACTGGAGAGCTGCAGCCGCTCGGGCTTGAACTTCGGCAGCGGCGCGGCGAGCGCAAACACGCTGCGCAGGTCATCAGGGCTGGCGGACGGCGTGGCGTGCTCGTGCGCGCGGGACTGGCGTGCGCGCAGATGATGAATGAGCACGTTGAGATTAACCACGGTGCTGCCATCAAACAGACTGACAATCGACGTATCGCGCAGAATCTTTTGGAAGAGGCCGTGCTCGAAGCCCTCGCGCAGATAGAAGCGCGCGCCGAGCACCCGCGTGAGGCTGTGCAGCGTCTGCTCGATCGTGGTGGGCACAACATACTTGACCAGCGCCGACCAGGTGCCCATGGATGCGGGCAGGATGTGCAGCGCACGGGCGGCGGACAGCGCCACGCAGTCGCAGATCAGGAGATCGGCGAAGGCATCGCGCAGGAGCGCGCGCGGGTAGGGCAGATCGTAAACCGTGCCGCCGTACAGCTGGCGATTGAGCGCAAACTTAAGCACCGTGCGCAGGGCGGTGTCGGCGGGGCCAAGCGCCAGGCCAGCACAGAGCGTGCGCGAGACCTGGAGCGCACGCAGCACCAGCTCGGAGCCAGCGCCGAGCTTGCCGATGACCGCACTGGTGGGCAGGCGGCTGGCGCTGAAGGTCACGCCGCTCACATCCGCGCCCCGGATGCCGTGGGTTTTGATCTTCGGATGGTGGGCGAGCGTGGCCGGATCAAGGGCGGCCTTGTCGACGAGATAGAGCGACAGGCCCTCTGTGCCGCCGACGCCCTGGGTCTGGGCAAAGACCGTCATCAGCTGGGCGCGGCTACCATTGCCGATGAGCCACTTGCTGCCGGAGAGGGTGATGCCGTCGGGCGCGTGGCGGGCGCACACCTCGGTGGCCAGAATATCGGTGCCGTGGCGCTGCTCGGTGAGGCCAAAGGCCATGGCCGACTGCGCGCGGATGCGCTCGGCGACAGCGTAGCGCTGCTGCTCGCTACCGCCGACCCACACCGGCAGCGAGCCGAGGTAGGTGACAGCCTGCGCGATGGCGGCGGTAAGATCGCGGCGCGCCAGCAGCCGCACCAGACCCAGCAGCTCCTCGTAGGAGTGGAACTGGCCGCGGTAGCGCCGGGGGATATAGCGCTCGGCAAAGCCAAGCTCGTGCAAGTGCGCGTTGGCGTCCTCGGGATACGCCTCGGCCTCATCGCGGGCCAGCGCCTGCGCAAACGAAAACGGGTTAGCGGGATCGGCAGGATCGCCAAGCTGCTGATCGAACTGGACCAGACGCTCAGCAACAGCTACATCAAACATAGGCACACCTCACAAAAAAAGCCCATGGAGCGAGTCCACGGGCTTAGAAACAACAACCAGCGCGGCATCACTCGTAGCGAATCGCCTCGGCGATTTGGACGTTGGCGGCGCGGCGGGCCGGGAAGACGCTGGCGATGAGCGTCACGGCCACGGCCAGCGGAATGAGCACCAGCATCCACAGCCAGTTATAGGCGGCGCTGATCGTGCCGAAGCCGATGGTGCTGCCGATGTAGTCGAAGAGCACGCCAGTCACGCCAATGCCCAGCGGGATACCCAGCACCACCGCCAGGAAGGCCAGGAAGAGCATGCCGACCGCCACGCTGCGCACAATTTGCCCAGGCGTGAGGCCGATGGTCTTGAAGGAGCCAAAGTCGCGCTGGCGCTCGCGGACGCCAAGCGAAGTCGTGTTGAACAGATTCACTAGGCCGATGAGCAGCAAGATAATGCTGAAGCCCCACATGATCATGCGCAGGTCGGCGGCGTCGCTGGTGAGCGAGCTAGAGACGGCCTGGACGCGCATCTGATCGTCGGAGGCGGCCAGCAGCGCGTTTTTGACTGCGGCCTTATCGGCACCATCGACGAGCTTGAGGGCGTAGAGATTCGGCTCGCGGGTCTCGCCGCCAACCTGCTCGTTGAGCGTGTCGAGGCTGTACATGGCCATGCGACCGCCGTTGTCTGGCTCGACATAGCGGCCAACGATGGTGAGGTTGAGGTCCTGATCTTCGACCTTGAGCTTGAGCGGATCGCCGATCTTCAGATTGAGCATATCGAGCAGGCCCTGGCCGACGATGGCCTCGCCAGGCGCGCTGAACATGCGGCCCTCCTGCACAATATCGAACTTGGCGAGATCGCCGCTGAGCGCACGGGTCTGAATCTGGCGGGTGACGGATGAATCGGCGGCCTTGGTGGAGACGAAGCGCATGCCGTAGAAGGCGCTGACATCCTGATTCTCATTAAAGATGCGCTGCGCCTCGTCGTTGGAGACAAAGCCGCGGGCGGCAAACAGATCGTAGTGCAGGCCAAGCAGGGCCGGATTCTGCTCGTACTTCTGGATGCTTGACTCCATGTTGAGGGTAAAGACCACGGTCATGATCGTCAGCGTCAGGCTGATCACGGTGAGCGTGGCGCGCAGCGGGCGCGAGAAGGCATCCTTGACGCCGAGCACCGCGACAGGCGAGAAGCCCAGCTTGCTGAAGATGCGCCCGAGCAGCGATGGCCGCCGCGGAGTGCGCTCATAGCCGACGGTGATCGCCTCGATGGTGCCGATGCGGCCGCCGCGCCAGGCCGGGATGAGCGAGGCCAGCGTCACCGCGCCAAGCACCGCCAGCGGCACGATCACAAACAAGCTCGGATCGAGCGAGGTCTGGGCGGTGGTGTTGAGCAGCTCGGCGACCTGGGCCAAGAACAGCGGCACCAGGAAGAGGCTGATCACGATGCCGACGATGCTGGCGAGCAGGCCGATAAACAGGTACTCGACCAAGAACATGCCGGTGACCTGCGACGGCTTCCAGCCGATCGCCTTGAGCAGACCGATCTCGCGGTACTGAGCGAGGACGGTGCCGCTGATCGTGTTGGTGATAATGAAGGCCACGGCCACCAGCGCAAAGATGCTGAACACCGTCAGAAACGAGGTGGTCAGATCGTTGGAGAAGCCGACGACATCCTGCACGTGAATCCAGTCGATGGATGCGCCGATGGTCTGCGGCGGCAGCGCCTCAATCGCGCTCTTGGTAAAGGCGTCGATGGCCTGTGGGTCCTTGAGCTGCACGCCGAGCATCGTGGAGCGGCGCTCGCTGTCGGCGTCGGGAGCGATCAGGGGGATCGTCTCGGGCAGGACATAGATCAGGCCGGGACTCCAGCTAGGATACGGCCCCTGAATGGTATTGACGGCAAGGCCAACGACATCGAAGGACTGATTGCCCAGCGACGTGGGGATGGCGATCTGCTCGCCGACGTTGATGTTGAGATTGCGGGCGAGGCTGCGATCAAGCACGACCTCGTTGGACTTGCCGGTCTCCAGCCAGCGGCCGCTGGTGAGCTGCGGCTTGCTGATGGCGGGCAGCTCGGCGGGATAGCCAAGGATCAGCAGCTCGTACTTATCGTTGTCCTTGCTGAGCGAGAAGCCACGGGCGACCGGGTAGGCATCGGTCGATGCAGTGACAGCGGGCAGCGACTTGAGCGGCGTGAGATCGCCCTCCTCGCTGCGGGCGATAAACCACATATGCGCGCCGTTGGTGGCATCGAAGGTGCGCTGCCACACCTGGCTGGTGCTGCTGCGGATGCTGAGGGCCAGGCTCGATGTGACAGCGGCGATGACCAAAATCAAAAAGATCAAGGTTGTTTGGAACCAGCGGCTGCGCAGATTGGCCCACATCTTCCGAAAGACGGCCCGGCTCATCCAACCACCTCCGCATTGATCTGCTGGAGCACGGTATCAAGCGGGCGGTGATCGGACGTATGGCGCTGATCGATAATCTGGCCATCGCGCATGAGCACCAGGCGGTCGGCGATCTCGGCCACGCGGGCGTCGTGGGTGACGAGCACAATCGTCTGGCCCTGGGAGTGATACTGCCGCAGCAGGTCGAGCACCTCCTGTGTGCTCTTGCTGTCGAGGTTGCCGGTTGGCTCGTCGGCGAGCAGCACGGCGGGATCGTTGATCAGGGCGCGGGCAATGGCGACGCGCTGGCGCTGGCCGCCGGAGAGCTGCGCGGGCACGACGTTGGCCTTGGTCTCCAGGCCCAAGTCCTTGAGCAGCTGGTTGCGGCGCTCGCGAATCTTCGCCGAGGGCGTGCCGATAAGCAGCGCGGGCAGCTCGACATTGTCGGCGACCGAGAGATTGCCGATGAGATTGAAGGCCTGGAAGACAAAGCCGATCTCCTTGCGGCGCAGCACGGCGCGCTTGGCCTCACTGAGGTTATCGACGCGCTTGCCGTTGATGCTGATTGTGCCCTTGGTGGGCTTATCGAGGCCGCCCATCATCTGGAGCAGGGTGGACTTGCCACTGCCGCTCGACCCCATGATCGAGACGAACTCGCCTTTCTGAACCTCGAGATCGACGCCACGGACAGCGTGTACCGGCACGCCCTTCGCGTCGTACACCTTCTCCACGTGCTCTACAGAAATAATAGCCATAAGTCCAAAAGCTCCTAGTGATAAAAACCAGTATCGTCGATTGTCCACTGTCAGAGCTGCGCCTATGCCAGAGCAGGTGCAGCAGAGCAGCGAATGACCGGCGGCAGGGTGAAAGAAGATTGATCCAGTCAGGCGCCATCAGTGTGACGTTTAGCAGTGCTTAATTGTTGCAAATCATTAACGCAAATTCTGGCGAATTTTGCAAGTTGGGCTGGCTGGGGTGCTCCCCAGGCCCCCAGGGCTGCGCCCGGCTCTTTTGCACGTTGGCCCGGCTGGGGTGATCCCCAGTGTGCCCCGGTTGTTCTTGCACGTTGGCCTGGCTGGGGTGCTCCCCAGTGCGCCCCGGTTGTTCTTGCACGTTGGGCTGGCTGGGGTGATCCCCAGTGCCCCCAGGGCTGCGTCCGGCTCTTTTGCAAGTTCGGTTAGCTGGGGTGCTCCCCAGTGCCCCCAGGGCTGCCCC
>JABXJS010000036.1 GCA_013538855.1 Herpetosiphonaceae bacterium
GCGCGGTCGGACCAGCTCGCGGGCGCTGCTGCTGGCCGCCCCGCAGCCGTCGCGCTGAATTAGCGCAGGGCTTGTGGTTGATGAATGCCGCGCCCGTGGCGTGCGCTCACGGCTCAGCCAGCAGGGCCAGCTCCGTGCGTAGCCAGCCGTTGCTTGAGCGGCAGCCACTCGCGCGGTCGGACCAGCTCGCGGGCGCTGCTGCTGGCCGCCCCGCAGCCGTCGCGCTGAATTAGCGCAGAGCGTGTGGTTGGAGGATGCTGCGCCCGTGACGTGCTCTTACGGCTCAGCCAGCAGGGCCAGCTCCGTGTTCAGCCAGCCGTTGCTTGAGCGGCTGCCACTCGCGCGGTCGGACCAGCTCGCGGGCGCTGCTGCTGGCCGCCCCGCAGCCGTCGTATTGATGGATGCCGCGCCCGTGACGTGCTCTCACGGCTCAGCCAGCAGGGCCAGCTCCGTGTTCAGCCAGCCGTGCTTGAGCGGCTGCCACTCGCGCGGTCGGACCAGCTCGCGGGCGCTGCTGCTGGCCGCCCCGCAGCCGTGAGCCTTGGCGGGCCGTGGGGCGGCGCGCTGCGCCTAGGGCGGCGGCGACTGCGCTGCACAGAGCCGCAGGGACATTCAGCACCCGCAGCGACAGGAGCCAGTGGGAAACGGATGGATCAGCACCAAGGCAGACACTGTCAGCTGAGCTGTGGCCGCCTACCACACATGCTGCATCCTCCAAAACACCACCAGCATGCTCGGCTAAGCCGTGACGACGCACCACACGCTGCATTCGCACACAGCACCAGTGCGCAGCTAGGCACGCTGCGCTGCACGCTCCACAGACGCCGCTGGTGCAGCAATGGCACGGCGGGTGGGGGGGAAAATTGGGCCAGAGCCGCATTCGGTGCTACAATACGGGCGGTCGACCGACGCTGGTTTGTCCGAGAAGGGCATGCCAGCTTTTTTTTCAAGCACAGGAGTCATCAATGGATCGGATTCTGGTTACGGAGAAGATCGGTGCAGAAGGGCTGGCGGCGCTCAAAGAGGTAGCAGACGTCGATGTACGCCTTGATCTGACGCCCGATCTACTGATGGAGATTTTGCCCCAGTATGATGCCCTGGTAGTCCGCTCACAGACCAAAGTGACCGCCGATGTGCTGAAGGCTGGCACCAAGCTGCGCGTCGTTGGGCGGGCTGGCACCGGCGTTGACAATATCGACCTAAACGCAGCGACGCGCCAGGGCATTCTGGTGGTGAACGCACCGGCGTCCAACAGCATCGCGGTGGCCGAGCTAACGATCGGCCTGATGATCGCGCTGGCGCGCAACATTCCGCAGGCGCACGCCTCGCTGCAGGCTGGGCGCTGGGACCGCGCGAAGTACAGCGGCTGGGAGGTGCGCGGTAAGACGCTGGGCCTGGTTGGCTTTGGGCGCATCGCGGCGGAGGTGGCGCGGCGCGCGCGGGCGATGGAGATGAACATCATCGCCTACGACCCGATCATCAACACCGAGCGCGCGACCCAGCTAGGCGTGACGCCGGTGACGCTCGACGAGCTGGTGGCGCAGGCCGACGTGGTGTCGCTGCACGTGCCGCTGATCGACGCGACGCGCAACATGTTTGATGCGCGGCGGATTGGGCAGATGAAGCAGGGCGCGGTGCTGATCAACTGTGCGCGCGGCGGCGTGGTCGATGAGGCGGCGCTGCTGGAGGCGCTGGAGAGCGGCCACCTAGGCGGCGCGGCGCTGGATGTGTTCGCCAAGGAGCCGCCGACCGGCAACCTCGTGCAGCATCCGAAGATCGTCGTGCTGCCGCACCTTGGCGCATCGACAAGCGAGGCGCAGGCGCTCACCGCCGCCGATGTGGCCGAGGGCGTGATCGACGCGCTGGCTGGCCGCTCGCCGCGCTACGCCGTCAACGCGCCGTTCATCGCCCCGGAGGAGTGGGGCATCATCGGGCCATACCTGAGCCTGGCGCGCACGCTGGCGAAGCTAAGCGCACAGCTGCTGGACAAGCCAGCCAAAGCCTACCAGATCAACTACTGCGGCGAGCTGGTGGAGCACCCCACCGAGCCGATCAAGCTGGCGGTGCTGCAGGGCCTGCTGGAGACCGGCAGCGACACACGGGTGACGCCGGTGAACGCGCCGCTGCTGGCCAAAGAGCGCGGCATCCAGCTCAGCGAGACACGCCAGCCCGACCAGGGCGACAACTACACCGAGCTGCTGCAGCTGATCGTGACGACCAGCGATGGCGAGCAGCACACCTTTGGCGGCCTGGCGCTGCGCAACGAGCCGCACATCGTGCAGGTCGATGACTTCTGGCTGGACCTGGTGCCGACCGAGGCGATGCTCTTCACCTTCCATCAGGACCGGCCAGGCATGATCGGGCGCATCGGCACGCTGCTGGGCCAGTCGGATGTTAACATCTCATCGATGCACGTTGGGCGGCGCTCGCCACGCGGCGCGGCCATGATGGTGCTGACGCTCGACGAGCCGATGTCGAGCACGGCGCTGGACAGCATCCGCCAGGAGGACGGCATCGAGCGCGCCTTCGCGGTGGTGCTGTAGGAGCGGGCACACGGACGGCCGCCGCTGGGCATAGGGCACAGCGGCGGCCACAGAGAGCGCTAGCGCAAGGAGGCGTTATGGAGCTTGATCATGTCGCGGTGGTAGTTGCGGAGATCGGCAGCGCGGTGGAGTGGTACACGGCCAACGTCGGCGCGCAGGTGCTCTACGCCGACGACACCTGGGCCTTTCTGCGAGTTGGCCATGGCAAAATCGCGCTGGTGAAGGCCGAGCAGCACCCGCCGCACGTGGCGGTGCGCGTCGATGCGGCGCAGCTGCACGCGCTGGCCGCGCAGCACAGCAAGCCGATCGACACCCATCGCGACGGCACCCAAGGATTTTACTTCGACGACCCCAACGGCAACGTCATAGAGGTGATCTGCTACCCGCCTGGGCAGACGATCTACGAGCAACAGTGAACCAGCAGCGCGCCGGACGCTCAGCCCCGAGTATCCGGCGCTGCTGCGACAGCAACACGGCCACACACGTAGAGCAACCATACTCCCAACGATCAACCACGAGAGTTTAGAGCAGACGCAAGGTTCACGCCGACGCCCACGTCTCTACCGTGCAAACGTGCTGACGTGCGCTCACAGCCCGCCGTGCTGAAAGGAGTTTTGTGTGAGCCAGTTCAACAACCAGAACGACAACCGCTGGGGCAACGACAACCAGTGGGGCAACGACAACCAGTGGAGTAACAATCAGTGGTCATCGCCTAGCCCGCCACCGCCAGTTATTCGACAGCGCCAGCCGAGCTGCATGCCGTTTATCCTGATCACGCTGCTGGTGTTCGCCATGATCGGCGGCGCAGTGTTTTTTATCGTTCAGAAGGCATCGGATCAAATCGACACAGCGCTGGAGAGCGTCGACCAGGCGTTTGAGCAGGTAACAGCAGAGGCACAATCGAGCAGCGCCAGCGCACCCACACCTGTCTCCAGCCGCAGCGACATCGACCTGAGCTACCAGGCGATCGCCACGGTGCCCGATCAAACTGGCGACGAGCATGTGGAGCTGCTGGTGCACATCTGGACCAACCAGCGCACCGGCTACGGCCTAGCGCTGCTGGACGGGACGGCGGCGAGCGAGCTATGGCAGGTGCCGCTGCCCAGCATCGAGCCGCGCTTCTTCGTCGGCTACCAGGACGTGATCATCGGCGTGAAGGACCGCGACATCATCGCGCTGGACACCGGCGCAGGCCGCACCCTGTGGGAGCACAAGCTCAGCGACGACGTGCTGGACTGGGAGCGCACGCCGCAGGTGTGGCAGCACAACGGGCAGATCATCGTGCACACCAAAGATAACGTGCTGACGGCCTTTGACAGCAACAGCGGCGCGCAGACGCGCCAGGTCACACTGCGCGCGCTGAACGCCAGCAAGATGATCCGCATCAACGACCAGATCTGCGACGAGGAGTTCACCGAAGAGCTGCGCAACCACCTGCAGTGCTACATGCTCGACAGCTTCGAGCCAGGTCAAGTCTATGCGCTCGACAGCGAGAACAGCTATAGCGTCTACTGGTGGCCGCTTGGCCCACAGAGCAGCGACGGCGGCATCTACCGCGTGGACCTGGGCGATGCGCCGCAGCTGCAGCGGCTGAGCGCCGACGGGACCGTCGCCTGGTTCCAAGACCTGCCGTCGGATTTCCAGACGATCATCCAGAGCGAAGTGACGCTGGTGGACTCCGCCGATACGGTGGCGCTGGGCATCGACGACAAGCTGAGCATCGTGGGGCCGGAGACAAGCGTCAATATCAGCGTGCCCGAGAGCGAGCTGTACCCGCTGGCCATCGACGGCGACCTCGTGTATGTGGCGCGGGTGCGGCAGCGTGGCACGCCCTACATCACCATCGACGCCGTGAGCCTGGCCGACGGCAGCGTGCGCTGGAGCACGCCAGAGCTCGGCGAGTTCAGCGGCACCTGGAGCTATCAGGACAGCCTGGGCTGGGCGGTGGTGCCGGGCCAGGGCATCGCGCTGAGCTGGGACATCGACGACGACAGCGAAGTGTTTGTGCGCTTCTATGATCAGAGCGGCAAGCAGGTGTGGGAAGAGCGCACGAGCGAGACCGGCAGCACGAGCGCTCCGCAGCTGACGCGGCTCAACCGACAGCTGCTGATCGAGAGTGATCGGAGCGTCCAACTCGTCGATGCGACAACCGGCGACAGCGCGTGGCGGCTCAACCGCTAGCTGGCGCGCAGCACGGCACAACACAAAGCGGCCCGCTCCACCTGGGAGCGGGCCGCTTGCAGCTTAAGGCTACGGCCCCCACTCGAGCGGCGCGCCGAAGTCCACATCGTCGAGCAGCGGAGTGGTCAGGCCAGAGCGCGGATCGAGCAGCCAGATCGCGCCGCGATCGCCGGGGCGGCAGCCAAAGGAGCCGCTCTTGCAGTGGACGACCGCCAGCAGATCGCGCTCCGGCGACCAGACCGGCGCAGAGGCGAACTCCAGGCGCTGGGTGGGCTGGGTCGTGACCTGGATCGGCGTGCCGACGAGATCGATGGTGTCGGTGATGCCCTGCGTTGGCAGCGTGGCCACCTCGAGCGTGCCCTTGGGGCTAGCGATGGTGTAGGCGGCCCAGTCGCCGTTGGCGTGGGCGCGCACGCTGCGCGGCAGCACATCGAAGACGACGCCGATGGGCCAGGTGCCGCCGTTGATCGGGTCGATGCGCTCGAAGGTGCTGATATCGCTGAGCGCACGATAGCCGACATAGGCGAAGGCATAGACCTGCGCGTCATCCTCGGACCAGAATGGCGCATACAGCAGGCGGCGCGGATCGGGGAAGTTGCCATTGAGCACCGGCGCGCTGACCGGCGTCCAGCCATTTTGGCCCAGGCGATTGATCAGCACCAAGGTGTTGAAGCCGCGGCTATCGTCGCCGAACTGCGGCGTCACAAACACCAGGCGGCGGCTCTTGTGATCCCAGGCGGGCTGACAGCCCTCGCCGAGCGTGCGCTGCGCAAGATCGTCAAGCTCGATGACGACAACCTGGCTCTTGGGCGTGCAGGTGCGCAGCAGCTCGTCAGGTGCCGTCGGGCCGGTGACCACGGCTAGGGCCGTGCCATCAGGCGACCACACCGGCGTCTCAATCACGGCGTCGAGGAGCTTCTGCGGCTTGGAGCCATCGCTGTTGACGAGGATCAGGCTGCCGGCATCGACCACCGCGAGGCGGCTGCCGTCGGGCGAGGCCCGAAACCAGGTGGCGCTGGCCATGATCTGCTCGGTGTCTTCGCTGGCGACAACATAGCGCCACAGCGCGCCCTGGCGCACAAAGAAAATCTCGCCAGCGGCAGCGGCTGGTGGCTCTGGGCGCGGCTCCGCCGTTGGCTCAGGTGTCGCCGTTGGCTGCTCGGCAAGCGCGGTTGCTGTGGCCTGCTCGGCCTCGGCTGTGGCCGCAAGCTCCTCGGGGCTAGGCGTGCGTGGCAGCGGCGTGACCGTGATCGGCGCAAGGTCGAGCGTTGGCGAGGCTGTTGGTGGAATAAACGGCGTCGGCGTTGGTGTTGGCACACGGGTTGGCGTTGGGTTCGCAGCTAAGATAGCCAGCGCGGTGGCCGTTTGCTGGCGAAGATTTGGTGTTGGCTCAGCCAGAGCCGGGCCTTCGGCACAGGCAGCTAATCCAACGAGCAGCAGCGCACAGGCAATCAATCGGCGCATGGACTTCCTCCCCACAGGGTCTACATTGGTGCCCTGCTATTGTACTCGATTCAGCGCGACCGTGGGGTTAGGAAATCGGTCGATTCGAGCAGCGCAGCGTAGAGTGCCTCAACCTGGGCGGCCACCACCGGTGCAGCGAGGCGGGCTGCGGCAAGCTGGCGCGCGGCCTGGCCAAGGCGCTGAGCGCGCTGTGGATGCTGGACCAGCTCGGCAACCGCTGCGCCCAGCGCCTGCGCCGATGGGGCCAACAGCGCGTTGACCGCATGGGTCAGCAGATCGGGCGTGCCGCCGGTAGGGATGGCGGCAATGGGCGCGCCGACAGCGCAGGCCTCCAGCAAGACGCGGCTGAGCGGCTCGCCCCAGGTCGAGGGAAACACCAGCGCCTGGCAGCGCGCCATAAGGCGCAGCACATCGTCGTGGTCGAGCCAGTCGAAGGCCACAACCGGAACGCCGGTGGCGCGAATCTGGCCCAGCAGCGCCTGGTCGCCGCCGCCAGCGATCACCAGGGTTGAGCTGGAGCCAGCGGCCCTAAGCGCCGCCATCGCCTCGGGGAGCAGGTGCGCGCCCTTGTTGCGCGCCAGCTTGCCAGCAAAGAGTACAAACTGCGCGGGCACCTGCACCTGCGGCGGCTGGGCGATGCAGCGGTCGATCTGCGCGAGATCAACCAGGTTGGGCAGCACGTGCAGGCGCTGCGCCGCCACATACGGCCGCAGGCGCGCGGCGATATAGTCGCTTACCGCAATCACAGCGTCACAGCGGCGCAGAAGCGCCTGGCGCTGGCGCATATGGCGCAGCACGTAGGGCAGCGCCAGCAGCGAGAGCGTCCCCACGAGCGGGTCGCGGCGCGCCAGCAGATCGGTCGCGGTCGCCGCCGGGCCAAAGCGCTCCAGCGGCCAGCGGTCGGCGTGCAGGCCGGTGGCGAAGTAGTGCCAGGGCCAGTGATCGCGCACCGTGATCAACGCCGGCGCGCCCAGCCGCGCACCAGCCAGCACCGCCGCGCCCAGCGCCTGCGTGTGCTGCGCATGGATCACCAGCCGACGGCGCTCAAGGCCGCTGGCAGCGGCCACGATGGCGTCGGCAAACTGCGGCCAGAAGCGCTCGAAGCGCCCCCAGTTGGCCAGAAATGGCACGCGCGGCGCGCTGTAGCCAACATCGATCACCGGCACGCCGCGCTCGATCCGGCGCTGCTGGCCATGCTGACCGCGCTGCGGCACCAGCGCGGTCACACGGTGGCCGCGCGCCAGCAGCGCCGTCGCCAGCGCATGGCTGCTCCAGCCAGCCCCGCCAGCGCGGGGCGGAAACACATCGGCGGGCAGCAGCACGTCGAGCAGCTTAGCCATGGGCAGCCTCCGTCATCTGCTCTAGCAGGTGCAGCAGCTCGCGACAGTGGGCCGCCCAGGAGTAGCGCGCCTCCACCCGCGTGCGGGCGCGCTGGCCCATCGCGGCGCGCTGCGGCGACTCGGCCACGGCGCGCATCGCCTGCGCCAGATCGGCGATGTTGCCCGGTGCAAACAGCGCGCCCTCCTGCTGTGGGCGGATCACGCTGTCCAGCGGTGGAATATTGGCTGTGACCACCGGCAGCCCAGCCGCCATATACTCGTAGATCTTCAGCGGCGACCAGAAGAAGCCGGCCGCGAGCAGCGCCGGATGCCGGGCGGGATTGAAGGGAGCCACCCCGACTGTGGCCTGCGCGAGCAGCGGCGGCACGTCAGCGTGCGGCACCGCGCCGGCCCAGCTGAAGCGCTCTGGGTGCGCGGCCGCCAGCCGCTCGGCCTCGGCGCGCTCGGGACCGTCGCCGATCAGCAGAAAGCGCCCAGCCACGCCCTGCTCGATCAGCAGGTTGGCCGCGCGCACAAAATCTGTCACGCCGTGCCAGTGGCGAAACGAGCCAAGAAACACCCACGTGGGCGCAGCTGCTGTGGTCGGCTGCGGCTGAAAGGCGGCCACATTCGCGCCCCAGGGCAGCTCGACGATGCGCGCGCGCTCCACCTCCGGCGGCACCGTCGTGTGCAGCGGCGTGACGATGCGCGCGCTGTGACGACACTGCCAGGCCGCCCAGCGCCGCAGCGGGCCGCCGCGCTGCACGCCGCCAGGCAGCGCCCGCGCCAGCAGATCATCGATGCGGCGCTTGCGCACCTGCGGCGGATCAACGATGAGCGCGTTGACCTCCAGCAGCGCCGGTAGCTTGGCGCGCCAGGCGGCCAGCACGCCAGCCCCAGCCAGGTTGTAGTAGCGCTCCATCACTGCATCCGGGCGCAGCCGCCGCACCAGCCTGGCGATCAGCGGGTAGCTCAGCAGGCTGGCGGCCTTGGGCAGATCGAGCGTATGCCAGGTGACGCCCTGAGCATCGACGGCGGAGCAGAGCCGCCATGGCAGCTGGCGCACGCCTGCTGGCGGCCGCACAACGATATGCATCTCCACGCCCAGCGCCGCCAGGCCGTGCGCCACCTCGCTGGTGTGAATCGCGCCACCAAACGCGCCCGGCACGCGAATGCCGCTGGCAATATAAAGAACGCGCATAGCCCACAAAAACGGGATCAGAGCGCAGGCTCTACCCCACATACGACAAAAGCGCGCCAATTATAGCACGAGCTACACAGCCGAGGCGGTGCGCCGCCGCAGCCAGCGCGACAGCAGCAAGCTCAGCGTCAGAATCAGCAGCGACGCGCCCACCGTCCACGGCTCCAGCTGCGGGCGGCCCTCGCTCAGCGATCCCGTGATCGACGCGCCGCAGAGCACAATCGCCAGCGTGCCCGGCAGTGCGCCCAGCGCCGACGCCGCAATAAACACATGCCAGCGCACCCGCAGCCAGCCCGCCGCATAGTTGACCAGATCGTAGGGCACAAACAGCAACCGCAGCATCACGATCGACACAAAGCTGTCGCGGCGCATGCGCAGCAGCCAGCGCCCCAGCCGCCGCGCGGCCATGCGCTCAATGTGGCGCTCATGGCCCAGCCAGCGCCCGAGCGCGTAGGCCACCGTCGCCGACATATTGCTGCCAACAATAGTGTAGACCACGCCCCACAGCGGCCCAAACACCCAGCCGCCCAGCATTGTCAGCGGCGTCACCGGAAACAGTAGCAGCGGCAGCAGCGCATACACGCCAATGTAGATCAGCGGCCCCCAGCCGCTGCGCAATGTCGCCGCCAGCCGCTCCAGCAGCGCCACCGGTCCTAGCCCGTGGTGCAGCGCATAGCCCTGGTACGCGCCCACCACCAGCGCCCACATCAGCACCACCCGCAGCTTGGGGCTGCGCCACCACGGCCGCCGCTCCTCAGCGCCATCGCGATTGAGCGAAACATCCATTGTTGGCTCCTCCACACATGCACCGATCACACTATGTCAAACATAGCATGGCTCGTCTGTGGGGTTTCTTACAAAAGGTTAAATTTTGAAAAAGGTGCGCTGTGCTGGCCGCCAGCGCCGTGAGTCAGCCTGCGCCTGCTGGTGCCGCGTCCCGCACGCGCGGCCAGGGCGGCCCCGCCGCTGCGGGTGCGCTGCTGGGGCGGCCAGTCGGCGCAGATCGGCGTCGCCTGCCCCGGCCAGCACGAGAAGTGCTATCATAGGCCGCGTTTGTACAATCAAGCAGGTGAGGCAATGAACGTAGGCGTAACGATTCTCTGGGTCTGGCTGGTGGCCACGCTGTTCGGCGCTTGGTGCGGCTGGGGGCTGACGCTGTGGCTGCTGCCACAGCCGCTGCGGCCCTTCCGCTGGCTGCTGACCGTACCACTCGGCTACGCGCTGGCGATCTGGGTTGGCTTCAATGCCGTCCACGCTGGGCTAAGCCTGCGCCAGACGCTCTGGCCGCTGCTGGGGCTGACGCTGGCGCTCAACGCGCTGGCCTGGCGCTTCCGCCGCGATCCAGCCGACGCTGCCAGCCGCATGCAGCGCCTGCGCCACCTCTATCGCATGCCGCTGCCGAGCATCATCGCCGTGGCGGCCATCATCGGCGTGCTGCCGCTGCTCAGCTATGGCATCAGCACAATCATCGGCGGCGGCTGGGACGGAGAGAGCTACCTAGCGCTGGCGCTGCACCTCCAAGATCACGCGCTGGCCACCATCGGCCAGGCGGCCAGCTCGCCGCTGCGCGACCATGTGCTCAACCCGCCGATCATCGGCCTCTCGCTGGGCATGTCGGTCTTTCACGGCTGGGTGGCGCTGCTCAGCGGCCAGAGCGCCCTGACCGTATTCGCGCCGCTGCTAGCCTGGCTGCGCGCGCTTGGCTTTGTGCTCGTCTATGTCTGGCTGCGCTCTGCAATGGGCCTGCGCCGCTCAGCGGCCGCCTGGGGCACCGCGCTCGGGGCGGCCGGGGCGCTGCTGCTATGGATCACCTACTTCAACTTTGGCATGCAGCTCGGCGCATGGCCGCTCATCCCGCTGGTGCTGGCGGTCAGCGTCGCCGCTGTCGAGGATGTGCAGCAGCGCGGCTGGGCGGCCGGCGCAGGCGTGCTGCTGGCGGCGCTGGCCTGGGCCAGCCTGACCTTCACCTACTATCCGGCGCTCACGGTGGCGGTGCCCATGGGCCTGGGCCTGGCACTGGCCCTGCTCATCCAGGCCCCGCCGCAGCGGCGCGGACGCACGCTCGCCGCCCTGGTCCTGCTCAGCGGCGGCACGGTTCCGCTCACCACCTGGGCGATCAGCGACTACATCAACGGCTTCGCCTTCCGCTATGCCAATGCCCTGACCACGCTGGGCCTGTTTCACTTCATCCCGCTCAGCGATGTGCTCGGCTGGACGGCCTACCATCTGCAGGAGCCGCCGCCGCTGGCCGCCTGGAGCATAGCGCTGAGTCTCGGCGCGCTGCTGCTGGGCGCTCTGGCGCTCTGGCGCGGGCCGCAGCGGCTGCGCTGGACGCTGGCGCTGCTCGGCGCGCTGGTGTATCTGCTCTGGGTGCGCTGGGGCCGCGCCTACCCCTATGCGTACATCAAGGGCGCGGCCTACGTGCACTTTGCGCTGATGGGCTGGCTGGCGGCTGGCTGGCAGGCCGCCCAGGGCCTGGCGCGCCGCTGGCTGCGCCTAGGTGCAAGCGCGCTGATCGGCATCAGCCTGCTGGTGGCCGCCTACGCCCAGAGCGGGGTTGTGCGCGACCACTGGGGCCGCTCGCGGCTGGGGCTAGAGGCCGCCGCCGCCCTCGATCAGGCCGCCCGCGATCTGCCGCCCAGCGCGCCGATCTACATCGCCACCTCACCAGCGTGGAACGGCCCGCAGATGAGCACGATCGCCGCCGCGCTCTACCCGCGCCCACTGTGGGGCCACGTCTTCAGCGCCTACAGCAACCTTGACGTGACGCCAAGCGGCCAGCCGCCAGCTTACCTGCTGCTCAGCGATCAGCAGACGCCAGCAGCGCTCAACTTGCCCGCCGCCTCGCTGGTTTGGAGCCAGGGCGGCCTGAGCCTGTGGCAGGTCGATCCGCTGCTGCGCTTCTGGCAGCCTGGCCGCCAGCCTGCCGCCTCGATCAACGCGCTGCGCCAGACGCCCAGTGGCCTGGCTGCGCTCGGCTGGGGCGGGCCGCTGCGCACGTTCGATCAACAGCACCCGCTCACATTTCAGCTCAACGCCGATCAGTCCGCCCTGCTCGCCACCCTCCACGTCGCCGCCAGCCAGCCAACGACGCTTGAGCTGCACACCGATCAGACAGCCCGCCTAGCCATTCCAGCCGGCCTCAGCGCCATCACCGTTCCACTGCACAGCGCCAGCCTCGAGCTGCGCGCCGATCAGTCCACCGCGCTCGTCGACATCGAGGCCCGCAGCCTGCCACCAATCGCTGAGTCCGCCGCCGCCTTTGTGATTAATCCGGAGTGGTATGTGTGGCAGCCCAGCATGGCCTTGGATGGGCAGCAGCTTCAGCTCACCATCAAGGCTGCCAACCCAAACCAGCGCGCGCTGCGCGGCGAGCTAACGCTGAGCGCCGACCACTTCGGCAGCGCGAGCACGAGCACCGCCCTGATCAGCATGCCGATCACCGGCGCGGCAACCTACACGCTTGACCTCGCCACGCTCCAGCTCGCCAGCCCCGATCCGGCGCACATCTTGGCGCAGCCCGCCGCTGCGCTGGAGCCAGACAGCTACTGGCTCGGTCTGACGCTGCTCGATGGCGCTGAGCGCATTCAGACGGTGCCGCTCGGCAGCGTCACGCTTGGTGCGCAGCCAGCGTGGTCGCCAAGCGCCGTCAGCATCGAGACAGCGCGCCTTGGCCCCAGCGCCACGCCAGAGCTGCCCGGCGATCTCTCCGTCGGCCCCGATCTGCTGCTCAGTCAGCTTGGCCTTGCCACGCGCACGCTTGCGCCAGGCGGCTCTGCCACACTTGACCTTGTGTGGCGCAGTCTGTCCGCGCCCGGCCCAGCCCAGGTCTCGGTGCAGGTGCTCGACGCCAGCAACCATAAGTGGGCGCAGTGGGATGGGCCAGCGGGCGGCTGGCTGGCTGGGCTGTGGCCTGCCGATGTGAGCGTGCGCCAGGCGGTGCCGCTCAGCCTCGATCCAGCCACGCCGCCGGGCGAGTACCGCCTGCTGCTCACCGTCTACGATCCCGTCACCACGCTGCCGCTGCTGATCAACGGCCAGAGCAGCCTCGAGCTAGGCAGCATCAGCGTGCCCTAGCCCTGCGCGAAGAAAGAGGTTGAGCAATGTCAGAGCACCATCGCCGCAAGCGCTGGCACATCTACGGCCGCGCGCTCGCCATGCTCGCCAAGGCCGCCCCTGGCACAAGTGCGCTGCTTAGCGCCATGCTCGTGCTCCAGGGCTTGACGCCGCCCGCCCAAGTGTGGCTGTTTCAGCAGGTCATCGACGCCGCCGTCCAGCAGCAGCTCGGGCGCAGCGGCCTGCTGATCGGCGGCTGGGCTGCGATCATGGCGCTGAGCTACCTGTGCGCCCAGTGGATCATGCTGGCGCAGGCCAGCCTCAACGAGCGCTTCACTGCCCACGTCGAGCTGCTGATCATGCACAAGGCCAACAGCCTGCCCGACCTGAGCGCCTTCGAGAGCAGCGCCTTCTACGACACGCTGCAGAATCTCACGCGCCTTGCGCCATACCGTCCGCTCAATCTGCTCACAACCACCGTCGGCCTGGTTCCGGCGCTGATCGCTAGCGCGGGGCTGGTGCTGCTGCTTGGCGCACAGGCGTGGTGGCTGCCGCTGCTGCTGGTGCTAGCGGCCCTGCCGCTGGGCGTTGCCAACCTGCGCCTGCAGCAGCGGTCGTGGAACACGATTGTCGGGCAGGGGCCGCTGGTCAAGGCGCTGCGCTATGTGCTGAGCCTCGCCACCACCAGCGCCAACGCCAAGGAGGTGCGCCTGCTCCAGCTCGGCCCGCTGCTAGAGCAGCGCTACCGCGCTACGTTCGCCGCGCTCCAGCAGGCCAGCCAGCGTGAGCGGCGCAGCTCGGCGCGCATGCCGCTCAGCGCCACGCTGGGCTTCGTGGCCGTCAGCTGTCTCGCCTTCGCCTGGGTGCTGCGCCAGGCCGAGGGCGGCCAGATCAGCCCCGGCGGCATGATCGTGGTGCTGCAGGGCCTGCTCAGCCTTCAGCAGCAGCTTGGCAGCGGTGCCGCCATGGCCGCGCTGCTCCACGGCCATCTGCTGTTCTTCGCGCAGTTGTTTGAGTTTTCAGATTACCGCTCAGCGCTGCCGCTGCCCGCACCTGCGCAGGCTATCGCGCCCACGCTGACGCAGGCGCTCAGCTTCAGGAATGTCAGCTACACCTATGCCAACGGCACCAGCGCGCTCGCCGACGTCAGCTTCAGCCTCCGCGCCGGCGAGTGCCTGGCGATTGTCGGCGAGAACGGTGCCGGCAAATCCACGCTGGTCAAGCTCGTCTGCCGCCTGTACGATCCAAGCAGCGGCGCGATCACCGTCGATGGTCACGATCTGCGCACGCTGGATCTCGCTGCCTGGCGCCGCTGCATCGCGGCCGTGTTCCAAGATTTCGGGCGCTACGACTTCACGGTCGCCGAGAATATCGCCCTTGGTCGCGCCGATAGCACGGTTGCGCAGGCCGAGCTGGAGCAGGCCGCCAGCGCCGCAGGCTTCGCGCCGCACGTCGCCCGCCTGCGCAGCGGCTACGCCACCCAGCTTGGGCCACAGTTCGACGGTGTCGAGCTGTCCGGCGGCCAGTGGCAGACGCTCGGCATCGCCCGTGCGCTCATCCGCGACGCCCAGCTGCTCATCCTCGACGAGCCAACCGCCGCCCTCGACCCGCGCGCCGAGGTCGAGCTGTTCCAGCGCTTCCGCCAGCTCGCCCAGGGCCGCACCACGCTGCTGATCACCCACCGCCTCGCCTCGGTGCGCATGGCCGACCGCATCCTCGTGCTCAAGGCTGGCCGCCTTGTCGAGCACGGCACCCACGCCGAGCTGCTGGCCCGTGACGGCGAGTACGCCGCGCTCTATCGCCTGCAGGCGCAGCAGTACACGCTCTCAGACCAGCATCAGGAGCCGCTCAGCAGCAGCAGCTTGACATGAATCCAGCCTGCTGCTACCGTGAGAACCTGCATCAGGCGCGCTGCTCGTAGCCCAACTGGCAACCAGTGCGCCAGCGCTTAATCTTGGCTGTTTTAACCCATCATACACACCATGAAAGGACACTCTATGCGTATTTTGGTGACCGGCGGCGCAGGCTTCATCGGCTCCAACTTCGTCCGCTACTGGATGGACCAGCACCCCAATGATCAGATGGTCGTCCTCGATAAGCTGACCTACGCCGGCCATATGCAGAATCTCGACGGCTACAGCGACCGCCCGAACTTTCAGTTCGTCCACGCCGATATTTGCGACCAGGCCGCTGTCGCGCAGGCCATGCCCGGCGTCGACACGGTCGTGCACTTCGCCGCCGAGTCGCACGTGGATCGCTCGCTAGCTGGCCTGGAGGCCGAGAAAGAGTTCCTGCGCACCAATGTCGAGGGCACGCTCACGCTGCTGCACGCCGCTCAGCGCGCTGGCGTCAGCCGCTTTCACCACATCTCCACCGATGAGGTCTTCGGCGACCTCGACTACGACACGCCCGAAAAGTTCCACGAGGACTTTCCCTACAACCCGCACAATCCCTATGCGATCAGCAAGGCCGCCTCGGACTTTGCGGTGCGCGGGTTTGCCCGCTCCCACGGCCTGCCGATCACCATCAGCAACTGCACCAACAACTACGGCCCGCTGCAGACGCCCGAGAAGATCATCCCGCGCGCGATCGCGCTCTTGCTCAGCGGCCAGAAGATCAAGCTCTACACCACCAAGGACGGCGTGCCCGGCCCGAATGTCCGCGACTGGCTCTATGTCACCGACCACTGCACCGCCATCGAGCAGATTTTGCTCAACGGCAAGGTCGGCGAGACCTACTGCATCGGCGGCCACGCCGAGATGTCCAACTACGATCTCGTCACCCAGATTCTGGCCCTGATGAGCGAGCTAACCGGCCAGCAGTTCACCATGGACGAGCACGTCGAGCGTGTCGCTGACCGCCCCGGCCACGACCGCCGCTATGCCATGGACACCTCCAAGATCGAGCGCGAGCTTGGCTGGCGGCCACAGCACTCCTTCGCCAGCGGCTTCAAGGCCACCTTCGACTGGTACCTGTCCGCCGCGGGCAAAGCATGGCTTGAGTCGCTCAAGGACACCACAACCTCCGTCCGCGCCAACCAGGACGCCCAGATCGCCGGAGCCTAGGCCCCAGCCCACACACCAGCGCCGCCCGTAGGCTGTGGGCGGCGCGCTTTTTTAGGATGCTCGCGCGCGCAGCCGACAGCGCATCCGCCTGCGTGGCCTGCGCCATCGACCATCAGCGGCCGGGGCCAGCCCGCACGCGCCCGCTGCGCCGATCCAGCACCGCCACGGCTATGCACCCCCGATCCGCCGCCAGCTGTGCGCGCATCTTTCACAACACACCCCGCGCACCCAGCAGCGCATCCGCCTGCGTGGCCTGCGCCATCGACCCTCAGCGGCCGGGGCCAGCCCGCACGCGCCCGCTGCGCCGATCCAGCACCGCCACGGCTA
>JABXJS010000245.1 GCA_013538855.1 Herpetosiphonaceae bacterium
AACCGTGATGAGCGCGGCGGACGCGATAATCGCGATGAGCGCGGCGGGTACGCACGCGGCGAGCGGCAAGATCGCGGCGAGCGTGGCGAGCGCGGCGGGTACAACCGTGGTGCCCGTGATGAGCGCGGCGAGCGTGACAACAATCGTGGTGCGCGCAGCTACGGCCGTGGCGAGCCACAGGATCGCAGTGAGCGCCGCGAGGATCGAAATCGTTCGGAAAAGTCACAGACGGCTAGTCGCGGACCACTGCGCCGCCGCGATGATGAGCGTGATCCGCGCGCAAAGCGTCGCGAGCGCACGGCGGCAGCGTCCGCTGATCAGGGCCAGCAGCAGGATCGACCGTGGGAGCTGTCGCAGTCTGCGGGCCAGGCGCGGCGTGAGGAGCAGGCTGAGCGGCCGGTACGCCGCCGCGGCAGCTCTGGCGCTGCTGACGAGCCACAACCATCCGCTACCCAATCGCGCCAGGCTCCCAGTGAGCGCGAAGAGCGCTCGGATGCGCCAACTCCGCGTAGCTCCGCTGCGCCGACGCGGCGCACCTGGACGCGCAGCGGAGATCGGGCTATCCGTCGCCGAGGGACCTTTGGGCCTTCGCGACGTGGCAAAGGAGGGTCGGACGATGAATAGGCTGCGTGAGGCATTTGTTGATCTATATGTCTCAACTGATCGTGTGCGTCGCCGCGCACGGCGCTCCGAGGACCAGTGGGAGCTGTGGATGCGGCGCGCGCTGCTGGCCGATCGGCTTGGCGAGCATGCATTGGCGGCGCAGGCACGGCAGCGCGCTATGCGCTACGCCACCCGCAATGTGCGTTTGCAAGCCTTTTTGGAGGTCCAAGAGGATCAAATCGAGGCGGAGTTGGCCGAGCTGCGGGCGGCGCTGGCGCGCTAGCGTTCTGAGGCTGCCCTAAGCCCATCAACTGTTGATCGTGCAGGCCCAAGCTGCGCTGTGTAGCTTGGGCCTGTGACTGCTTCAAAGCTGAATATCAACCACGCGCAGCTCGAGCGAGCGCTGATTGCGCCAGACATTGACCTCGGGCACATAGGCTACATCGATGACGCGCCCGCGCTCGAGCTGTGCGCCAAGCATGCCATTGCCAAAGCTGATGCCATTGAACATATCGCCACCTTGCTGCAGGCGCAGCTTGAGGTGTTGACCATCGCCGCCAACTGGGCGCGCCTCCAGCACACGCACCTCACGCGAGCACAGCAGCGGCTGCGGGTTGTCGATGCCGAACGGTGCCATGGCCTCCAGCGCTTCGTAGCTCTCCCAGTTGATCTCGCTAAAGCGCGCTTCGGTGTCGATATCGAGATGGGGAATGAGCATGTCGTCGCTGATGCGCTCGTTCGCGAGCGCTTGCAGCCGCGCCTCAAAGGCTGGCAGGTTGCTGGCCGCAACGGTGAAGCCGGCTGCTGCTGCATGGCCGCCGTACTTTTCTAGCAGATCCGCACATGCCTGGAGCGCCTCGACAATATTGAAGCCAGGCACAGAGCGCGCGCTGCCGCGACACATAGCGTCCTCTTGGCCCATAACCAGCACCGGCCGATAAAACTCCTCGGCCAGGCGTCCGGCCGCTAGCCCAACCACGCCATGGTGGAAGTTCTCGCCAGCCACAACCATGATCTTTTGCTCGTGCTGGCCGCGCTCGAGCGCTAGCTCACGGGCGGCGGTCTGCACACTGCGCATCAGCGCTTGGCGCTCGACATTGGTGCTGTTCAGCTCCTCGGCATAGCGCTGGGCTGTGGCGGCATCTGGCGCAAGCAGCAGGTGGTACGCCAGCAGCGCATCCTCGAGCCGACCGGCGGCATTGATGCGTGGCGCGAGCCGAAAGGCCACTTTCTGTGCATCGATGCTGGCTTGCTCTACACTGGCAACACGACATAACGCTAAAAGACCCGGCCGCTGGGTCTCGCGCATGGCCTGCAAGCCGTAGTGCACCAGCACACGGTTTTCGCCGCTCAGCGGCATCATATCGGCGATGGTGCCTAGCGCCACCACATCGAGCAGATCGCGCGCTGTGAGGCTCTTGGGCCGCGTGCCCTGCTTCCACAGCGCCTCAAACAGCTTAAAGGCTAGCCCGACACCACACAGACCTTTGAACGGGTACGCGCAGTCGCTGCGCTTCGGATCAACCACCGCCAGCGCTGGCGGCAGGTGCGCTGGTGGCTGGTGATGATCAAGCACCACCACATCGAGACCTAGCTCGTTCGCATAGGCGATCTCGGCAGCATTGCTGATGCCGCAGTCAACCGTGATCAACAGATCTGCTCCGTCGCTCTGCAGCTTGCTGATCGCATCGCGGTTAAGGCCGTAGCCCTCGCCAGCCCGCAGCGGAATGTACGGATGCACATCAACATTGAGCGCCTGAAAGAGCTGCATCAGCAGGGTTACGGCTGTGACGCCGTCGGTGTCAAAGTCGCCGTACACCACAATGCGCTCGCGCTTGGCGATGGCCTGCTGCACCCGCGCCTGCGCCTTGTCCATATCCTGCAGCAGAAACGGATCATGGCGGCTGCGCCAGTCGATGTGCAGAAAATCTTCAACTTCCGCCGCTGTGCGCAGGCCGCGCTGCCAGAGTACGCGCGCCGCCAGGGCGGGGATTGATCCAAGGGCGGCGAGCTGCTGCGCTGATGGTGGTGGCGAGACACGCCAACGTCGCGGAACGGGAGTGTGTGTCATGATAACCTCGTTGTGAAACTTTCGTTCGATTTTAGAAATTTATCTGGCGGCTGTCAATTGTCCCTGTCCGTAGCTCGGTATGTTCAGGCTGGAGGCGGTGGCTCTCGATCAGGCAAGCGTGTATAGTTCTAGATGCAAACCTCTGCCTATTTGTCTGGCCGTTTATGAAATGTTTCATGGTATGCTTTTAGCCAGATATTATCAATTAAGTATGCTCTTGCCTGTGCGCGCTCGGTCACGCTTATGCGCAATTGCCCACAGACACGCAGTGTTGTTTTAATCGCTAGTAAGCTATTTTGGAGGCCAGTGTGAGACGGGTTGCCATGCTAAGTGTTCATTCAAGTCCGTTGGCAGCGTTGGGCGGCAAAGAGGCCGGCGGCATGAATGTGTATGTTCGCGAGCTTTCCCGCGAGCTTGGCCGCCAGGGCGTTGCTGTTGATATTTTTACGCGCTGCCAAGATCGCGAGGAGCCGGTCGTCGTACAGCTCGCGCCCAATGTGCGTGTGTTTACGGTGCGCGTTGGCCCGGCTGCGCCCTACGATAAAAATTGGGTCTTGACCTATCTGCCCGAGTTCATCCACCGCATCCGCTGCGTCGCCGACGGCGAGGATATTCACTACGATGTCGTCCATAGCCACTACTGGCTCTCTGGCGTCGCCGCGTTGGAGCTGCGCCAGGCCTGGGGCACCCCGGTCGTGCATATGTTTCACACGCTGGCCGCGATGAAAAATACGGTCGCACGTGGCGACGAGCACGAAACCAGCGAGCGCCTTGAGATTGAGCGCATGCTGCTGCAGGAGGTTGATCGCGTCGTCGCTGCCACGCCGCTGGATCGCGCCCAGATGGTCTGGCACTATAATGCCAACGCCGAGCGGATCATGGTTATTCCCTGTGGCGTCGACCTGAACCATTTTCGCCTGATCGATCAGGATGCCGCGCGCCAGGAGCTTGGCGTGCCACCGCATCCGCACCGCATGCTGCTGTTTGTCGGCCGCATCGAGCCGCTCAAAGGCATCGACACGCTGCTGCGCGCCCTCGCGCTGCTGGTCGAGCAGCGCCCGAAGTGGTGGGGCCACGTCTGCCTCGCCATCATCGGCGGTGATCGCCGCGAAACACGCGATCAGTGGAGCGCCGAGATGAAGCGCCTGCGCCGTCTGCAGGGCGAGCTGGGCATCGGCGAGCTGGTAACGTTTCAAGGCTCGCAGGATCAGCGTAAGCTGCCGGTCTTCTATAACGCCAGCGATATCGTCGTGGTCCCATCACACTATGAGTCGTTCGGCATGGTGGCCCTGGAGGCCATGGCCTGTGGCACGCCGGTGATCGCCTCCGATGTCGGCGGCCTGCGCTATACTGTGCGTCACGGCGAGACCGGGCTGCTGGTGCCGCAGCAGGACCCGCAGGCGCTGGCCGAAAAAATTGCCCTCCTGCTTGATGATGAGCCGCTGCGCGCTAAGCTCGGTCAGCAGGCTTCGGTGACGGCCCAGCGCTATAGCTGGTCCTCGATTGCCCGCGAGATTCGCCAGCTCTACGATGATGTGATCTGCGGTGAGCCATGCCTCCAGCTGCCTGTGGCTGGATAAAGTGCGCTACAATACGCGTACTCGTTGAACTTCGGTGGAAAAAGGAGCTATGCTATGCCTGTGCTGTCTCAAGCTGAGATTCAGAAACGGTTGATGGATCTGCCTGGCTGGTTCGAGATCAACGGCGAGATTGTCAAAACCTACCAGCTCAACTCGTTCCCGTTTGCGATCGAGTTCGTGCATCAGATCGCCGACTACGCCGAGGCGGCTGGTCATCATCCTGATATCGATATCCGCTATAACAAGGTTAAGCTCGCTCTCTCCACCCACGATGAGAAGGGTATCACCGAGAAAGACTTTGCCCTGGCGCAGCAGATCGAGGATCTCTACCAGGCGCACTCGTAGTGCTCTAGGAGCCAATATGCAACGTTTTCGCTGCTTGTTCGTCGTCGTGCTGTGCATGCCGATGCTCTTGGCATGCTCGTCTAACCAGTCGCCAACGCCTGCGCCAACTGGTGCGCCTACGTCGGCCGAGACGGTTGGGGGCGGCGGCAACCTATTTTTGACCTTGGGCGATGATCCCGACACCCTCGATCCGGCGCTGATCGGCGATGCTAGCTCGGCCTTTGTCGCACGCCAGCTCTTCAGCGGCCTGATGCGTCTCAACGAGCAGCTGGAGCCGGTGCCCGATCTGGCCGAGTCCGTCGATCTGTCTGCGGATAAGCGCACCTACACCTTTAAGCTGCGCGCCGATGCCCAGTTCGCCGACGGCACGCCGATCACCGCCGAGGATGTGCGCTGGAGCCTTGAGCGCGCCACCGATCCGCAGCTCGGCGCGATTGTTGCCGCCACCTACCTCGATGACATTCTCGGTGTCACCGAAAAGCTCAGCGGCTCCGCCGCCGAGCTGGCGGGCCTTCAGGTGATCGATGATCGCACGCTAGCCATCACGCTGCGGGAGCCAAGCAGCCTCTTCTTGCTGAAGATCAGCAACCCGCCGGCGTTTGTTATTGATCGCCGCGCAGTCGAGCAGGGCGGTCAGTGGTTTGAGCATCCCAATGGCTCTGGACCATTTATGATCGATCGCTGGGAGCACCGCCAGCGCCTGGAGCTGGTGCCTAATCCGCGCTACGCCGGCCAGCCCGCCAAGCTCGACCGCGTGACGTTCTTGCTCGGCGCGCTCGGCAGCAATCCGCTGGGCCTCTACGAGAACGGCGAGGTCGATCTCGCACCTATTGGTGCCTACAGCCGCGACCGCATCAGCAGCCCCGAGGACCCGCTCCACGCTGAGCTGCGCGAGACGCCGCAGCTGTCGCTGGACTATATCGCCTTCAATACGCAAAATCCGCCTTTCGACGATCCGAAGGTGCGCGAGGCGTTTAGTTTATTAATTGATCGCGTGCGCCGTGCTGAGGTTACGTTCAATGGCACCGTGATTCCGGCCCGTGGTATCCTGCCGCCAGGTATGCCTGGAGCCGATCCCGCTGCGCTGCCCGAGCCAACCGCCGATATTGCGCGCGCCAAGCAGCTGCTGGCCGAGTCCAGCTATGGCGGCACCGAGAACCTGCCGCCGCTGGTTGGCTATACATCCAATGGCGGCGTGAGCTTGCTCGCCCAGATCGCCCACGATGAGCTAGGCGTGACCATCGAGCTGCGCTCGCACGATCAGTTTGGCGACTATCTGCAGGCGCTCACCACCGACACCGATCAGTTCCATATGTACGATCTCAGCTGGATCGCCGACTACCCTGATCCGCAGAACTTCTTAGAGGTGCTGTTTGGGCAGCGCGGCCAGTATAACTACACGGGCTATCGCGACGCGGAGTTCGAGCAGCTGCTCGCGCAGGCCAAGGCCGAGACCGATGAGCAGCGGCGTGGTGAACTGTACCGTCAGGCCGAGCAGCGCTTGCTGGCGGCCCATGTGGTTGTGCCGCTCGATCACACGATTGACTTTTCGGTGGTGAAGCCTTACGTTCAGGATTTAACGATTACCCCGCAGGGCTTGCTCGATCTGGCCCCGGTTTCGCTGCGCCGCTAGGCCGCCGCGCCTGCCCAGCGCTGGCTTCTATCGGCTGTGTGGCTGCTGGCTGTACGGCGCGCCGCACCCAGCACGCTAGGTTTTGAAAGAGGTATCTATGATTACACCCCGCTCGTACAAAGGCATGCGCGATCATCTGCCCGATGCGATGCGCCTGCGTCGCTATATCACCGACACGCTGATCGATGTGCTCCGCCGCTACGGCTTCGAGGAGCTGTCAACGCCTATCGTTGAGTATGCCGAGACCTTGGAGGGCAAGATTGGCGAGGATGAGAAGCTGCTCTTTCGCTTGCAGTTCGGCTCCGATCAGCTCGCCCTGCGCTACGATCAAACGGTGCCGCTGGCCCGTGTGATCGCCGCCAACGAGGGCAAGCTGGGCATGCCGTTCAAGCGCTATGCGCTTGGTCAATCCTACCGTGGCGAGCGGCAGCAGCGCGGCCGCTACCGCGAGTTTTGGCAGCTCGATGCCGATATCGTCGGCGTCGATAGTCCTGTCGCCGATGCCGAGGTGATCGCGATTGTCTGCGAGTCGCTGCAGCGCCTGGGCTTCGCTGGCGCGCGCGTGCTGATCAACCATCGCGAGATCCTCAGCGGCCTCGCCCGCGTGGCTGGCGTTGAGGCTGAGGCGGCGGCCAACGTCTACCGCATCATCGATAAGCTCGATAAAATCGGCCTCGATCAAGTGCGTGAGCAGCTGGTGCAGAGCGGTGTCAGCGCCGATGCTGCGGCCAAAATCTGCGACTTCATCAGCCTTGAGGGCGCGCCCGACACCGTGCTCGCCGCCATGCAGTCGACCCTCGGCGACGATGAGGCTGCCAGTGCTGCGCTCGCGAATCTGCGCGCGATCATCGAGAATGTCGCGCTGCTCGGCGTTGCACCCGAGAGCTACACGCTCTCACCAGCCCTTGCGCGCGGCCTTTCCTACTATACCGGCTGTGTCTTTGAGGCTGTGCTTGCTGAGCCGCCGATGGGTTCGCTGCTCGGCGGCGGGCGCTACGATAACCTGATCGGCATGTTCAGCAAGCGCTCGCTGCCCACCGTCGGCTTCGCCTTTGGCATCGAGCGCCTCTACGATCTCATGGTTGAGCTGAAGATGGGGCCAACCTTCGAGCGCTTCATCGATGCGTATGTCACGATCTTCAGCCCTGAGCTAGAGCCGGAGAGCTTGCGCCTGGCCAGCGAGCTGCGCGCTGCGGGCCTGTCGGTGCTGACAGCCTACGGTCCGGCGCGGCTAGGTACACAGTTCAGCGAGGCTGACCGCAAGGGCGCAACCCTCGCCCTCGTCTACGGCCCAGATGATGCCAGCGCTAACCTCGTGCAGATCAAAGACCTGCGCACCGGTGCGCAAGAGCCTGCCGCCCGCGATCAGATCGTGGCGGCAGTGCAGCAAAAACTTCAAACTTAACCAGATCAGGGGGCTGATGTGAAACGTTTTACCCACCGTCCTTCTAAACGCATGGTGCGCCCGGCTAGCTGGCGGCGCTGGCTCTCCGGCTGGATCATGCGCCGCATTGGCTGGAGCATCGAGGGCGAGGTTCCAACTGTGCCCAAGTGGATCGCGATCGGTGCGTTCCACACCTCGAACTGGGATTTTGTGATTATGCTGTTGGTGGCGTTTCGCCTACGCCTGCGCGCGAACTGGATTGGCAAAGACAGCCTGTTCAAAGGCGTCTTCGGCAAGCTGATGCGCTGGCTTGGCGGTATTCCGATTCGTCGCGATGCGAGCTACAACGCCGTCGAGCAGGTCATCCAGGCGATCAACGAGCAGGAGCACATTCTGCTCGTTGTCGCCCCCGAGGGCACACGCGACTACACCGACCACTGGAAGACCGGCTTTTACTGGATGGCCCACGGCGCTGGCATTCCGATTGGCCAGTGCTATATCAACTACGAGCGCAAGGTCATCGGCTTTGGTCCGCTGCTCTACCCCTCTGGCGATATCGAGGCCGATTTCGAGCAGCTGCGTGAGTTCTACACCTCCCACGCCCGCGGTAAATTCCCCGCTCAGGAGAGCACCGTGCGCGTTCGGCCACGCTCCGAGACGCCTAACTCTTGATCATCTCCATCGTCAATAAAGGCGGCTAGGTTCCAGAGGTCTTCAGGCACGTACATGCGCACGGTTGTTCCGCGTGGCGTGCCTGCCTCAATCGCGAGCTTCCCGCCGAGCAGCGCCAGCAGACTACGGTGGACGTTGAGTCCGATGCCTGTGCTGGTGCTGGCCTGCGCCTGTTTGAAGCCAACGCCATCATCGCTGATGCTGATGTGCAGGCCCTGCTGCCAGTGCAGGTCAACTGTCACGTGGAGCGGCTGCTGACTGCTATCGTTGCGCGCGTGGCGTGCGGCGTTGCGCAGTGCCTCCTGAACGGCATAGCTGATCACCTCGCCGACGAACTGTGGTGTGAGCGCTAGGCGCTCGGCGATGCCTGGCTGCTCGTTCCACTGCACGTCATCGAAGGCCGCTTTGAAGTCCACCAGCGCCAGGTCGCGCAGCGTCTGGAGCAGCCCCACATGCTCCAGCCGATGGGGGGTGGCTGGCGGCAGGGTGCGAATCAGCGTCGATAGCTGGCTGTGGGCGTCGGCGAGCGCTCTGGTTGCTGCCTGCACGGTGGCATCGGGGTTGGGCATGGCGCTCAGGTGGATCAGCGCCGCGTGAATCTGCGGCAGGATGTCATCGTGGAGCGTGCGGCGGCCCTGGCTGCCAAGCACTTTGACCTCAGCGATGCGCTGGCGCAGCACGTCGGCGAGCATCCGCGCCGCACGCTCGCCGGCTAGGGCGTCGGTCAGGCGTGCGCAGCACGCGGCGGCGACCTCCATCAGCTCTTCGGTGTAGACGGCTCCTGGCAACGGTGGTCCCAGAATAAGCGCCCCAGCGATGCCCCGGCCGTCGGTGAGCGGAATGGCCCAGGTTGTGCCATTGACGCTGGCATCAAGGCGCATGCCGCCGCTGTGGTGGGGCAGGCTGAAGTTGAGATCGCCAAGCTGTGGCACCTCCGCTGTCCCCCAGCGGTACGTTACCACCATCGGCAGGCCCGGGATGCGATCACGCAGCAGCAGGCAGGCGCGCTCGGCGCGCAGCACATCGCGGCTGATCGCCTCGAGCAGTTTGGTCACGGCGGTTGAGAGGCTGACGCCGCCATCAAGCAGCCGGTCTTGGAAGTGCAGGCTGGCGACGAACGGCCGCAGACGGCTCATAAACGCCTCATGCTCAACGCGATAGCGCCAGCTCAGCAGCGCATACGCCAGCGCCGCCAGCGTGGTGGCGAACAGGATGATGTAGATCGGCGGCAGCTCAAAGGTTGTGCTGATGCCGACCACGAGCGCGAATGTCGCGGCGATTAGCACGAGCCAGCGCCATTGGTCAACCCGATTCCACTGTGGCAGCGGTCGCTCAGTGAAGGCTGCGTAGGCTCCGGCCGCCTGCCCCGCTGTGCCGAGCGCTGCTGCCACAATTACCAGCACACCAACATCAAACTGGAAAAATTGGCTGATCTGGGCTGCGTCTGGCTCATGGAAGGGCTGGTCGAGGTTGGCGCTTTGGCCGGAGAAGATCAGCACCGCGCCACCAAGCGCCACCATGCCCGCCAGCAGCCCGAGCAGCGATGTGCGCACAAGCCAGGTGCGCACGCGCGCCCATGCATGGCTTGGCAGATGATCGCTGCGGCCAGTCCCGGTCCACAGCGCATGAATCGGCAGCACAAAACAGATGATCAACGTTAGCAGGTAGCCAGCGATCAGAAATGGCAGCCCGGCCACCAGCCACGCCGGCACGATGCGCAGCGCAAAGGTGCGCAGCTCCGGCGGCAGCGGGTAGATCGCTGTGAGCAGCAGCACCAGCAGTCCGATAAACAGCCCCAGCACGATCAGCAGCACCTTGTGCACAGCCAGCGCGCGATCACTGACGCCGGTGTACCACACCATTGTGGCGTACCACGCGTAGGGCGCAAGCAGCGATGGCACGCTGATTACGCGCCACCAAAATGGAATGCCTAGCCCGCTCAGCGGCGGACCTTTGCCCACCACCGCCGCGTGAATCAAGAAAAAGACGCCCGCCATCAGCATGCCTGCTGCGGCTAAGCGTGGCCCACGCTCGCGCCCGCCATCAAGCCAAACGGTTAGCCCGAGCCACAGGCAGATGATTGCATTGAAGATTGAGACCGCCAGTGCCACGGCCTGCCAGGTGTTGATAATATTCATGGCTGCTGTGCTATTGCAGGTGTGAGCAGGTTCGCCTGCTCCCAGAGCGGTTTCCAAGCCCCATCTGGCGTGCAGATTTGCCCGATACCGTTGCTGTCCCAGACGATCAGTTGGCCGATGTGGTAGATCAGCGCGGCGCGTGTGCGCGCAATCTTCTCATCGATGCTGTTTTCATTCAGCCCCCAGGCGGTGTAGATTTGGCCGTTGATCCGGCTTACCGCACGCGCATCGCGAAAGCCAAGCCGCTGGGCGATTTGATCGTTGGTGAAGCCTTGGGCGATCAAGTGCGCCACCTCGCGCTCGGCAGGCTCCAGCAGATCAAGCGCCGACTGCTCGTCGCGGTGCTGCACCTCCTCCACGCGCAGTGCAATGTCTGGATCGGTGAAGGCGCGGCCCATGATCGCATCGCGCAGCAGCGGCACGACCATCACTGGCAGCAGATAGTTGCTTTTGCGCACATAGGCGTAGTGGCTCAAGATGCCCGAGCGCTGGAAATCACGGTAGAACGCGTCATCGTCTTGAATCGAGTAGAACACGACCGGCAGGCGCGGATGTTCACGGCGAATGGCGATGGCGGCCTGAATGCCGTTGATCGAGTTGTCGAGCGCCACATCCATCAAGATCGCGGTGGGCGTTGTGTGGGCACAAAACTCAATCGCTGCCGACCCGCTGCCCACCTCGCCGATAACCTTGACTGCCCCTGTGGCCTCAAGCCCGATCCGCATTGCCTCGCGGAGCGTCGGATGATCTTCAACAATTAGTATGTCCATGCTATTGAGTATGCCCACCAACGCGGCTCTGCGTCAAGCAATTGAGTGCATGGGTCGATTTGTTAATCTCCTGTAAACCTTCGCGCGCTCAAAGCTGTGGTACTGTTTTTAAGATAGTCGGAGGCTACGATGAAACGAACGTTACTGCTGCTATGTTTGCTGCTCAGCGCGTGCCAGGGCCAAGCCCCGGCGGAGCCTGTTGGCGTTGTCCGCGAGCCATCGGTGCTCGATCAAGCTGCACTACCACCTACACCTACACCTGGCGCTCCAGCGACGCTTGCGCCCACACCCGCAGCGCCCCCAGAGCCAACGGCTGTTCCGACCCAAACACCTGCGCCAACGCCAACTGTGCCCGCGCGTCCGCGCGTCGGTATCCAGGCCGGCCATTGGCAAACCGATCAGCTGCCCGAGGAGCTGGCGCGCTTTCGCACATCAACCGGCGCATTCGTGGCTGGCTACAGCGAGATCGATGTGAACCTGCCCATCGCCGAGCAGGTGGTGGTGCTGCTGCAGGCGAACGGCGTTGACGCTGATCTGTTGCCTGCCACCGTGCCTGTCGCCTATGCTGCCGATGCGTTTGTGGCGCTGCACGCCGATGGCTCGCCGCAGTCGAGCACGCGCGGCTTTAAGCTGGCGACGCCTTGGCGCACATCGGCGGCCTCCCAGCTGCTGCTGGAGCAGATCGACGCCGCCTATGCCGAGCAGACAGGGCTGCCGCGCGATGGCGCTGTGACGTTCAATATGCGTGGCTACTACGCCTTTAGCTGGCGTCGGCACCAGCACGCGGTCGCCCGCACCACCCCGGCGGTGATCGTTGAGATGGGCTATCTCTCGAATCCCACAGATCGGGCAATGCTGCTTGAGCAGCCGGATCTCGTCGCTCAGGCTATCACCACCGGCATTCTCAACTATCTGGCTCGCCACGATCCTGCTGATCGTGCAGCGCTCGAGCCGCCAGATCTGGCGCTGCAGCGCCCGCGTGAGTCTGGCGTACCAGTTCATGCTGCGCCACAGGCCGACTCCGCCGTGCTGGCCGAGATCACCCCCGAGGACCGCTTTATGCCCTTCCGCGAGCAGGATGGCTGGTATGAGGGCGTGGTGCGCAATCAGTGGCGCGTCGTCGGCTGGGTGCGCCGCGAGCAGTTGGCCGCGACCAATGAGCCATTTCCAACGCCAGCGCCGCTTGACCGCTAGGGCGTTGTCGTCCTGTTGCTGGCACTGAATATGCTACAGAAATATGTTTGCAGCAGTCTGGCTGCCTTCAGTTGCTCAAGGACGGTGTATGCTGTGTTGGTATTCTGTCCCGATTTTTCTAGCGTAGCCGCCGTGCGCTGGCCTGCTACGCCAGCGTGCACCCCAAGCAACAGCTGCTCACTGGCTCACTGGCGCGTTTTTTCTGTCTCGAAAACAAGTGAATAGTCTCTCCTTGGCCCACGTTCGTGTGGGCTTTTGTGTGTGATGAGGTGTGGAACATGCTTGGATCGCCCGAGGTATCCATTGGCAACGCTGATCCTAGGATCCAGCGTGGGAAGCAGCGCGATGCTGTGGCTGCTGAGGCTACGTGGGTGGAGGTTGCGCTGGCCGCCTTGCCTCAGCTGCGCTATCAGTCTGGGTGTGAGCTAGGCTGTGGCACTGGTCGCCTGACGGTCCGGTTGGCGCAGCACTGTCAGCGGCTGCTTGCGTTTGAGCAGTCGCCGCAGCTCCTGCAGCAGGCTCGCGCCCGCTGTCGGCATCTGCGCAATGTCTCCTTTGCGTGTCTAGTGCTGCCACAGATGCAGGCAACAGCCCGCTTTGACCTCGTGGTGCTGCACGCTACAGCCCTCGCCTGTGTCGCCGAGCCTGGCGCTCGCGTGCTGCAGCTGCTGCGACGGAGCGCGCATCTGCTGATCGTGCGCTCACAGCGTAGTGCGGCCTTCAGTGATCAGTTTAGCGAGTACATGGCCCGCTCGCCACAGCTCAAAAGTTTGTACGGCTATCGCACGTCAAGCTACCAGCTTGATGTCTGGCAGTGCTGCGCGTGAAGCGTAGCGCAGCGGCCACAGCCTAGATTTGGCTGTGGCCGCTAATTTTTAATGGCGTCGGGCGCGATTTTTGGCGGCGCGTAGGCGCTCCAGTGGATCCGTTACTTCGTCTGGTGATGGCGGCGGTGGCGCGCTCTGGCTTGGCTGTGGCGTGCTCTGCTGGCCAAGCGGCTTGGTCGCCGACGGCGCTGCGGACGTGGCTGGGCGCGGCTCTGCCACTGGAGGCGCTGCGGGCGTCTGCTCGGTGCTATCAGAGCTCCAGCGCCCACGTGCGCGCGCCTTTGCTCCTTGCAGGTTGGCCACCGTTGCTGTTGGTGCTGCCGCTGCTCGTTTTTGCACGGCACGGCGCTCGCGCAGTTGGGCAAAATCGCGGCGGCGCAGCGAGAGGCGGCGAATCGCAATGTCAAGCGGCAGTACCATAATCACCAGCAAGAGCAGCAGAAGGTCGATCGGCACAGCGCGACGAACGGCGTCCAGCGTGTGGTCAAACGCCTGCGCCGGCTGCTCCAGCGTGCGTCCACCGCTCTGCTGCGCGAGGCTGGCCAGCAGTGCGGGGTTGCCCTGACCCTGGCGATACTCTGGCGAGTAGGGCACCAGCAGGCCGAGCGTGGTGGCGAAAACTGGTTTTCCAGCCTTATCTGTTCCGGTGACTTGCACAAGGTAGGTACCGGTGGGCGGGCTAGGCAGCAGCGTCTGGTACTGGCCTGGCCCAACTTCATTCAGCGTTACCTGCTGCGGCTCGCCAGTGGGGCCAATAACCCGCGCATCCACCTGTAGGCCGCTTTGCGCTGCGCCATCCTCGGCGGTTGCCACCAGATCAATGCGCACATCGGTGCCCACAAGCGTGGCTGCGCCCGAGACGAGATCGCTGCTGACGCGCGGCAGCGTCCAGCCCACAAGCTGGCTCACAAAGCGTGGAAACTCCTCCCACTGTACCCAGTTGACCGCCCACTTGCTAGCGAGATCGCTGGTCCAGGCCACCGAGCGGCCTAGCCCATACTGCCACTGCGCCAGCACCGGCGAGCCATCTGGCGCAACCAGGGCCAGCCGCGCCGTATCTTTCTCATCAGTGCCATTGTAGCCCAGCAGGGCGGGCAGGCCGGACTGTAGCGCGCTCAAGATCGGCGTGTCTTCGGCATAGGCTGGTGTGAATGTCTCCTCAACAATGTAGGTGCCAACAGCTTGAATCGTCTCTTGCAAAAAGATCTGCGGCACTTCTTCCATCGTGCGGGCTGGGTAGTAGCGTCCGCCGCCGATGTTCGCATACTCGGCCAGCTTCTCGTCCGAGCCGTTGCCGGCGGCCACAACCGATAGGGTGATGCCGGAGTCGCGCATCTCTTGCGCGATGCTGCTGACATCGGCGCGCCCCCAGCCGTCGGTCAGCAAGATCGCATGCTTAATTTTCGCGTCGGACTGCTGCAGCTGCTTCAGCGCGGCCTCCATGCCGCTAACCACGTTTGTCCCGCCGTTGGGCGGAACTGGCGCAAGCGCATTTTCAATGTCGGCGGCGGAGGGCACTTTCTGCAGGTCAATCGACCAGTGAAAGGTGTCATCGAAGGTGACGACACCGAGCTTATCGTTCTGCCCAAGCACTGTTGCCGCCTCGGCGACGGCCTCTTTGGCGATATCGATCTTCTTGACGCCGCCCTCTTGGCGCGCAGCCATGGCCCCGCCGTTGCAGTGGCAGGCGTCCATGCTGCCAGACTTGTCGATGATAAACACCAGCGCGATATCTGGGCGCTGCTGGCGATTGCGCACATCCATGTTGACCGGCAGCGCCTCTTCGATTGGTGTGCCGGTGTAGCCGCCGACGCCAAAGCTGTGCGAGCCGCCAACCATGACCAGTCCATGACCAAGATCGCCCACAAACGAGCGAATCAGCGCCTGGGTGTCGTTGGGGATGTCGCGCGCTGCAACATTTACCAGCATAATTGTTTCATAGTCCGCTAGTCCTGGCAGATCAGTCGGCAGGCCAGAGGGTGTGACAACGACCGGCTCAACGTTGGCCGCCGCTAGCGCCGTTTTCAGCTGGTCGGCTGCGCCTGGCTCGCCCTCGACGAGCAAGACCTTTGGCGGCCCGTTGATATCGACGAGGGCTCCTGCAACATTGTTCTGCAGGCGCGTGTCGTCGGTGGGAATAACCTGCACATTGTAGCGGTGAAAGCCTTGATCGCCGACGACCACGGTTGTGGTGAAGGTGTTGGTGCCCGCTTGCAGCTCGACTGACTGCTCGGCGAGCAGCTCGCGGTCGTTGTTCCAGCGTAGCTGGGCTGTCTGGGCTGTGTTGCTCTCAACACTGGCGACGAGCTGAATCTCTTGACCGCTGCGGGCGCGGGCGGGAGCTTGAAAATCGACAACCGCCACCTCGGGGCCATTGATGGCGGCTCCGGTTGGCACAACGTCGATAGGCACGTTGCGCTGTTGGGCTAGATTGAGCATATGCAGGGCCTGGCCTGTGTTCTCCCCACCGTCCGAGAGCAGCACGAGGCGCTTCTGTGTCTCGGCTGGAAACAGCGCCACACCAAGCTGGAGCGCTGCGGCGATGTCTGTGCGTGCAGCAATCGGCACCGACTGCACTGCTCCCAGCCGCTGAATTTCGGAGGGCACCCGCTCGACGAGCGCATTTTCGCCAAAGACGACCACAGCTGCCTTGTCGCCTGCTTGCATGGACTGGAGCGCTTGTTCGATAAACTGTTCGTTGGCTGAGCGCTGTCCAGGCGAGATTGAGTCGGAGCTGTCGAGCAAGAACACCGTTGTGAGCGAGTGCACTGGCTGCACAAGCTGCGCTCCGGCTAGGCTGCCGATCAGCGCTACGAGCAGCAGCGTGCGCACGATCAGCGCCGACCAGCGTCGACGTGTCATCCTGCCGCGCTGATTGAGCAGGCCAAGCCCCCAAACCAGCGGGAGAAACAATAAAAACCACAGAAATTCAGGCCGCACAAAACTCATCAGCGGTTCTCCTAAGCGGTACGTCGTGCGCGCCACCACAAGCGTAGACGGGTCATGCCGCCGCGCTGGGCCAACACCCACTCGATCAGCAGCACGATCAGCGCTACCAGTGCCAGCGGCCGCCACCACTCATCCTTGCCAGCCTGGGCCTGCTCGGTCTCGGTGCTGCCAACGACACCACCACCAGCTTGAGCGATATCAAGCACGGGCACTGGATTGATGGTGGCCTCGCTTTCGCTGTAGGCATTGACCACATAGCGCTGTGTGTTAACAACGCCGCCTGCGCCGTGAAGTTCCACGGTGTAGATGCCAGCCTGACTGACCTGTGCAGCGTCGAGGGTTGCGCTACCCTGACGAGGCTCAAGCTCGACCGTAGCGCCGTTGGGCAGCGTCACGCGCACCTGCTCCACATCGCTGGTGACAGAAATATTCAGCGCCTGGTTGGGTGCGATAAAGGCGGATTCGCCGCCGCTGCCAGGGGCTAAATAGCCAACGAGATTGGCCATCAGCACCGGAAAGGCAATATTAAGCGGCAGATCGGAGTCGTGCAGGTCGAAGCCCAAAATGGCGATGCGGCGTCCGTCAACTTCGCCTGCGATTAACAGCGGCCCGCTGGAGCTGTCGATCACGGTGTGTGCCCATGGGGCATTTTCAACATGCACCGAGCGCAAAATATTCACTTCGCCTAGCTCAATGCCGCGCAGCAGCGGCTCCTCGGTGAGGCTTGGGCGCGGCACAGGCTGATCGAGCACGCCGGTCACCGAAAAGTACGCGGTTGAGCGGTAGGGCGCGATGATCAACAAATTGCCCTCTGGCAGCGGGTCCGGCAGGCTTGCATCTAGCACAGTCAGCATCGGCGTATCGGTGAACGCCGCCGTCTCGGTGAGATAGGCTGTCACCGCAACACGTGGCATCAGGCCCAGCACGGTGGCCAAGAAGCGGTTGCCAGGCGTCACGAGGCGCACGGGAATTGGGTCATTGGAGGGGCGCACAGCCCAGGCCTGATCGTCGCTTGGCAGCGCATCGGTGCCATCGAGATACACGTGCGCGATCTGCGTGCTGGCGGGCACATCGACATTGATGGTCTGATCCTGGCCTGGCGGCAGCTCGATGTCGTAGGCGTTGAACAGGGTGCCGTCAAGCTCCACCACGAGGCGGCGCACAACGCGCTCGGCACCATTGTTGCGCACACGGGCGAAGAATGTCAGCGCGCCAGGCGCTAGCTCGTTGAGCGTCACTGCCGCGATCGCCTGGTTATTGGCTGATTCGCCAAGTGGAAAAAAGCGAATCTTGGCCGGAATCGTGGTGCTGGTCGGCACAGTGACCTGACCATCGGATAAAATCGCCACCTCCGAGTCGGTCTCACGGGCGGCGAGCGCTCCAGCGAGGCTGAGGGCTTGGCTCATATCCGAGCCGCCTCCCAGGCGCAGTTGAATACCATTGATTGCGTTGCGCAGCTCGCGGCGATCGTTGGTCGCGGCGGCGGGCACATCGAGCTCACCGCCGATGGCCATCACAGTGGCGCGTGCCCCATCCGGCAGCTGGTCGATCAGGCGGATGGCTTCGGACTTCGCCCGCTCCAGGCGTGTGGGATCGGCATCGACTGCGCCCATTGATGCTGAGCGGTCAATAATCAGAATCAAGTTCTTGCCGCTGACGCCAGCGGTCTTGAAGAACGGTCGGGCGAGCGCCGGCGCCAGCAGGAGTGCAGCCAGCAGCTGGAGCCACATCAGCCAGTTATTGCGCAGCCGCTGCCAAGGCGCATTTGCCTCGACATCGCGCACCAGCTGCTGCCACAAAAAGGTCGAGGAGACGGTGCGTTCTTCGCGGCGCAGGCGCAAGATGTAGAGGGTGACAATCCCTGCCATCACCGCAGCGCCCAGCCCTAACATCAGTGGAGCGAGTAATCCCATGCCTGATTCCTATCGCAACAGTTGGCGCTCGCGGAGCACCGAGACCAGTAGCGTGTCGAGCGGCAGCGTGGTTTCTACAAAAATGTAGTTGATACCGCGCGCATTGCAGAAAGTCTCGACCTCTTGACGCCAAGCGTACAGTCGTTCAACGTAGCGCTGGAGCAGATCAAGGTCGGCGCTGACATCAACGCCGTCACCGCCCTCGACATCCAGCAGCTTAAGATCGCCCTCCAGCGGTGGGTTTAGCTCATCGGGGGCGAGGATATGCATCAGCGTAATCTCAAATGGCCGGCGGCTCAGCGTGCGCAGCGCCTCCTCCCAGTCGGGAGTGAGCAGGTCGGTGCACAGCAGGAGCGGGCCAGCGACACGGGTTGTTTGCACATAGCGCTGACATGCGTCAACAAGGTTGGTTGGCCCCTGGCCCTGCAGCTGGCTGAGGAAGCGAAACAGCGGCACTACGCCGGCGCGCCCGCGCTGGGCTGGCAGGCGCGTGGCGTTGCCGCCAAACGCCTGCACACGGGCGCGATCTAGCCCGCCCAGCGCGATGTAGCCCATTGCTCCCGCGAGCTGCGCCGCGTAGCGCAGCTTATTTGGCTCGCCCCAGTCCATTGAGGCGCTGGAGTCGATCAATAGATGCAGGGTGATCTCTTCCTCGGCCACAAAGAGCTTGAGAAAAAACTTCTCGAGGCGGGCATACAGGTTCCAGTCGATCTGCCGGAAGTCGTCGCCAGCGGTGTAGGGCTTGAAATCGGCGTACTCAATCGACGAGCCACGGCGTGGTGAGCGGCGCTCGCCTTGCATTTGACCAACCGTGCTGCGTCGTGTGAGCAGCACAAGCCGGTCAAGCTGTTTTAGAAACGCTGGCTCAAACAAGCCGCCGACATCACTCATTGGCCGAATCCTGTAGGCCCTCGATTGCCGAGGCGAAGCGCGGCAGTGACTGTGCGCCGCGAATATAGTACTTGCCAATAAAGAAGCTTGGGGTTGCATCAGCGCCAAGCGACTGCGCCTCTAGCGACTCCGCATCGACCTGCTTGCGCATCGCTGGATCGGCTTGGCACTCCTTGAAGGCTGCAACATCAAGGCCAAGCAGCTCGGCGTAGCGGGCGAAATAGTCAGGCGCGGTATCTGGATCGGCGCTCCAGGCATTTGCCCGCTCAAAGAGCATATCGTGCATTGCCCAGAACTGATCTTGCTTGGCGGCGCAGAGGCCGGCGACACCGGCGGCGGGGGCGGCGAGATGCTCGGGCACAGCAATGTAGTTCCGGAAAACGTAGCGCACCTGTCCGGTCTCCACGTACTGCTTGATCAGCTCGGGGTAGACGGTTTGCTCGTGCTGCTGACAGAAGGGGCACTGGAAATCGCTATACTCGATCAGCGTGACTGGCGCGTTGGGATCGCCTTGTGCGCGCGGATCATCGGCCGGGATGGTCGGCAGGTCTCCGGTGGTGGAGGGCAGATTGACAGCGCGCTTAAGCTCGATTGTCGGCCGTGCCGTCGGCGGCTGTGTTTCAAGCGATCCGCAGGCAGCCAGCACAACCATGAGCACCAGCAGAGGTATTCCACGACGTTGCATTATTCTTCTTCCCTGATACTTTCAAGAATGCTGCTTACAATTGACTCGGTGGTGATGCCCTCGGCCTGGCCCTCAAACGAGAGGATGACACGGTGGCGCATGGTGGGCATGGCCATCTCGCGCAGGTCGCGGAAGGCGACGTTGGTGCGGCCATCAAGGAGGGCGTTGATCTTGCCAGCGAGGATGAGCGCTTGCATACCACGTGGGCTGGAGCCGTAGCTCACATAGCGCCGGACGGTGTCGGGGGCAAGCGGGCTATCGGGATGCGTGGCGCTAATCAGGCGTGCGGCATAGCCAAGGACATGGCTGGCGACTGGCACGGCGCGGGCCATCGTCTGCATTGTAATCAGCGTTTGGCCATCGGCGACTTTCTGCGGCTGCGCCTGTTGGGTGCCGGTGGTGCGCTGCGCAATTTCAACCAGCTCGGCTGGCGAGGGAAACGGTACGTTGATCTTGAAGAAAAAGCGATCAAGCTGCGCCTCGGGCAGTGGGTAGGTGCCCTCCATCTCGAGCGGGTTCTGCGTGGCGAGCACAAAGAACGGCTCTTCAAGGCGGTGGATGGTGCGCGCCACGCTGACCGTGTGCTCCTGCATTGCCTCTAGGAGCGCCGACTGAGTTTTTGGCGTGGCGCGGTTGATCTCGTCGGCCAGCACCAAGTTGGCAAAAATCGGGCCGCGCTGAAAGCGGAACACTTTGTGGCCTGCTTCGTCCTCGGCAATAATCGTGGTGCCAATAATGTCGGCGGGCATCAGGTCAGGTGTAAACTGAATGCGGCTGAACTGACAGTCGACAGTATCGGCGAGCGTGCGGATCAGCGTCGTTTTGGCCAAGCCAGGTACGCCTTCGAGCAAGGCATTGCCACCAGCTAGCAACGTAATCAGCGTTTGGCGTATCAACACCCGTTGGCCAACAATAACTTTGCTGATCTCGGCCTCGACAGCGGCGGCTGTGCGGCGAAACCCCTCAGCATCACGTTCAGTATATTGCATGGGTACCCTTTCAACATGTTTGCGGGTGGGGAGTACAAAAGCGGCGTGTATGATCAAAGAGGCATCAACGCCCCTCTTCTGACGTTGATGCCTAGCATAGCGTGCGTAGCTGCGCCGTAGGCGGCTCAACCATCTAAGCCCCTAGACTACATAAACACAGCGAGCTGTGCTGTATAGACCACAAGGGCAATGGTGGTGAGCAAAAAGCCCATCCAGCTTAGCGCTGTCAGCGCAAATGTTATGGTCATGGTGCGATGACTAATGTTGTACCGGCGTGCACCGACAGTCAGAGTCATGATGCCCATCACGAGCAAGGTGATGAACCCACATTCCAATGCCAGAAACATAGTCCTCCTTATTGTGTGGCGGCACGATGGAGCCTACACAGCTAGTTTTCCGCCACAAACCAGCTTACTGATCGAGTTGATCAAAGTAGGAGCGAATTAATTCTTTCATTTGTGGGGCGATATACCCGCTATCAACAGCCCGCCCCGCTGACTCACGATAGCCTGGATCGACTTGATTATAGGGCACCTGCGAGCCATTGGGTAGGCCGGGGCCTGTGGTATTGCCCGGCAAGTTCGGTGCCGAGCCACTTTGGCCAGGCTGGCCCTGGATATTGGTGGGGTTGTTGGGATCCCCAGGCTTCCATGGCTGATAGACGAGTCCTTTGTCGTTGCCAGTGCCAGGGAAGTTTTGGTCATTGCGGCCTGAGCGGTTAATGTTGCCGCTGCCATTGCTGGTATTTTGCCCCAGGTTGCCCCCGTTGGCTCCACCGCCTTGGCCCTGCCCTTGACCTTGGCCCTGCCCCTGGCCTTGCCCCTGGCCTTGCCCCTGCCCTTGCCCATTCTGACCATTTTGGCCGTTTTGACCGTTTTGGCCGTTTTGACCATTCTGGCCATTCTGACCGTTTTGACCGTTCTGGCCGTTTTGACCGTTCTGGCCATTCTGACCGTTTTGACCGTTCTGGCCGTTCTGGCCGTTCTGGCCGTTTTGACCGTTCTGGCCGTTTTGACCGTTCTGGTCATTCTGGCCATTCTGGCCATTCTGGGCAACCTGCTGGCTATTTTGACCATTTTGAGCTGTCTCTGTGCGTGTTTGCTGCACAGAGCTGAGCGCCTGACCAACAGCTTGCTGATCACGAATTTGCTGCGCACTCTGGCCGGCCTGCTGGCTCGCCTGCTGTAGGGCCTGCTGGGCTTCGCTGACATTGCCGTTGCGGAGGGCATCGGCGGCTTGGCGCAGCTGTTCGGCGAGGGCAGGATCGGTGGCGGCGGCGCGGTTGGCCTGCTCCTCCAACGTTTTGGCCAAATTTTCGCGCTCTTGCTGGCTCAGATTGTTAAGATCATCGGCTGTTTTTTGCAGCTCCTCGGCGGCTTTTTCAGGGTCTTGGCGCTGTGGCGACTGCTCGCCACGGGCATTTTGCAGCGCACGGGCGATCTCCTCAAGTGAGGCGCGGCGTGCGCCGGAGCGTGAGTCAAGCCGATTGCGCAGCTGCTGCTCGGTGCGGGACAGGCGGGCGAGGGCATCCTCGCGGGTCGCTGTATTTTCACGAAGATCGCGGGATAGCTCGGCTAGCTGGCGCTCAAGCTCGGCGCGCTCTTCTGGAGATAACGTTTGATCTTTGGCGATTTCGGCTTTGGTGGCGTCGATGCGCTCAGCGGCCTGCTGTAGCTCGGTCTGGAGGGCGGCCTGCTCAGCGAGAGCGGCCTGCTGCGGATTTTCCAAGAACGCGCCGAGGCCGCCGAGCAGCAGAAACAGCGCGGCAACCAGCACCCAGCGTCGTTCCCGCTGCGGCGGTGCAAGGGGAATGTGCTTCGGTGTGGTTGCCCGCGCTGTGGCCATTGCGTCAGCGTACTGAATATCGACCAGCGGCCCTTCGGCAGCTGTTTGTGATAGCTCAAGGGCGGTTGATAGCCGTTCGCGCAGATCGAGCGACAGATCGCTGCGTTGAGCGACCCGCTGAGGTGATTGCGGGCGGAGGAAAACAACAAGCAGCCCGATCAACCAAACCCCAAAAGGAACCAGCGACCATGCTGTCCAGTGTGGAATAGGCCACAGGCGACCAGCCCCCTGGATAAGCGCAAAGCCCAGCGTCGCTAGCCAGAACGTTCGTCCTGCCCACCGCAGTGTGTCGGCAAGCCGTAAACGACGCCCAAATGGGCGCAACAAGTGCAGAATTTCCGTGCGCGTCCCAGCCATAACCATGCTCCTTGAGGTTGCCTAGCGCGCATTATACACGATGCGCCTAGAGACCTGTACCGCTGATCAAAATATACAACAATGGCGCGCCCAATAAAACCATCAGGAATAAAACCACCGAGACTTTATCCGACACCCGTTCCATAGCTGCCCTCCAAAGTTGTGATGTGCTTTAGACGCCAGTGGCTTGTAAAAGGTTCCCTTTTAAGGTAACAATCTACGTTGGCGCTGCGAATGATGCTACACTGATGAATCCGTGATGTCCACTACTTTCCAGTATAATGAGCGCGTTAACGGTCTCTAGCAGGAGAATGGCTTGTGAAACGACGGAACGTTAAGCAGTATGTGTGCCACACGCTGGCACTGGGGGCAGTGTGCCTGTTGGCAGGCTGCGGTGAAATTATCGGTCCTGGTGATAGCACGGCAATCAGTGGCAGCGAGCAGGATGTGTCGCAATCCGAGGTGCTGAGCACGCCAACGATTGGCGCTGCTGTGCCGACGCCAGAGGTGGTGGCTGGGCCTGTACCAACAATTGCTGGCAACCCAGAGCCAACCACAACGGCGTCGGGCTTGCAGTACATCGATATCGCCGAGGGTGAAGGAACGCCTGCGGCCGCTGGCAGCAACGTGCAAGTGTTCTACGTTGGCTACCTGCCCAGTGGGGAAATTTTCGATCAGCTTCGGCCCGACTCCGGCCGTGATCCATTTACGCTTAAACTTGGCCAAGGCTCGGTTATTCCCGGCTGGGAGGAAGGTCTTCAGGGCATGAAGCCCGGTGGCAAGCGACGGCTGATTATCCCGCCGGAGCTAGGCTATGGTGCGCAGGCGATTGGCAGCATTCCGCCGAACTCAACACTTATTTTTGATGTAGATATGGTGAGCGTCAAGTAGCTGCGCTCGCCGCCCAGCCTGTTGCTAGGGCGATGCCGTTTAGGCAGCGCTGACGAATAAAGTCGGCCTGCCCAAGCGCGGCTCCAGCAACGCGCACATTTATGGCAACCACGCTGTTATCGGCAGCGAGCGGCTGCCAAGCAGCGTTGACCGCGATCCCTGCCTGGAAGACCAGGTGGGGATCGTCTGCATGGGGGGCGAACCAGTCGGCGCGCTGGGGTGGCTGCACGAGTGGCAGGTCGAGCGCTGTTTCACGCAGCAAGTTGGGGTAGTCGGCGCGGAAACCGCCGCCAGCGATGCCGCCGGTGGCGAGGATGAACTGGTCGGCGCTGTGGCGCTGCTCACGGGCGGCGGCCTTGGTCCAGACAGCGCGCAGCCGTTGGCCCTCCCACTCGCCGCGCACAACCTCGGCGTTGATTTGGAGGCGGCCGCCGGCCTGCTCAAAGGCATGGCGCAGGATGCGCTCTAGGCGCAAGCCTGGCACAACCGTTGGGAGGGTGGGGATTTCGGCGATCCGCGCGCCGCTCAGCTCCTGTAGCTCGCTGACGACGCTGAGTGCGTGATCTACGCCCAGCACAGCGGGCAGCAAGATGATCTGTGCGCTGCCGCGGATGGCGCGCAGCTGCTGCCCGACAGCCGCACGGAAGTCAGGTCGCTCGAACAAGCGCGACAGGTGGTTGGTTGTGAAATCGCGTGTGCGCTCAGTCGGCGGCATCGTCAGATAGACCGGTCGCGCATCGATGCCCTGCTCGACCAGGCGCGTGGCGAGCAAGGGCGGGTAGAAGTCGCGTAGCTCGCGGAAGCCGGCCACCAGCACCGAGGCGTGCTGCAGATTGTTGCGCTCTGCGGCAACCATCGTGAGCGGCAGCAGCGCGGCGGCCGTCCACGTGCCAATCGCTGTTGGCAGCAGGACGCTGCGATTGGGGCTGCCGACGAGCGGGTAGCCAGCAGCACTGGCCTGCGCTTGCAGCCATGTGCAGGCGCGCTCGATAGCAGCCTGCGTCAGCAGGCTATAGGGATGTGGTGATTGCAGCACTTGAATCGCGCTGAGCGGGTTGGCCGCTGGCCACAGATCAATACAGCCATTGGTCCATGACAGCGACCCTAAGCCCTTGGCTAGCAGGAGCGTTTGTGCTCCGGCCTGCTGTTGGCGCAGGGCCGCGACCAAGCCTGCTAGCCCCGCCCCAATCACAATCGTTGTTACTCCGTGCGTTTCGCCGCTTCCCACAGGGCATCAGCCTCCTCTAGAGATAATGAATCGACAGTGCGGCCTTGGGCGGCGGCAGCGGCCTCGATGCTACGGAAGCGACGTTGAAACTTACTAATCGTCGTGCGTAGCGCCGACTCGGCATCGACATCGAGCCAGCGGGCCAGATTTGTGACGGCGAAGAGAACATCGCCTAGCTCAGCAGCATAGTCTGTGGCTGGCGCAGCGCGCAGCTCGTGTAGCTCCTCGTTGATTTTCTCCCAGACGCCGGCGATCTCGGGCCAGTCAAAGCCGACTTTGGCGGCCTTGCGCCCAATGGTTTGGGCATAGGCCAGGGCGGGCAGGCTGGCAGGGACGCCGTCGAGCAGGCTTTGGCGGTCGGTCTTGCCCTTCTCGGCGCGCTCGGTGGCTTTGATCGCCTCCCAGTTTTGCAGCACTTCGGCAGCGCCGCTCACCGCGACATCGCCGAAGATGTGCGGATGGCGGCGAATGAGCTTGGTGTTAATCGCGGTGGCGATATCAGCAAGGTCGAAGGTGCCGCTTTGGCGGCCAAGCTCGGCGTGGAAGATGACCTGGAGCAAGAGATCGCCTAGCTCCTCGCTGACGCCGTCCCAGTCCTCGGCGTCAAGCGCCTCTAGCACCTCGTGGGTTTCTTCGAGCAAGAATGGGCGCAGGCTCGCGTGGGTCTGCTCGCGATCCCAGGGGCAGCCAAATGGCCCAGCGAGACGCTGCATCACCCACTGTAGTGTATCGACGCTGCGCACATCCTGCTCGATGCTGAGCGCTGGCAGGTAGACGCAGGTGAGGTGATCGAAATCATCGGCGTGATCAAGCTCGTGCAGCGGAGCCGTTCGCGTGACCTGATCGGGCAGGCCAGCGTGGCGCACGACGGTCACGGGATGGCTGGCAGGATAGCGCTCCATCAGCGAGAGCTTGACCTCGGCGGCGATCTGGCGACTGTAGACCTGACACAGCAGCACAGGCTTAATCGGCACCAGCGGCAGCGGTGTTGGTGGCGGATAGGGGCCAACAGCGTGCAGCTCGCTCCAGGCGCGGTCGGAGCCGCTGGCAGCTGGAACAGGTGGCGGGATGAGATCGAGCGCATCGAGCAGCTGCATGCCCTCGGCGAGCGGGTCGAGGTTGAGCGATGTGCAGACAGGCTCGATAAACGACAGGCCGGCGATGATCTGCACGGGCACGGCTGCCGCCTTGGCCTGCTGCAAAATATGGCGCGTGGTGGCCTCGGCGACTAGCGGATGCCCGGGGACGGCGTAGACGACCGGCTGCGACTGGGCCTGCTCGATCAGCGTTGCGGCGATCGTGGTATAGATCGACTGAAAGTCAGCGGCCTGCTCGTAGAGATGATCGAACGCTTGGATGCTCAGCGCTTTGGGCAGAGCACTGATCGTCGGATGGATGCGCGTGCGCACATACAGCGTTGACGTGGTGCTGAGCAGCTGATGTGCCTCAAGCGTCAGCTGTTGGGCAGCGCCTGGGCCAAGGCCCACAATCGTGATCGAATGCATAGCGATATCTTCTGCTACAAAAGAAAGAGCGGCGGGGGCCACGCGTGGCGCGGCCCCACGCGCGGGCTACTGTGAAGGCTTGGCGGTAATGCTCGCGGGCAGCGGTACCGTCTCTGGTGAGATATAGATTTTCAGCGTGCCATTTTGTTTGTAAGCGTTGATCACCTGGTTGATGTAGGCCTGGCCAGCATCGCTTTGCTGCATATCGCGCCAGCTCTGGAAGGTTTGGCGGCCGAGGACCTCGATGATATGCCAGCCGAACTGCGTTTCGACGGGGTCGCTGACTTGATTGAGCGGCAACGTTTGCACAGCCTGTTTGAAGCCATCGACATAGCCCGCCGGATCGGCCCAGCCCAGATCACCGCCCTGCACAGCGCTGCCAGGATCTTCGGAGTACTGGCTGGCTAGCTCGGCAAAACTTGCGCCGTTGCGCAGCTGCTGAACAACATTTTCGGCCGTCTTGCGCGCCTCTTCGTTGGCCGCAGGCGAGTCGGTGCCCTGAACAGAGATGAGGATATGGCGGACGTGCACCTGCTGTGGTACGCCCTCGATGTTGACCGTTTGGGCGTAGTTATCGAGCGCGATGACGCGATTGATATAGGTGCGCAGATCCTCGTATGAGTCGAAGTTATTGGCCTGCGCAAACTCGGTCAAGTCCTTGAAGGTAGGATTTTCTTGACCGGTGTTTTGGAGCATCACGCGCTGAATAAACTCAGTGCTGTCCGCGTCGATGCCAGCGCCAGACTGGCGGGCCTCGTTGAGGAAGACCTCTTCTTGGATCAGCGAGTCGAAGATCTGCTGGCGGATCAGCTCAGGTGAAATATTATTGGATTGCACAACCTGGTTGATCTCGGGCGCGGCGCGCTCGAGATAGTTGGTAAACTGAGCCTCGGTGTAGTTGTTGGGGCCAACGCTAAACATCGCTGGTGATACTTGCTTGCTGGCCTCGCCACAGCCCAACAGGAGGCCGCTGAGCAGGACGATCAGCAGCACCTGGAGCGAACGTTGCATGGACACATGCTCCTCCGTTATCTGAAATAAGAGTATTGGTGCCAGGTGTGTGCCTGGCACGAGCTTCTATCTGCGTGTGCCGCCTATTATACGGCGGATTCGGTTGATGTTAGGTCAGGCTGTCCTGGGACAGGGAAGCCTGCGCACAGCTCGACGACTTCGCCGCGAATACGTGCGTGCATGTCGCTGTCGTTGATGTTGCGCACAACTTGGCCGACCCACTTGGCGATCTGGCGCATCTCGGCGGCTCCGAAGCCGCGGCTAGTGACCGCAGGTGTGCCGAAGCGCAGGCCGCTGGCGACCATCGGGGGCTTTGGATCGAATGGGATCGCATTTTTATTGACGGTGATGCCGGCGCGGTCGAGCGCCTTCTCGGCGGCCTTGCCAGTGACATCGAACGGCGTCAGGTCAACCAGCATCAAGTGATTATCGGTGCCGCCGCTGACGATGCGGAAGCCCTCGGCGGCCAGTGCCTCGGCCAGCACCTGGGCGTTGGCGATCACCTGCTGGCTGTAGGTGCGGAATGACGGCTGGAGCGCCTCGCCGAAGGCCACAGCCTTGGCGGCGATAACGTGCATCAGCGGGCCGCCCTGAACGCCGGGGAAGACCGTCTTGTCGATGAGCTTGGCATCATCGGCCGAGCACAGAATCAGGCCGCCGCGCGGGCCGCGCAACGTCTTGTGGGTGGTGGTGGTGACGAACTGGGCCAGGCCAACTGGCGACGGATGCAGATCGGACACGATCAGGCCGGCGATGTGGGCGACATCGGCCATGAGCACCGCGCCAACGCTCTTGGCGATATCGTGGAAGTACTCGAAGTTGATCGTGCGCGGGTAGGCGCTGGCACCGCAGATAATCATCTTGGGGCTGACGCGGTGGGCGATCTCGGCGACCTCCTCGTAGTCGATCTGCTCGGTCTCGGGGTTGACGCCGTAGCCGTGGATCTCATAGCTCATGCCCGAGAAGTTCAGCGGGTGGCCGTGGGTGAGGTGGCCGCCGTGCGCGAGGCTCATGCCAAGCACGCGATCGCCGGGCTTGAGCGTGGCCAGCTGCACGGCCATATTCGCCTGCGCGCCAGAGTGGGGCTGCACATTGGCGTGCTCGGCCCCAAAGAGCTGCTTGGCGCGCTGGATGGCCAGCGACTCGGCGACATCGACCCACTCGCAGCCGCCGTAGTAGCGCTTGCCGGGGTAGCCCTCTGCATATTTATTGGTGAGAACCGAGCCTTGTGCGGCGAGCACAGCGCTGCTGACATAATTTTCCGAAGCGATTAACTCAATTCCCGAGCGCTGGCGGTCGGCCTCGGCGCGAATCGCCTGTGCAATTTCGGGATCAGACTGACTCAGAATATCGAGCGTGGTCATGGCTGCTCCTTAGGTATGGCCCAAACAATCTCGCCTAGAGCATATCACAGATGGGCGATCCTGTGGTCAGGCGCTCACATCGGCACCTTCAATCAGGCTTGCGATGGTACGGCGCAGCTCCTGTAGCTCGAAGGGCTTGGACATGATCACATCGGCGTGCTGATTTTGCTCGCCATCAAGCTGATAGCCCCAGCCAGTTAGCAGGACGGTGCGAATCGACGGATGCAGCTCGCGTGCGGCGGCCAGCAGCTGCCAGCCGTTCATGCCTGGCATGCCCAAATCAGAAATAATAATGTCAAAGGCGGTAGTTTGCAGCTCTTGGAGCGCTTGTTCGGCCGAAACAGCGACAGCAACCTGGTGCTGATCTTTCTCGAGCACGCGCATGACAACGCGGCGCACAGACGGATCGTCGTCAACGACCATGATGCGTCGCGAGCGCTGCTGTGGCTGCACAACAGGCCGCGGTGGCGCGACCTGCTGCACATGGCGTGGGAACGTGGCCACAAAGCGCGCGCCGCTTGGCACCACCGACTCGACACTGAGCATGCCGCGGTGGCGCTGCACAATGCTGAGCGCGACCGCGAGGCCCAGGCCGGTGCCCTGGCTGAGCGGTTTGGTGGTAAAGAACGGATCGAAAATGCGGGTGCGATTTTCCGGCGTCACGCCAGGCCCGTGGTCGGCAACGCTGAAGCCAGCCTGATCGCCTTGCGTGAAGGTGCGCACCTCGATGCGGCCGCCGTTGGGCTGGGCATCGACGGCATTGACCAGCAAATTGACAAACACCTCGCGTAGCTCGGCGGCGCTGCCAAGCACAAAGGCTGGCTCAAGCTGCGATGCGATCTGGATGGTGATGCCGCGCTGCTGGGCCTGATCGCGCCAGGAGGGGCGGGTAAACTCTAGGCCGACCTCGACAACTTGCTGAAGGTCGACAACCTCATCGTAGACCGTTTCGGACGAGCGGGCGAACTCTTGGATGCGGCGGACGGTGATTGCGCCATCTTTGGCGGCTTGTTCAATCATATGTAGTGCTTCTCGATGCTCGCTAGGGTCGGCCTCCTGAAGCAAGATTTGCGTGTTGCCGAGGATCGACGCCAGCAGATTATTGAAGTCATGAGCGACTCCGCTGGCTAGCTCACCAAGCGCGCGGAGCTTCTCTGAGCGCAATAGACGCTCGCGCGTTTGATCAAGTTCCTCAAGCACGGCGCGCAGATGGTGGTAGGCCTGCTCGGCATCAGTGCGCAGCATATGTTCCTCTTCGTAGCGCCGCGCCGTGTGCATCGCCTGGGCGATCTGGTTGGCGATAGCAGCGGCGAGACGGCGCTCATCGGGCTTGAACGGGAGCGCCGGTGCGCGCTGGTACATCTGGAGCCAGCCGCTGAACACACCGTTGACCATGAGCGGCTGGGCATAGAGCGCCAGCAGGCCCTCGTGCTGCACAGGGCTGGTGCGCGAAAGCGGGTCGTGGCTGATATTGGCGATGTACAAATCGGAGGGCGGCGGAAAGCGCTCGATCCATGCATTAACGGCTGCTGGCGGCATGAGCAGTTGACTCACGGCGTTATCAGACAGGCCGACGCTAGCGATCGGCTGCATTGGCTCCTGGGGGGTGCGCCACATCAGCACCACAGCGGCGGTGATATTGAACACGCCCAGCAGCTTGTGCACCACATTTTGACATAGTGCCACAAGATTAAGCTCACCGCTGATCGCCGTGATGATCTCCTGAAGCGTTTCAAGCTCGCGGCGGCGCTGCTGCTCGGCATCATAGAGCTGCATCTGGCGATAGGCTAGCGCGAACTGGTCGGCCACATCGCTAATCAGCCGTAGCTCATCTAAGGCCCAGCGGTGCGGGCGCTCGATGGTAAAGATGCACAGCGCGCCGATCCAGCGCTCGCCGATCTGCAGTGGCGACCAGGCCAGCGCACGCACGCCATGGTCGAGCAAGAGCGTGCGGATGGGATCGTTGATCTGGGTTGTGTAGAGCAGATCGTCAATGATTCCGGTGCGCTGCATCTCGAGGGCCTGCATGATCTCGTGGCGCAAGATTGTGGCGATGGCCGGAAAGGCGGCGTTGGCCTGTGGCTGCGTGTAGACACCATGCCACTGGAGATCGCCGTTGCGCCCGATGATGCCAAGGCTGCACCAGTCGCTCTGGAGGCCAACGCCAAGCACGTGATTGACCTCATCGATCACATCGTGAATATTGAGCGACTGGCGAATCGTGCTGACGATACGGGCGAAAAGGGTGGTGCGCTCATTCGTAGCGTACATCGATGCAAAGAGGCGGGTGCGCTCGATCAGCTGACCAAGGGCTGCGCCAACTTCGGCGAGCAGCATGGCCTCGGTGGTGTTGAGCGGGATGATTGGCTCGATGGTGAGCAGGCCAAGCAGCGCCGAGCCTGCCCGCAGTTCAATTTCTAAGGCTGCATCGCTGTCCAAGGGTGTGCGCAGCGTATGAATACAGTGCATATCGAAGGACTTATCGGGCGCAGGCTCGGTCGGCAGCAGTGGTCGGCGGAGCGGCGGGGTGATATTGGGGCTGTGGGCATAGAGCGACAGATGATTGTACTCTTGCAGGTAGATCGCAACGGTGCGAAACGGCAGGTGCTGCATCAACGTTGCGATAATCTCCTCGAGCAGCACTGTCATGTCAAGCTGCTGATCGGCCTTGAGCCGGATCTGGTCGAGAATTTGAGCATAGCGTGTGCGGCGGAGCATGGTGAGGTACAGCTCCTGGTTCTCGAGCGTAATGCCCAAGTTAACGCCGATAAGCTCTAGGGCTGGCTGCAGCTGGCTAAAGCGCGGGCTGTCACTGTTGTTGGAGCTTTGCAGGGCGAGCACGCCACGCACATTGTGCTGTTGGTCGCGGATAGGCACAACAAGCTCAACCGCCACGTCGGTGGGCTGCGGCGTATAGCGATAGCGCGCATCGGCGGCGGGATCGGTCACAAGCACCGTTTGAGCGTGCTGCACCACCCATCCATAGATATGGGTGGTGCTTAGCGGTAGCTGCAGCGGCAGCAGGCCAGTAAATTCCTCTAGGCCACCAAGGCTGCTGGCGACGAAGCAGAGCTGTTCGCCGTCAACTAAGGCGATCGCAACGCGCTGCACCTCTGTTGCCGACTGGATCAGATAGACAACGCGGCCGGTGAGCGACTCCTGGTCGAGGATGCCGTGGCAGGCAGCATTGACCTGATGCACAAGCGTGAGCAGAGATGACAGGAGTTGATCGCGCTTCGACAGTGAATGCATAGTTGGTGGCCCTTACGTGGTATGTTATGACTCTGAGCGAGTAACCCAGCCTGGACGGCGTTTTTCTAAAAAGGCGCGCATGCCCTCTTGGCCCTCGGCGCTGGTGCGGGCTTGGGCGATCGCATTGATCGCGTAGCTCCGCGCAGCCTCGCGCTCCTGCTCCCACATGGCGCGGATCAGCTGCTTGGCTGCGTTGATGGCGGCGGGGCCGCTGCTGACCATGCGCTGTGCGAGCGCCTGGACGGTGGCATCAAGCTCGTCGCTGCTGGTGATGGCGTGGATCAGGCCGATCTCGAAGGCCCGCTCGGCGGTGAAGCGCTCGCCTGACACAAACAGCGCGCGGCTTTGGCTCACGCCAATCTTAGGCACAACATACTGGGCGATCACAGCAGGAATTAAACCAAGCTTGACTTCTGTAAACCCAAACCGCGCTTCCTCGACGGCCACCGCCAGATCGCAGCAGGCCACGAGTCCGACACCGCCACCGAGCGCGGCCCCATTGATCCGCCCGATCACAGGCTTCGGGCAGGTATCGAGCACCTGAAACATGCCATCGAGCGCAGCGGCATCGGCGACGTTTTGCTCGTGCGTGTAGGTGTGGGTCTCGCGCATCCAGTTCAGGTCGCCACCGGCAGAGAACGAGCGGCCTGCGCCCGTCAGCACAATCACGCGCACGGCCTCATCTGCGCCAAGGCTGGTAAAGGCGGCCTGTAGCTCCTGCATCAGCTGCGGATTGAAGGCATTGTGTAGCTCGGGCCGATTGAGCGTGACGGTGGCGACCGTCTCTGTGCGCGTTATCTGGACAAGTTCAGGCGCGGCATGTGCCATTGGGTTCTCCTTTGAACTTATGGAAGACTAAACTGAAAGTTATCGAACTCCATCACCGTATCGCCTTCATCGAAGGTGCTCACACCAAAGCCCATGGCCCCATCGGTGTAGGTGGTGTCGGTGACACGGTCGATGAGCTGCCCATTGAGGTACAGCTCGAACAGCGGGCCAACCGCCACGACGCGCAGCCGGTTGGTGGCATCAAGATCAGCATTGACGACCGAGCTGTAGGTCCAATCGATCAAGTTGGTCCACTCGCCGTCGCCGCCATCGTCGGGCTTATCGAAGCGCCGGAAGGCGTACTCGCCGACTGGTGAAATCTGGAAGGTGTAGAGGCTACTGTTCTCTTGCTCGCGGATGATCAGTCCGGCGGCGTTATCGGTGGAGCCTTGGCGGGCGGTGATGTCGATCTGCATATCGACGTCGCTGTACGTCTCGATCGTCGAGGTCCAGATGATGCGCTGAGTGGCCTCGACGCTGATCTGGTAAGCATCGTCGATGTAGGCGTAGGAGCCGCTGCCGCTGCTGGTTGGACCCTCGGGTCAGCCCTCATCTTTGGTGGAGAAGTCATCGACAAGAATGAAGTCCTGGGCTGGCTCGTTGGTCGGCAGCGGCTCTGGCGTTGGTGTGTTGACGATCACCGCTACGGAGCTGCGCGGCGTGCTTGTCGGCAGCAGGGCGATGGCGGTGGCCGTCGGCGTGCCGGTGCTGTTTTGCCCAAGCCAGAAGAACAGCCCGCCGACGATGGCCAGGACTGCGACGCCGATCAGCCCGAAGATCCACACTGGTGCGCGGCTGGGCTGTGGCGGCTGCGGGTAGCCGGCCTGCGGATAGGGCGGGTAGGTCGGCGGCTGATTGTAGTTGTAGGGTGGCTGGCTGGGCGGAAAATCAGCTGGCGGCGGTGGCGGTGTGCTGCCGACCGGCATCGTCGGCGGCGTGTACGGCGGTGGCTCCTGCCAGTTTGGCGTCTGTGGCGTAGCGTAGCCGCCAGAGGGCTGCAGACGTGTGCCACACTCTGGACAAAACTGCTGATCACCTACCGGAGCTTGACAATTGGGACACGTGCGGTTGGCCATGGTCTGCCCCCTTCGGTACTCCACTAAGCAGAGGGTACAAAGTCAACGATCTCAACCATGTTGCTGATGGTGGCGACAAGCCGCTCCTCGACGGCGCGGTGAGCCTGAGCGATGGCATTCTGGACCGCGAGGGCGTCGGATTTGCCGTGGGCCACGATGGCGACGCCGTTAACGCCAAGCAGCGGCGCTCCGCCGTAGACCCGATAGTCCATGCGGCGCTTGATGTCGAGCAGCGCTGGCAGCACAACCGTCAGCGGCAGCGCTGCTCCGGCCAGGCCGGCCAGCAGGGCGCGGGCGCGGCCCTTGCCTGGCAGCGCGGCGGTGAGGACGAGTGGAGCGAGGCCCGCCACAGTGCGCGGCAGCGCACGCTTGCGCAGGTTGTCGCCAAGTGCGGTGGTGAGCAGCTTGACCACGGCCTCGCTAAACTTGAGCGCGAGGTTGCCGACAAAGCCGTCGGCCACCACAACATCGGCGGCATTGTTGACGAGCATGTCCTTTGGCTCGACGTTGCCGACAAAGTTCACGCCCTGGTGCTCGGCGAGCAGCGCATGGGTCTCCTGCACGAGCTTGTCGCCTTTATTCGCCTCCTCGCCGTTGGCCAGCAGCCCGACGCGCGGGTTGGCGACCTGCATGGCCTGGCGGGCGTAGACCGCGCCCATCTGGGCGAACTGGACCAAGTAGCTTGGCTTGCAGTCGGTGGTGGCCCCAGCATCGACGAGCAACGTCCAACCGGTGGCGGTTGGGAAGCGCGTGGCCAGGCATGGGCGCTCGATGCCTTTGATGCGGCCAAGGATAAACAGTGCGCCGGCCATGGTCGCACCGCTGTGGCCGGTTGATACAAAGGCGTCGGCGGCTCCTTCGCGCACCAGCCGCAGGCCGACCACCACCGACGAGTGCGGTTTACGGCGAATCGCCTGCGCCGGGTGCTCGGTCATCTCAATAATATCTGGTGCGTGCACCACCGGGAGATCGAGGCCGCTGGTGTCGTGGCGGGCTAGCTCGGCTCGAATCTCGTCTTCTTTGCCGACCAAGATGATCTGGTCGCCGCTGGCTCGTGCGGCGGCGACGGCACCAGCTACGGTCGCTTGCGGTGCGTAGTCGCCACCACTAGCGTCAAGAACTATGCGCACAGAGTGCCTCCCAACTTATCAGTGTTTTGCTTGGTCAAATATTAACGCGGTTATGCGTTTCGGGCAACCGCAGATCGCTCACGCTGTGTGGTCCGCAGCGCGGGTATGTGGGGCTGCGGCTTGGCTCTAGCAGCCAAGCCGCAGCCAGAGGTTGATTATGGGGTTTTTTGACGTGGACGGCGCAGCCCAAGCCAGAAGATCAGCCCTAGCAGGGCCACGACGATTACGCCGGTCAGCAGCTGTAGCGGCCCGCGACGCAGGTCTTGGGTGGCCTGCTCTGGTGTTGAGCGGTTGCCAGCGGCGGCGTCAAACTGCTGTCGGCGCACGGTGTGCATCCGCTGGCTCTCGCAGTCGTATGGCGTCACGCGCTTGCTGAAGTCAAACACGTTGGATACCGGCGCGAGCTGCGGATCAAAGCTGAACTGCGGATCGACGGTCATCTCCTCTGGCGACATCTCGCCGTACAGGCGCGTCACATAGGGATAGCGGGCGATCAACTGCTTGACCAGCGGGTCGCTCGACGCTAGCTCGCTCGTCGGCTGCGCGTACTCAACCACAAAGCCCTGCCCCTTGACGCTGTCGATCGCGCCAGAGCGCAGGTCGTTGTAGTTGCTGCTGCCGAACATATCGGTCTCGGCGATGTCGTTGGGCACCATCTTCAGCCGCGTCATGTTCGCTGGCGTGGCCTGCTCGTCGGCGAAGATCCAGGTGACGATGGCCATGTTCGGGTTGGCCGCCACCGCCGTCAGGCGAATCGGGATCATCGGCGCGCTAGATTTGTAGGTCATCACCACGGGCTGAATATCCTGCACGCCCTTGCCGCCGCTGAGCTTCATGGCCAAGAAGGCCATGCCCTCGTCGGTGTAGACCTGCACGAGCGGCTCCATCTCTGGCGTGATCCGGTAGCCATTGTCGCGCAGCCAGCTGACCATCTCGGCGGCGTCGCCGTCGATCACGGCATAGTCGTAGGGCCCGACCGAGCCTTGCTGCATCACGTTGACGCCTTCAGGCATCGCACCTGCTGCATCCATCATTGGCATCGGGAAGCAGTCCGGCGGCGGTGGGAAGATCATTCGCGGCGCGGTGAGCTGCGATAGCTCGTTGAACGCGGTGATGTCGGCAACATCAACCTTCGGGTTGTTCGGCACCGGCACCACCCACGAGAAGCTGTCCGAGTCGCCGGTGTAGTTGATCTGCACGTAGGCGGTTATCTCGCCCTTGGCCCGATCAACAGCAAAAATAATTCGCTCTGCCGACTGGTCAACCGGTGTGTTGGTGCAAAATAAGCCGCCACACGCCTCCGTTGCGGTTGGTGGCACAAGGCTGAGCAGCCCAACCACTGCCGCGACAATGTAGAGCATACGACGCATCATCATCCTCCTAAGTACAATCTGTTCGGGGATGATATCATGACGCCTCAGGTTGTGTTGCCGTTCCCCTTTCCGGTACGATTCTTGGTACGATGGGTTTATTGGCGATGTCCCTGAGGATGGGCTATAATACGCTTTACTACCAAGCATCGTATAAAAATACCATGGACGTGCACCAGTTTTAGTGTGGAGCCACCCCCCCATGACCCAATCCCCTGAACAGCAGGCTATGTCATTGTTGTTGATTCATCGTCAACGGCTGCACGTTTTAGAGCAACAGGCGGCGCAGTTTGGCCTTCTCGTCCCTCCACACATTCAGCTGGAGCTTGAGACGGTGCGCCAGTCGATCGCCGATCTTGAGGCGCAAATCCCCGGCAGCTCTGGCACACCTGCGCCTCAGCCGCCGAACGATGTGGTATTCCTGTTCACGCCTGCTGCCGATGGCTCCTACCTGCTGACTGTTCGCGGCCATGATGGCACCTCGCACAGCTTGACATTCACTCTGCCCTGGAGCGAAGATCGCACCAACTATATTTTGTATGTCCTGCGCACCGCCGCCCGCTCCACCGCCACCGTGCGCTCGGCCGAGCTGCACCGCGCTGGCATCGATCCGCGCGCCATCGGCTTTCAGCTCTACTCCGCTGTCTTTGCCCAGCCGGTGGCCGAGATGTATGCGCGCGCGCAGCAGGACGGCGAGGGCCGCGTGCGCCTGCGCATCCACGCCTCGTCGCCAGCGATTGGCCGCCTGCCCTGGGAGCTGCTGCACAACGGCGACGATTTTCTGTGCTTGGATCGCGATACGCCAGTGGTGCGCGGCGTCACGGTGCGCCCACGCCGCTTCGAGACTGAAACACCGCTGCGCGTGCTGGTGATCGGCGGCATCCCCTCCGACGCAGCGCCCCTGCGCTTGGAGCATGAGCAGGCGCTCATCGAGCGCAATCTCTCGGCTGCCATCGAGCGCGGCGATGTTGTGCTCCAGACGCTGATCGGGCCAAACTTGGAGCGCGATCTGCCCTCCGTGCTCGGCAGCTTTCGGCCCCATCTGCTCCACGTGGCTGGCCACGGCGGCCTCGATGGGCTGCACGTCGAGGGCCAGAATGGCGCTCCCCGCCAGCTGTCGGCCAATACGCTCGGCCGCCTGCTGCGCAATGTGAAGTCGGTGCAGATGGTGGTGCTCAACGGCTGCGACCTCGCCGCGACCAGCGAGGAGCAGCAGGGCGTGGCGCTCACGCTCGCACGCCTCGGCATCCCGGCCGTCGTCGGCATGCAGTACGAGATCAGCGATGTGGCCGCGCTGGCCTTCGCCGAGGGCTTCTACGAGGCGCTTGGCTGGGGCTGGCCGATTCAGGAGGCCGTCACCTGGGCGCGCTCACGCATGGTCTACTATGCGCCCACTCCCGACGTGATCGAGTGGGTCACGCCAGCGCTCTTTGTCGCCACCAACGATGTTGCGGTCGAGGACCCCCACCCGCAGCCTGTCGAGACTGTCTCCAACGAGGCGATCTACCGCGGCCTGCTTGAGCTGGTCTGGGACGACGATGTGATTAGCGATGCCGATCAGCAGCGCCTAGAGCGCAAGCGCGTCGAGCTGGGCATCCCGCCAGAGCGCAGCCAGATTCTTGAGAACGAGGTGCGCCTGCGCTTGTCCGCCGGTGCGCTCACGGCCGCGCAAACGGCCATCGAGGCCAGCCAGCTCGAGCAGGCCCGCGACTGCTTCCGCCGCGCCCTCGTCCTCGATCCCGACAATCTCGTCGCGCTCCAGTCGCTGCGCCGCTGGGCCTACTGGCCCGACGACCTAGCCGCCATCAGCGTCAGCAATGTCGAGCGCATCGAGCGCCTCTGGCGCATCACGCTGCCTGGCCGTATCTTTGCCGCCGCCTGGAGTCCCGATGGCCGCTGGCTGGCTCTCGCGACCGAGACCGGCCTGGTCATCTATGACGCCGATACGCTCGAGATTCAGTTTAAGCTGAGCGGCACCGCCGGCCTCAGCTACAGCGTCTCTTGGAGTCCCGACGGCCGCTATTTGGCCGCCGGCGACGACGTGGGCATTGTGCGCCTGTGGGACTTTCAGGCCCAGCGGGTGCTGCCGGCTGTCTGCGGCCCGCACGCCCACATCCACGCGCTGGCCTTTCGCCCGCACCAGCCAACCACCCTGGCCGTTGGCGATAACGAGGGCAATCTCACGCTCTGGACTATCTCCGATATGCCGCCATCATCACAGACCCTCGTCGAAGGCCACGGCGATTCGATCTACAGCCTCACCTGGAGCGCCGACAGCTCGCTGCTTGTCGCGGGCACCCGCGACTGTAGCATTCACGTCCACGCCCCCGAGTCGCAGCAGGAGCGCGTGCTCAAGGGCCATGGCGATTGGGTGCGCCGCCTCGCCTGGAACCGCGAGTCCAGCCTGCTTGCCTCTAGCTCTGGCGATCAGACGGTCTGCCTGTGGGAGTGGCCCAGCGGCACCACGCGCGCACGCCTGCGCGGCCACTCCGGCTGGGTGCGCGGCCTCAGCTGGTCCGCCGATAACTCGCTGCTCTTCTCCGGCGGCGGCGATGGCTATGTGCGCGTCTGGAGTCCTGAGAGCGGCACGGAGCTGCGCACGCTTGGCAGCGGCGAGCTGGGCCTGATCAACGATCTGGCCATGCGCCCGGATGGCCGCGTCCTCGCTGTCGCCTCATTCGAGTATGTGCTGACCCTCTGGGGCATCCCGCCGCTCGACGAAGAGCTGTAGCCCGCTGAACTTTTTTGCCGCCCACGTTGTACCTTCACTGCGAGCGCTGTGCCGTCGGCCTACGGTCGGCCAAGCACAGCCTGACTCTGCCTGCGCGCTGCCGTACAATCAGCACGGCTAGGCATCCACCAGCGTGCTGATTGGGAAGGGCAGCGCGGTGGATTGTTGGCGGCTGGTGCGGCGTGGGCGCACGCGGGTGGTGGCGGTCGGCGCGGCGGCGGATTGCTCCAGCGCAGGCTGGCGAGCCAGCACGGCTAGGCATCCAAACTACTGGGCTACACCTCGGACTTTTGGCGCTAGCCTAGCGCTGTGGCGGCAGCTACACTGGGGCAAATGCAAGGAGGAATCTATGCAGATTGTACCGCTGGCTGACGCCACACCAGAGCAGCGCGAGCAGCTGGCCGCGATCTTGTGGCGTGAGTTTCGGCCCAACTACCCTGACGCCTGGCCAACGCTTGCGGACGCCCGTGCGGAGGTCGCCGAGGCACTCGATGGCGCGCGGATCGGCCTGATGGCCGTCGCGGCGGGCACGGTGTGTGGCTGGATCGGCGGCATCCCCGAGTACGACGGCAATGTCTGGGAGCTGCACCCGCTGGTGGTCGCCTCACCGTATCAGCGGCGCGGTGTTGGCCGTCAGCTAGTGGCAGCGTTGGAGCAGGCGGTGATCGCCCGCGGCGGCTTCACCATCCGCGTTGGCACCGACGACGAGGATGGCCGCACGACGCTTGGTGGCGTCGATGTGTACCCTGATGTGCTGCGCCACGTGGCGGACGTGCGCAACCTCAACAACCACCCCTTCGAGTTCTATATCAAAAATGGCTTTGCCCTGGTTGGCATTATTCCTGATGCCAATGGCTTTGGCAAGCCCGATATTTTGCTTGCCAAGCGTGTAAGGAGTTTTCATGAGTGATACAGTCGCAGTGAGTGTGATGCAGCCCGATGAGGTCGAGGCGGTTGGCAACCTGATCGCGCAGGCGCTGCATTTTCAGTCGCCCGCTGGCGAGATGGTGGCGTGGATGGAGAAGCGCGGCATCGAGAACTTCCGCGTCGCGCGCGTCGATGGTGAGCGCGCCGGTGCGCTGGTCAATATGCCGATGGGCCAGTGGTTCGGCGGCGTGGCGGTGCCCACGGCGGCGATCGCTGGAGTCGGCATCGCGCCAGAGTTTCGCGGGCGCAAGGTGGGCGCAGCGCTGATGACCGCCATGCTCAGCGAGCAGCGCGAGCTCGGTGTGCCGCTGTCGACGCTCTACCCGGCTACGACGCAGTTCTACCGCACGCTGGGCTATGAGCGCGCCGGGTCGCGCACTGTCTATCAGGTTGGCACGCGGGCGATGACTGTGCGCGAGCGCGAGGTGCGCTTTCGCCGCTCTGGTGTAGACGAGCGCGAGCTGATCGAGGGCCTCTACAATGCGTGGGTGAGCAATCAAAATGGCCCGCTGCAGCGCTCGGCTGTGATGTGGGAGCGCGTCTTCAAGACCTACACCGGCGTGCCGCTAGTCTACATAATCGAACAGGCTGGCCGTCCGGTGGGCTACCTGTCCTATCTCCAGGGCAAGCAGCAGGAGGAGGTGCGCGTGATCGACTGGTGCGCGCTGACGGCGGCGGCGGCGCGCGGCATCGTGCAGTTTTTCTACGATCATCGCACAATGGCCAGCGAGGTGCTGTGGCCCGGCGCGCCCAGCGATGTGCTGCTATACGTGCTGCCCGAGGAGCAGCACAAGGTGCACTGGAAGCTGGACTGGATGCTGCGCATCACCGATGTGGCCCAGGCCCTGATGGCGCGCGGCTACTCCGCCGCTGTGCAGGCCGAGGTGCACTTCGATGTGCACGATGCCGTGCTGCCAGAGAACGCCGGCCGCTGGGTGCTTCAGCTGCGCGATGGCAAGGCCAATGTCGAGCGCGGCGGCACTGGAGCGATCACGCTCGATGTGCGCGATCTGGCGGCGCTCTACGCGAGCTACCTCGATCCGTTCACGCTGCGCATTGCTGGCGCGCTCAACGCCAGCGCCGCCGATCTGGAGACGCTGCGCTTGATCTTCGGCGGCCCGCGCCCGTGGATGCCCGATATGTTCTAGCGCCGGCGCAGCCGCTCGTAGTCGGCTGGTGTATCGATGTCGGCGCAGATCGCGGGCGTGTCGAGGGCCAGCAGGCGCGGCTGGTGCTGCTCCAGGGCTGTGCGCGGCTGGGCTGGCGGCTGTAGCTGGAGCAGCGCGGGCCAGGCACTGCGATCAAGCAGCACCGGGTGTCCGCGCTGGCCGTGGTAGGTGGGCACAATGCTTTGCCCAACCACGTAGGCCGCACAGATCTGCGCCACGGTTGCGCTGGTCAGCTGCCCTAGATCGGCTGGCACAACCAGCGCGGCGGCGCTCGTTGGCAGCGCGCGTAGCCCGGCCTGCAGCGACGTGAGCATGCCGTCCGCGAAGTCTGGGTTGTGAACGCAGCGCACCGGCAGGTGGCGCAGCGCCAGCGTGCTGGCGTCGACGTAGGCCCCAGTGACCACAACAATCTCGTGCAGCGCCAGCGGCAGCAGCTGGCTGATCACGGCCACGAGCAGCGGCTGCCCGTCGGTCCAAGGCAGCAGCAGCTTGGGCTGGCCCATGCGCGTGGAGCGGCCTGCCGCTAGCACAACGGCGCTGATGCTGGCCATGGACGCGCCGCTTCTTTCCGGATCACGCTGATCAGCTCTGCCACAATTGCTACCGCGATCTCGGCCGGTGTCTGCGCGCCGATATCCAGGCCAACCGGGCCGTGGATGCGCTCGACAGCGGCGAGCGGCAGCCCGCGCTCAAGCAGGCGCTCCCGGCGCTGGGCCTGGGTGCGACGGCTGCCAAGCGCGCCGACATAGCCTGCTGGCGAGCACAGCGCCTGCTCCAGCGCCTCATCGTCGAACTTTGGATCGTGGGTGAGCACGACGATCGCTGTGCGCGCGTCGATCTCCAGCTGTGCTAGCCCCTCGGCGGGCCAGGCGTTGCTGATCGCCGCAACTGTTGGGAAGCGCTGCGCATTGGCGAAGGTCGGCCGCGGGTCGATCAGCGCCACCTGGTAGCCGATCAGCGGTGCTAGCTGTGCCAGCGCTTGGGCAATGTGGTTGCCGCCGATGATTGCCAGCGTGGGCGCAGGCGCGATCTGCTGCACGAAGCAGGTTATATCACGTGGCGCAAGCTCCACGAGGGCGCTCGCTCCGGCGCTGCAAAGCTGGGCGTAGTCGGATGCCAGCAGCCGTGCTGGCAGCGTGGAGTACACAATCTCATCATGGTGCAGCACCACGTGGCTGCCGAGCCAGTCGGCGGGGCCACGCACCACGGTGATCAGCGTGCAGCGCTGCGCCTGGTCCAGACAGCGCTGGAGCGCCTGGTGCAGCGCAGGCGACCAGCGCTCGACAAAGATGTCGATGTCACCGCCGCAGGCTAGGCCAACCTCAAAGGCTGTGTCGTTTGTCACCCCAACGTGCAGCCAGCGTGGCCGCCCGTGGCGCAAGCAGCCCTGCGCCGCCTCGATCACGGCGGTCTCGACGCAGCCAGCGCTGACCGAGCCGTAGATGTCGCCGCTGCTGCTGAGCGCCAGCAGCGCCCCTGGTCGGCGCGGCGCTGATCCCCACGTGTTGATCACGGTGGCGAGCGCGGCCGTCTGCCCCTGCTGCTGCCACTGCTCGATGACGGCGAGCGCGGCTTGTAGTTCTTCCATACTGCTGCTCCTGTGGCCGCGTGAGCGCCAGGCGTGCCCGGCGCTCACACGCTCTGCTAGCCCTCGCCCTGCGCTGAGCGCTGGTAGGCGCGCTGCAAGGTCTCGGCGACGCTACTGGCGATCAGATCGACCTTGTAGCCGGTCATCGGCAGCGGCGTTGCACCGTGCGTTGCCTGCTGACCAGCCTGCGTGAAGGTTGCAGGTGTGGCGGGCTGACCAAGCAGCGCCTGCTCCACCGCTGGCAGGCGCAGCGGAATGTTGGCCACGCCGCCGAGGCCGATGCGTGCGAAGGTGATCACCGCGTCGGCATCGACAGCGAGGCGCACGCTCACCTCGACCAGCGGCCACTCGGCGCGGGCGCGGGTGATGGCGCGAAAGTAGCCGCCGCGCTCGTCGGCCAGTGGCGCAGGCAGCTCGATGCTCGTCAGCACCGCGCCTGGCTCAAGCGTGTGGTCGCGGTGCGGATCGCTGCCATCACCGAAGACTGCGCTGAGCGGACGGCGCTCCTGGCCGTTGATCGTTACCTCGGCGTCGTAGGTGAGCAGGGCCATCCCCAAGGTTGACGGGTGCGGAAAGGCACACGGCCCCAGATCGAAGCACACGCCAAAGCGATGGTCGCCATCGCGCGCCAGGCATGCATCGCCGCCATTCTTGTAGCAGGTCAGATCAGGGTGGCGATAGTACCAGCAGCGCGTGCGCTGGAGCAGCGCGCCGCCCATCGAGGCCATGCTGCGAATCTGCGGCGTGGCCAGCGCACCAGCGGCCAAGCTGAGCGCTGGATAGTTGGCTGCCAGCTCTGGGTGCTTGGCGACGGCGTCGATGCTCACCAGCGCGCCGATGCTGACTGTATCATCAGCTTGGCGGGCGATGGCGCGTAGCCCGTCGATGGCGCTGATGTCAACGATGGGCGCGTGGCTGATGTGATGGCGCAGGCGCTCTTGTACATCGGTGCCACCGGCGCGAATCTCGCCTGTGCCTGCCTGAGCAGCGGCGAGTGTTGTTGCACGATTTAGCATGATTGCAGTCCCTCCAGCATGCGATCTGGGCGAATCGGGGCCTCCAGCGCACGCCAGCCGGTGGCGTTGAACACCGCGTTAGCCACCGCAGCAGCCACAGGGATCGTCGACAGCTCGGACATGCCGACGCCGCCGCCCTTGACCGATGGATACTCGTTATCGAGAAACTCGATCTGGATCGCGGGAATATCACCGATGCCCGGAATGCGGTAGTCCTCCAGCCCCAGCGTCAGCACATGGCCAGAGTGCGGGTCGATGACTTTCTCCTCGTAGAGCGCATAGCCGATGCCTTGGATCACGCCGCCGACGGCTTGGCTGTAGGCCAGCGCGGGCACGTGGATGCGCCCAACCGCCAGCATGCCCCAGACGTTGAGCACGCGCGTTTTGCCAAGCAGCGTATCGACCTCGACCTCGCACACATATGCGCCGCTGGTAGTGCCTTGGCCCACGCGCAAATCCATGCTCGTGTGGCTCAGCACAAAGTTCTCGAGCTTATCGACGATGTGGTCATCTGCGCCGCGGGTGGCGGTCGCCTGCTGCGGCGCAACCTGCGCCCAGATCTCCGGCCAGGCGCTGAAGCCAGCGGCGTGGGTGATGCCGCCGGGGCTGGCGCTGGCGCTGCGCAGGCCAAGCTGGCTGCTCGCCTGCTGCACCAGGGCGTCGCGCACCTCTGTGGCGGCAGCGTGGGCCGGGTGCCAGACCGAGTTGGTGGTGCGGCTGCCGCCGGAGGTTGGCCCGTGGACGTGGCGCGAGCTGCCGATGCGCACCTCCACGCTGTCGGCGGGGATGCCAAACACATCGGCAACGGCGCTCGCCAGCACTGTGCGCGAGCCGTTGCCCATATCTTGGGTCGCGCTGCGCACCTCGATGCCTGCTGGCGAGGTGCACACCTGCACTTGGCTGTCGGCATCATAGTAGTTGTTCCAGTAGCCGATGGCCACGCCGACGCCGCGCCGGTAGCGCCCTGGCTGCGCGCTCGGCGGCTGGCGCTCTTGCCAGATCGGCAGCGCCTGCACCCAGTCGTAGATGCGCGCGCGCACCGCGTGATCATCCCAGCGGCGGCGCAGCTCGATTGGATCAAGCTGAAGCTCATGGGCGAGCTGATCGACGCTCTGCTCAAGCGACCAGTAGGTCAGTGGCCCGCCTGGCCCGCGAAACGGCTTGCCAGGCGCATTGTGCGTCACGACATCGATGTCCGTTAGGTCACGCGGGCTTTTGGTGCGCGTGTAGAGAAAGCGCATGGGCGTGGCGATCAGCGAGTTGATGCTCACGCCTGCATTGGCGTATGACGTGCACTTGAGCGCCTGCAATATGCCATCCTTGTCGGTCACGGCGGTGAGATCGATGGTCGCGCCAGGTCGGTAGCCGCCAGCGATCATCTCCTCCGCCCGATCAAGGATGACACCAACGGGGGCCTGCGCCGCCTGCGCGAGCTTGATTGCGCTCACCGCCTCTGCCGTGAGGCCGAGCTTCGAGCCAAACGCGCCGCCGACATACTCGCTATGTAGTGTGATCTGTTCGACCGGCAGCTCAACCAGCTTGGCGATCTGGTGGGCGATGTGATCGACTGCCTGGGTTGATAGGTGCACCGTGAGGTGCGTCTGGTCATCCCAGCGGGCGACGCAGCAGTGTGGCTCAAGCGCGGTGTGGCTCTGCGCTGCGAGCCGGAAGCGATTGCTGACCACTGTGTGGCCGTTGGCCTGGGCCTGCTTGATGATCTCGCGCGCCTTGCGTGGCCGAATGCTGGTGGCGTTGAGCAGCGGCTTGCGCTGGTTGCCCTCCCATTTGCCGGGCATCACTGGACCCTCGGAGGCGTTGGGCATATTCTTGATTGGCTGCTCCCAAACCAGCGGCGCATCGGCGTGCATGGCCGCCTCTGTGTCGAACACTGCGGGCAGCACCTCGTACTCAACCTTAATTGCAGCCAGCGCGGCGCGGGCTGTCTCGGCATCGCTGGCTGCGACTGCCGCGATCTCTTCGCCGACATAGCGCAGTGTGGCTGGTGTCTCGACCAGCGCCACCGCCGCCTGCACGCCTGCCAGCTGGCGGGCTGGTTCCAGATCAAGCGCTAGCACACGGGCGTGCGCATGCGGCGAGCGGAGAATCTGCCCGATAAGCTGGCCCGGATAGCGCACATCGGTGGTGTAGACCGCCTGGCCGGTGACTTTGGCCTGGGCATCGACGCGGGCGGGCTGGACAGCGCTGGCGGTGTCAAAGTCGCCGGCGCAGGCGCGCTGCACGGCGGTGTAGATGCCGATGTAGGCTCCGCAGCGACACAGATGTCCAGCGAGTGCCGCCGCTACAGCGTCCTTGCTTGGCTCGCTCGTGCCGTGGCTGGCGCGCCAGCGCTCATAGAAGGCGATCGCTTCCAGCACGAAGCCCGGCGTGCAGTAGCCGCACTGGAGCGCATCGTGGGCCATAAAAGCCCGCTGCACCGGATGCTGGCCGTCGGCGAAGTGCTCGATGGTGGTGATATGCGTGTTGTCGATGGCGGTGGTTGGCAGGAGACAGCTGGTCATGGGCGTACCGTCCACCAGCACGGTGCACGCGCCGCAGACGCCAGCGCCGCAGACCAGCTTCGTGCCGGTAAGTCCGCAGGCGTCACGGAGCAGATCAACTGTGGCTCCAGCGCTCTCCGCCTGGGTGTGCTCTTGTCCATTGATCGTTGTTTTAATCATTGTGGTGTGTGTGTCCTCATGAATGCAGATAGGTGTCTGCCGCTTGCTGCTGCAATCGTCACGTGAGGGTCGGATGGTCTGCGTTGTGATGGGCTGGGAGGGCGGCCCGGCTAGCCCGCTGCTGCTCCAGTCTACAGAGTGGAATTCTTGGAAATGACCAACGGTCACACTATAAATGACCGTCGGTCATTTGTCAATAGCTAGGACTATGAACAAATGCGAACAGCACAAAAAGGCCAGTCGATTGACTGGCCGTCGGCGCAGGAGCGTGGAGCACTAGCGATACTGTTGCTCGAGCATAGTGCTGAGCGGGTGATGCGAATGCTCGACAGCGCGGTGGAGCAGGGCTTTATTCAGGGGTATGCGTCGCAGGCTTACGTTAATGGCACCATTATCAATATCGATCAGCGCATACTCGGCGTGCTGGAGCAGGCGCGGCGGCTTGCTTGTCTCGAACTCCTTGAAGGGCAGGCCGACGCTGCCAGGGTTGACGATGAGCATGCCGTGGTGCTGGCGCAGCATCTGGATATGCGTATGGCCGCCGATCATGACCGTAGCCGAGTAGCCTCCGAGCATGCGATCGAGATCGCCAGGGCTGGTTGTCGCCAGTAAATTCTCCATATGTGAGCGTGGCGAGCCGTGATAGAAGAGGATGCTCGTCTGCTTATCGACCTGTAGCTCGATGCGGGGCTGGAACGTCTCCAGGAAAGCGAGATGTTTCGCAGCCAAGCGGTCGCGGCACCAGTCGACCGCCTCGATCACCACCGACACATCGGTGTAGCTATGGATGAGATGCGGGTCGAGCAAAAACTCATCGTGGTTGCCCAGCACGCAGGGGCAGTTTAGCTCCTGTAGCATCTCGATCGCGCTGTCTGGCTCTGGCCCGAGTGTTGCCACATCGCCCAAGCAGATAATTTGATCAACACCACCATGGCGAATCGCCGCAATCACCGCCTCGAGGGCTACAGCGTTTCCATGAATATCTGAAATTAGTGCGATCCGCATGATATGGATACCTCCGACTGCAAGGTGTAAAAAATGCAGGTATGCTCTTATTATCGTTGTTAGTACACCAATCGGCACTAAACTCTAGTCCTGCTTTAGGTTTATCTTTTCGTCAGCGTCAGCAGTTCTAGCGCAATCAATGCGCTGCTGGTCGGGCGTGCTAAGGGTGTATTGATTGTGTGGATCGCGAATGCTGCGCCGCAGCTGGGCAGGCAGCAAGCGAGCAAGTAAACCATAATATCAGTGCACAACTATTATGACTCGCCCTGAATATTCATGTGGTTACACTTTGATGACAGCCAGGCAGCGTATGGTACAATGCTGGCAGTGACGGGCGAAAGGCATGGCTTTAGGCGTCGGTAGTCGCTTATACCTGTGTCTGTAGCCCCTTCTTTTCGTGCTACCAGCCGCGCTTGTGTGCTGCGCCACGCTGGTACTTAATGTTTGAGAATGGATCAATGGTAGGGATAGAACTGTATCGTCTCGTTCGCTGTCCAACGTGTACGTCACGTGACCTAGCCTGGCTGGAAGGACGCTTGTGGTGTGGCGCATGTCATACCGAGTATCCCATCCACACTGGATATATTGATTTGATGCCGCGGGCGACGCACTTTGATTATATTTCAAAGTACGTCGCTGAGGAAGAGCATATGGGCGAAGAGCTGGACTATCGCGAGATGGCTCCGCCGCTCCTCGCTGCCGGCGTGCGCCACCGCCAAATTCGACGCATGCTCGACCTCAAGCCCACTGATGTGGTCTTCGACAACGCCTGTGGCAACGGCCGCTTTGGCCTGTGGAATCGCGATGCTGTTGCGATGATCGTCGGCAGCGATCCCGCCGTGCTCTTCGCCGATCAGGCGCTTGATGAGCTGATGCTGGCCCAGGCCGACTCACGCCGCCTGCCCTTCGCCGACAATGTCTTCGATAAGGCGCTCTCTGTCGATGTGCTCGAGCACTTCCCGCGCGATGTCATCCACGACTATCTGGTCGAGACTGCGCGCGTGCTGCGACCTGGCGGCCGGGTGGTCTTCTTCTCCAACACCCGTGAGATGTCGCCGATCCAGCCGCTGATCAATATCTCCAAGCGCCTGGGCCGCTTCTTTGTTAAGCGCGGCATGTACGACTTCGAGCGCGAGGCGCGCCGCAAGTCCGATCACATCAAGGCCCTTGAGACCTGGGACGATGTGGAGGCTGCGCTGGTCGAGGCGGGCCTGAAGCCCGTCAAGGTCGTTTTTTGGAACAGTCTGTTCACCTCGTTTGTCGAGCACGTGCTCATGAAGCTCGGCGAGTCGCTGATCGCCCGCCGCCGCTTGCGCAAGGCAACCCAGAGCGCTCCCGATACTGCGCCCGCTGCGGCCTCGGCTGGCACGCAGCGCGAGATTGTCGCCCGCCGCGCTATGCGCCGCCACCTGACCAAGCGCTCGCCAATCTACTGGGCGCTGTTTGCCATCACCCTGCTGATGGAGCTTGATCTATGGCTGTTTGGCCGCATGCGCACCGGGCCGTACTTTGTGCTGGCCGAAAAAGCCGAAGGGCGCTACATCCCCGCCGATCTGCCAGCCGAAGACGATACGCTCTAGCGTGCGGAGGAATGTTGTTGAAGCCACCAGGTTGTCGTGCTACGCTAAACCTGGTGGCTCTTGCATTCTGCAATTCGTGCCCATGCAACAGGCTTTAGCTGGCTACGTATAGGCTGTGAAAGCCCAAACTATCTCTGGGGAGGACTAATGCGTACATCGCGGTTTATTGGCATCGGATTCCTTGTCCTGTGCGCGCTGATTGTGCTGGCTGTGGCACAAGGCTGGCTCAGCTCAAGCGCGCCACTAGCGATTTTTCCTACCGCCGTCCCCGCTCCAACCAACACACCCAACCCAGCCGATGTGGTCACCGTCGAGCTGATCTATAGCACCGAGAAAGAGCAGTGGCTCAAGGAGGCTGTGGCCGCCTGGCAGGCAACCGGCCCCACTGTCGATGGCCGCCCAATCCAGGTGCGGCTCGTCGGCGCTGGCTCACAGGAAATTGTCGCTGGCCTCGCCGACGGCTCGCTGCGCCCAACAGCCATTAGCCCGGCTAGCTCGCTGCAGATCCGCCAGATCAACGCTGTCACCATCGAGGGCCAGCAGAATATCGCCGCCGATGCGCAGCCGCTGGTCTACACGCCGCTGGTCGTCGTTGGCTGGAAGCCAGCTGCCGCTGCCGATCAAAGCCCCATGGGTTCGCTTGAGCAGGGGCAGGCCGCGCTCTGGCGCACCTTGCAGCAGCAGGTCGTTGCGCACGCCGCCGATCGCACCTTTCTGTTTGGGCAAACCGCGCCCGACTCGTCCAACAGCGGCCTGGCAACGCTCGTGCTCATGGCCTACGCCTACCACAACAAAACCTCCGGCCTCACCGTCGCCGATATTCAGGACGCTGGCTTTCAGCGCTGGCTCACTGACTATGTGCGCAATGTCGAGCGCTTCGGGGAAAGCACTGGCACCTTTATGCAGGATATGATCCGCTTTGGCCCCAGCCGCTATACCGCCCTCGTCTCCTATGAGGCCACCGCGCTCGAGTACTTATCAAGTGCCAAAAATCGCTGGGGCGAGCTAGAGCTGATCTATCCGCCAGCTAACTTGTGGAGCGATCATCCGCTGGCGATCCTCAGCGCCCCATGGGTGACGCAGCAGCAGCGCGATGCCGCCCAGCAGCTCCGTGCATTCTTGCTCACAACCCCGCAGCAGCAGGCGGCGGTCACGTTTGGCTTTCGTCCCACTGATCCTAGCGTGGCGCTCGATGGCGCTGACTCGCCGTTTCAGCAGTATGCCAGCTATGGCGTCAAGCCGAGCATCAACCAGCTTGTTGAAGATCCTTCCGCCGAGGTCGTCAATGCGCTGATGGATCTATGGATGCAGCTTAAGCCGCTTGTGCGTCAGTAGCATTCGTGAGGTAGGTATGTTGCTCAAAGGCCTGCTCCCGATAGCCTTGATCGTTTCTCTGCTTGCCGCGTGTGCGATGTATCAGGGCGATCCACAGACGATTCTGTCCGTGCATGCGGACATTGCAACATTTTTCTAGGAGGGCTGATGCAGCGTCGAAATCCTTTCTTGGCTGCGGCGAGTCAGCCGCTGGCGCTTGTGGTGCTGGCTGTTGCTGTCGCCATGACCATCGTTGTCCACTGGATAGCCTTGCCGCTCGGCCTAGTCGCCTATGTGGCGATGGTGTGGACAACGGCTGGCGATCCCGCTCTGCTGGCACCAAAGCCGGAGAAGCCCAAGCTGGCCAACATCACCAGCCGCACCTTTCAATCCCAGCTCGATGCCATCGATCGCACGCGCCGCGAGATTCGCCGCGCCGCCGGTGTGACGGCCGGCCCGCTGCAGCGCCTGCTGGAGCCAATCGCCGAGCAGGCCGACGAGCTGTTTGTTCAGGCCAATGGCCTCGCCGATAAGGGCCAGATTATCGAGCAGTACTTGCAGACGACCAATCCGCAGCAGCTGCAAAACGAGATCTACGCCCTCGATCAGCGCATCGCCGCCACCGCCGACCAGTACACGCTCGATCAGCTCCAGGAGACCCGCGCAGCCTTGATCGATCGCCAGCAGAACGGCCAGGCGCTCGGCACCTACTATGATCGCATCATGGCCCAGCTGCAAAATATCAAGGCCAACCTCGATAATGTGCTCTCCGAGACTGTGCGCCTGCGCGCCTCCGAGGCCGCCAGCGCCTCGACCACCTCAACCCAGGTCGCCGACCGCCTGCGCGATCTCAACGCCGACATGGACGCCTTTCAGCACGTGCTGGAGGGCGCGATCTCGCATAGCGCGGCGGGGCCGTAGCGCGAACCTCGGCATCGTCTCTGCAAAGCGCTCGCTCTACAACCAGCGGGCGCTTTGTGTTGCCTGTACGCGCCGAAATTGCCGCTTGCGTCTGACTGCGTGATCTCGTATGATGAGCGTGCATAGCACCACAGCGTGCGACGCTCTCTCCACGCTACGCTACCTGCGTTGGACTGCACCCACAAGCCTTGAGAAAGCTTGCGTGGGCTACACTGTTGCCTGATTTTCAAACGTCGCTGTTCATCTCGTCTGTCGGCAGATCTGACCTAACGCTCGCTACCGCTCACTTGTGCCAATTCCCGCTGGACCCCCAGCCACAGTGGGTGGGTTTGGGCCACCGCCCCAAGCCCCCGCAGGCCATCCCTGCACCCATGCTGCTGGGGGTTCAAGGCCGATTGGTAGTCATCAACGTCGCTAAGGAGATGCTGTTATGGTAGATAACTCTGACACATTTTTCACCATCCTCTTTATTTTTGCACTGCCCAGCGTTGTCGTGATGCTCGTGAGCTTTGTGCGCGGGCTGCTGCTGATCCGGCAGATTCGTGATCAGCGTAGCGGCCTTATGGCTCCAGCCTTTCGGCGGGCGCTCTGGCTGGTTGTGGCCAACCTAGTTGAGCCAGTGGTGACGACGCTTTGGATTACGCTGTTGCTGTTTAGCGCTGGAACGTTTTTGGTTTCGCTCGGTGTGGCTGTGGGCTTAGGCATGGCCACAATGCTGGGGCTGCTGCTGCTCGCGCCGCTGCTCCATGTGCTGTCGTCTACGCCGCTGGTGCGGCGGGTGGCCTGGACGCTGCTCGGCGTTGGGGTGGCCCGCATTGTGTGCACAGTGCTGATCTTCGCCTCCAGCCTGCTGAACATCTTTGGCGATGTGACGCTGTTTGTGGGCCTGTTTGTGGTGGCGCTCGGCGTGGCCGGCGCGTCGATCTGGATCAACCGGCGGCTTGTGGCCGCTGTGCTGCTTCAGGCCAGCGCCGCGCTGCCCGCTGTCACCGTCGGACGCGAGGGCGTGATGATCACCGCCGCCAACCATCAGAGCGCCAACCAGCCCAAGATCGGCTGATCCGGCTGGTCACTGGAGAAGTGGAGCGTGCGTATGGGAGCCATCGAAGGGCTGGCTTGGGTGCTGGGCCTGAGCTATGTTTGGCTGCTGCTGGTCAACTTTTTCAGTGGCATAGCTTGGTGTGTGCGGTTGTATCGGCAGCGCTTTGTCACGTCTGCCGCCCGCCGACTGCTCTGGCTCTACAGCTGTAGCGCGGTTGAGCCAGTCGTGACCTTGATCTGGCTTGTGCTTCAAACGCTTCTGATTAGTGTGCTATTTCGCAATACCATGCTGGATACCCTGTGGATCTGGCTGGGTATGCTGCCCCTGCCGCTGGTGGGCCTGCTCGTGGTGCTGCCGCTGCTTCAGCTGCGCACTGCCGATGCTGTCGTCCGCAGCGCTGTCTTGCCGATGCTTGAGTGGGGCATACTGCGCACTGCCAGCGTGTTTGTCATCGACATCATGGTGTATGCCGCATTTGCGGCGGATTCCCAAGTGCTGCTGTGTGGTGCGGTGCTGCTGCTGTGTGGTTGCATTGCTGTGCTGGTTCAGTCGCTGCGCTACGGCGAAGCGCATGCGCACGCGCTGCTGGCCGCGCTGGATACGTATCAGCCCGCCGTTTCTGTCGGCCCCGAGGGTGTGATGATCACCGCCCCCAACCACCAGAGCAATAATCAGCCTAAAATCCGCTGATGAGGCACACCAGAGACATCGTATAGACGCTGCCATGCCGCTCCTCGGTGCGGCATGAGTATCTCCTGTTTGCGTTCACTATCACCTCCCTGCTGCAAGGTTACACCGCATAGTTAGCCGTTAGGTGCAGGCCCGTTTTGAGGGCGCTCTGCTATGCTACCCCATACCTTACGTTGATCACACTCCTGAACATGGACTAGCCAACAATGCGCTGAGCTGCTTCCGCGAGCAGCTTTGTACGCTATGGAGAAGTATGATGAAAGCTTTCTTTTTTGTGCTGCTGTTGCTCGTCTACGGTATTCCTGTTTTGGTGTACGGCTATAAGGGCCTACGGCTGCTACAGCGGATGCGGCGTGATACACTCATGCCGCCGACTGAGCAGCGCATCGTTTGGCTGTGTGTGCTCAATGTGATGGAGCCAGCGCTGACCGCCCTATGGCTGGTAGTGGTTGGTGCAGTGCTGTATCGCACCAACCATAGTCCTTTTGCTGCGGCCCTGCTGTCGAGTTTGTTTTCCAATATGTTCATCCTGATTATCTTTCTCATTGTCTTTGTGTTTTGGCCAATACCGCTCTTGCTGCTGATTGCACCGCTGACAAAAGTGCGCGCGAGCCACCCTCAGCTCCGTGCAACTGCCCGTGTACTGCTGCGGCGCGGTGCTGGGCGCTGTGGCTTTGTGCTGGGCATCTGGGGCACTATCGCCTTTGATGTGGCGGGCGGCTGGTTCTTCGGCAGTGCACTGTTTCTGATCGGCTATGCCTCTATGTTTGTATCGCTCAACCACAGTCTGCAAGACGCAGAGGAGTATCTGTGTGCTCCAGAGTATCTGCTGCCTGCCGTTTCTGTCGGGCCAGAGGGTGTGATGATCATCGAGCACGCATACCGTAGCAAAAATCGCCCGAAAATCGGCTGATGTTCTACGCCGCAGGCCCCATAGTAAGGCTCCAGTGCCGCTCCTCGGGGCGGCATAGCTGTGTCCGCTGATTGCGCGTCTGTATGCATGCTTAACTGTGGGCTGACAGCCGATGCTGTGTCATGCTAGCGTCTTGGCGCTGGCGGCCTGGCTGCGGGGCAATCTGCGCTGGTGTGGGTGTATAATCTGGCGACCACGTAGCCGCGCTGTTAGGATGATCTAGCCCCTGCCGCGCTGCGCTCGTGGTGCTGCACCCGCCTGCGCTGGTGCCATCCCGCACGCTCATTCACCTGTCGCCTGCTGGCGCTGCCCCACAGCCCGCGTGCGATGGATGCAGCAGTGGGCTAGCTGCTCCACAGCCCAAGCAAGGGCAGTGCGCTATGGATTCTTTGCATTGAGTTTGGTGTGTGATGATCATCGTTGAAATCCTCGCTTTGGTACTGCTGCTCGTCTACGGCGTGCCTGTGTTGGTGTATGGCTATAAGGGCCTGCGGCTGTTGAAGCAGATGCGCCGTGATCCACTCATGCCATCTGCTGTGCGGCGCATCGTCTAGCTCTGTGTTCTCAACGCGATTGAGCCAGCGCTCACGGCCCTATGGCTGGTACTCGTTGGTGCATTGATGTACAGCGGCACCGTGATTGCCTTCGTTGACGACCTGCTGTCGCGTTTGTTGCCCACGATGTTCGTGCAGCTCGTTTTTATTTTTTGGCCGATCCCGCTCTTGCTGCTGGTCGCACCATTGACGCAGGTGCGCGCGAGCCACCCTCAGCTCCGCGCACCTGCCCGTCTGCTGCTGAAGCGCGGTGCTGCGCGCTGTAGTTTTGTGCTTGGCATCTGGGGCCTTGTGGCGCTTGATATCGAGGCCAGCTGGTGCCTCGGCAGTGCGCTGGTGCTGGTCGGCTACGCGTCTATGCTTCTATCGCTGAACCGCAGTATCAACGGCGCAGAGGAGTATGTGTATGCTTCAGAGTATCTGCTGCCTGCCGTTTCTGTTGGCCTAGAGGGTGTCATGATCATCGAGCACGTCCACCGCAGCAAAAATCGCCCGAGAATCGGCTGAGATTCCTGGGTACGGGACGTTGCTATTAATTTGGAGGCGCGTATGGGGTGGCTGCTGTTGATACCTGCACTGATCTACGCAGGCATTGCGCTCGTTGGTGTTGTCGAGGGCGTGCGCGAGTGGCGGCAGCTGCGACGTGTGCCAGCTGTGCCGGCACAGGTGCGTCGCATTGTCTGGCTGTGTATTTTCAGCACTGTTGAGCCAGCGCTGGCTCGCGCTTGGATGCTGCTGTGCACGACGCTGCTTGTCGATGCAATGTTTGGTGCGCGTAGCTTGCCTGGGGCTGGCTGAGTGACGAAGTGTTGATACTGCTGTATGGCGCGCTGTTCATTCTGCCAACGTTCCTGCTGCTGGTGCTGGCTCCTGTCCCGGTGGCTGTAGCGACTGCTCCGCAGCTGCGGTCTGTGGTGCTGTGGTTGTTTGGCTGGGGTATGCTGCGTACCTTGGGTGTTGGTGTTGTGTCTGTTTTCCTCTGGAGCGTGCTCGTCAACGTGGCGATGCTGTGTTTCGTGGTGCTGCTGGTGGTTGTTGGTGTGGTTCTGCTCCTGCTGGCGTTAGAGTTTAGCGGGGATCAGGCGTGGACGCTCCTGCAACTATCGGCAGATCGAGCGCGTGCTGCGTCTCGTTCTGCCCACGCTGCGACCAGGACCAAGCTGTAGCATCACCCTCGCCTGGAATGTGCTAGCGGCGCGTGTGTGCCGCTCCAGCTTGGGGCGCTATTTGTGGGCCTGCAAAAGTAGAACATGTGCGCGAGTTGTGCTATAGTGGCGGCGCAAAACACAGACGGGACATCCTTTAACTTAACGAGCTTTGCCGAGGAATGAATGCATGGGTCCAGCCTATCGCCTGTTGGCGCTTGATCTTGATGGAACACTGATTGATCGTAGTTTACAGTTTCGCCCGGCGGTTCAGGCGGCGGTGGCGGCAGCGCAGGCGGCTGGCGTTACCGTCACGCTGGCCACCGGGCGCATGGTGCGCACAACCCGCCCGTTCGCTGACCAGCTAAACATAACGTCTCCGCTGATCTGCTACCAAGGCGCGCATGTGCAGGCACTCAGCGGCGAGGTTATCTACGATAACCCGCTCGACGGCGCGCTGGCCGCGCAGATCGTGCAGCTGGCCGCCGCGCGCGACATCTACATCCAGGCCTACATCAACGACGAGCTGTACATCGCCGCTGAGCGCCCCGAGGCCGATGAGTATCGCAGCTTCTCCACCGTGCCGCTGCCCGTCCATGCCGTCGGCGATCTGGCCGCATGGGTGCGCACGAATCCGCCAACCAAGCTGCTCTGGATCGCTGCGCCGGAGCTGCTGCTGGAAACGCTCGACCGCTGGGGTGCGCAGTTCCAGGGCCAGGCCAGCATCTTTCGCTCGCACGATCGCTTTGGCGAGGCGGCGGCCCCCGACAGCTCGAAGGGTGTGGCGCTGGCGGTGCTGGCCGCGCAGCTCGGCATTCCGCGCGCGCAGGTCATGGCCATCGGCGACCGCCAAAACGACGCGCCCATGCTCCAGTGGGCCGGGCTGGGCCTGGCCATGGGCGATGCCGATGAGCACGCCCGCAGCGCCGCTGATGCCGTGCTGCCACCGTTTGCCGAAGATGGCGTCGCCTGGGCGATTCAGCGCTGGATTTTGGAGCAACCGCATGACAACAATTAGCCGCGACACCGCTCGCGCCATGGCTATCGCCGCCACCGGTCTAAGCCAGCGTCCAGCACAGCCCACGAAAGCTCACGTGTGGGCGACGCTGGAGCGCCTGGCCATTATTCAGATCGACACGATCCATGTCGTCGCCCGCTCACCGTACCTCGTGCTCTGGAGCCGCCTCGGCGACTACGAGCCAGCCTGGTTCGACGAGCTGCACTATCCCGATGGCCGCATCTTCGAGTACTGGGCGCACGCGGCCTCGTTTTTGCCCATCCACCTGTGGCCGCTGCTGCGCCCGGCGATGCTGCGCTACCACGAGTGGGGCTGGGGCCGCGCTGTCGAGTGGATGCGCGAAAATGCGGCGGCGCTCGAGCATGTGCTGACGGAGATTCGGGCGCAAGGCCCGCTGCGCTCGGCGGACTTCAAGGACGAGAACCATAGCAGCAGCGGTTGGTGGAACTGGAAGCCCGCCAAGCAGGCCCTCGATATGCTGTGGAGCAGCGGCCAGCTGATGATCAAGCGCCGCATCAACTTCCAGCGTGTCTACGAGCTGACCGAGCGCATGCTGCCCGACTGGGACGACGCCCAGGCTCCCGACTACGCCGAGGCCCAGGCTCAGCTGAGCATGATTGCGCTCAAGGCGATGGGCCTCGCGACGGCCCGCCAGCTCGCCGACTACTTTCGCCAGCCGCGTACCGGCATGGCCGAGCGTCTGGAACGCTGGGTCACCGATGGCGCGGCGCTGCGCATCAACGTAGAGGGCTGGGATGATCCAGCCTACGTGCACCCTGACCACGCTGAGTGGCTGCACGCTGGGCCGCCTACTCCGCAGCTGACCACGCTGCTCTCGCCCTTTGATAACCTGATCTGGGATCGCGAGCGCACTGCTGCGCTATGGGACTTCGACTACAAAATTGAGTGCTACACGCCGGCTGCCAAGCGCCGCTATGGCTATTTTAGCCTGCCCATTCTGTGGCGTGACCAGCTGGTTGGGCGCATTGATGCCAAGGCCGAGCGCAAAAGCGGCATCATGCGTATCTTTGCCGCGCACCTTGAGCCAGATGTGGCGCTCTCCGCTGACCTGATCGACGATCTAAAGCCGATGCTGCGCGACTTTGCGCGCTGGCATGGCACGCCTGAGCTGGTGATTGAGCAGAGCGATCCGCCGGAGCTGCGCACAGCCCTGATCTAAAAACACAACGCTGCGGCTCTAGACAGAGCCGCAGCGTCATTTTGAGAGTCTGTGGAGCGCTACTCAGCCTCAGGTGCTTGCTCGCAGATGGCGAGGTTGAGCAGGCTGAGCGCGTACTCGATGCCAGCCTGGAGGTTCGAGCGTGTGGTCAAGCCGGTCAACTCGATGCCAAGCTGCACAATGGTCTGGGCGATCTCGGCGCTGATGCCTACCAGCACAACCTGTGAGCCAAGCAGCCGCACAGCGCGCGCTGCCTGCAGCAGATAGTTGGCGACGCCGGTGTCGATGACCGGCACGCCGGTGATATCCATGATCACCACATCGGCCTGATTAAGCGTGATCGCCTCAAGCAGCTGCTCGATGATCGTCGCCGCCCGCGATGAGTCGATGCTGCCCACCAGCGGCAGCACCAGGATGCCCTCGTGGATCGGCACAATCGGCGTTGACAGCTCGCGAATGGCGGACTGCTGCGCCTCCAGCAGGTTGTTGTACAGCGCTTCGTAGACGCGATACATCGACACAACTGCAGAGCGCACAACATGATGGGTGCGGATGATCAGCTTGATCTGGTCATCGTTGTCGTCAACGTGCTCTTGAACGAGCTTCTGCACCTCTTCTTCGGCGATCTCGATTGCTTGGAGCACGCTGTCGAGCGGAATGCCGGCCTGTAGACGCTGCTCGGTGATCTTGCGCCAAAACTCAGCGAAGCGATGCGGTGTATCTGCAATCAGATCTTCGATAAACTGCGTGAGCGAGTTGTTCGCTAAAGTCTGAACTTGAGACAGCTCAATATCACGATAGCCCTCAAGCTCTGCGTGAATGCGCTTGGCTGAGCGCTCCACTAGGGTTGGGAGCAGCTCCCGAAAGTGTTCGACATTGTAGCTCATTGTAGCAAACCTCTGTGGCTGGTCATTTTGCCACAGTATACACTGAGATGCAGGAGCGCGCTACTGAGCACTGTTTTTCTGACTATTCACGCACGCGGAGCCACACAGTCTTTGATAGCAAACTGTCATCCGCTGTACTAGTGCAGCTAGCCGTATCTTCGCTATGCTGAGGCAGAGCAAGGAGGCACCTAGCTATGGCCCAGCAACTTCGATCAACCGGTTCTCTGCGCCGTGCATGGCGTTGGGATAGCCGCTTACCGCGTCCAATCCTGTTTCTGCTAATTGTCGATCTGCTGCTGCTGCTGCCGATCCCGTTTCTGCTGCTGCACGGCCTGCAGCGCGCACCAGCGCCGCAGGGCGCACTGGCTCCTGTCGCGCCGCCACCAGCGCCACTGCAGCCGGTCTTAGCAGCGCCGCCACGACCTGCCGCGCAGCCAAGCAGCGGTGATGCACGCGAGACGACGGCCGATCTGCCGCTGCTGATCGATCCCATCCGTCTGCAAGATGCCTCTGGCTACGATACGAACCGCGTTGCGGCGCTGCTCGCAGTGCACTCGCCGTCGCTGGCCTCGGTGCAGGTTGATGTTGGTGGCGGCGTGCAGCAGTCGCTGGCGAGCGTGATCACCGGGCAGGCGCTGCGCTGGAACCTTAATCCAGCGGTGGTGCTTAGCCTGGTGGAGCTACAAACGCGCACGCTGACCGAGCCGATCTCGCAGCCACTCCGGCTTGATCTGGGCGGACCGGCCACGGCGCAAGGGCTGCCCGCCCAGATCGAGTGGCTGGCCTTGGAGCTGCGCGCTGGCTTGCTGGAGCCGATCGCGGCGGCGGTGCCGCTGCGCGATGGCACGCTGTGGCCGGTTGCGGCAGGCATCGATCAAGCCAACTATGCACTACTGCGCTTTTTAGCGCTTACCCGCTCGCGGCCACAGCTCGAGCGTGTGCTTGGCGCAGAAGCTGACAGCTGGGTGGCTGTGGCCAGCAGGGTGATGGGCGATCCGCGCGCGCCAACGCTGGTGCTTGTTCACGATATGCCCTTGCTGACACAGCCGTTCACTGGCCCGCTGCGTCCGATTGCGCGCTTCGATCATCAGTACCCGCTGGTGGCCCAAGACGATGTGATGCTTGGCAATGACTCTGTCTACACGCTTGGCTACGATGGCCACAATGGCTGGGACTACCAGCTGGCACCACAGACCGCTATTCTGGCGGCGGCGACGGGCCATGTGTTGTTTGCAGGCTGGATGGACAATGGCTGTGCCACGGCGGCAGGCGTGGTGGTGATCGAGCACAGCGGTGGCTACCGCAGCAGCTACTGGCATCTTAGCCGGATTGATGTTGCGCCAGGAGCCGACGTAGCCCAGGGCGCGCCGCTTGGCCTGAATGGATCAACAGGCTGTGCCAGCGCGCCACATCTCCACTTCAGTGTTCAGCGGCTAGGCCGCGATGTTGATCCAGCTGGCTGGTGTCAGCCCTGGCCTGATCCGTGGGCGGCCCACCCCGCTGGCGCGCCCAGTCGCTGGCTCTGGTTGGATCAGGCCGATCCTTGCGCGCTGAACCAGCAGGCGCTGATTGTGGACGACGGTGATCCAACGGCTGTGCTGCTGCAAGGTGCGGCGTGGCAACCCAGCCGACAGGGCAATTTCGGCTCGGCCCACTGGGCTATGTGCGCAGAAGGATGCTTGGCGCGCTGGCGACCGAGCATCGCGCTAGCCCAGCGCTACCAGCTGCTGGTGTTTGTGCCGAACACGGCGACGGCGGCTGGCACCGGAGTGTATCGTATCGAGCACGCTGATGGTGTGAGCGCGGTGCACATCGATCAAGCTGCCAGCGCTGGCTCGTGGGTTAATCTGGGCACATATCGATTTCTAGCTGGACAGAGCAGTCAGGTTACGCTGGTTAGCGCTGTGTCCGGACAGACTGTGTGGGCTGATGCGCTGGCATGGGTGCCGACGGCGCAGCAGCCCTAGTTTTCACATATCTGGATCGAGGCTGCCCATTGACCAGCGCGCTCAAGCCACGGGCAGGTGCGGATTATGGGTTAACGCTGACATTCGCAAGCTCAGGCACGGCTGCAATCCAGAGCGGGCCAACTGGAAATACAACCTCTTGTCCAGCGGCGGTGTAGAAGCGTAGCGGGGCTGTCTCGCTCTCTTTGCGCCATGTCACCTCTGTCTGCGTTCCATCAATAAAGGCGAGCGCTGGGCCTTCGCCGACGACCTCTTGATCGATGCGCGCCTTCGGATCACCAGGAATAGGAGCCTCGTGCACTTCCATCACGACGACGCTCTTGAACCACAGCTGCTCGCCGCTGACCGCATCGATGTGCGGCTGCCCGCGTCGAAAGCGCCAGTAGCGCTGGCCTTCAGCGTCGTAGCTCCAGCTCACTGGATCATCGGCATAGATGAAGAAGTAGCCGAAGCTGCTGGCGCTCGTTGGACCAGTGGTGGCGCTGGCATCATCGAACAGATAGCCAACGTCTGCAAGATCGGCGGCGCTGCGCTCTGGCACGCGCACGCTAAGATAGCTATCGACCTCGGCCTGGCTGGTGTAGAGATTGTGCGGCGCAAAGCGGTTCAAGTCGCGGCGAAAGAATGTCTCTTCATGGTCGCGCACGAGCGCATCAAGATTGATGACGTAGGTGTCGGCGTCCTGGTCAAGTCGCTCTAGCCCGGTGGGGCTGCCGCCAGCGTGAACATAGATGGCCCGCATGCCGATAGCCCACTGCACAAAGTAGAGCCGGGCTGAGCGCACAGGCCCAATGTCACCGAGCACAGGCACGATATCAGGCGCGAACACCGCCATATAGCGCGTAATGCCATATTCGGCGAGCGCCTCGAACACGAGCGCAGCCTCGTCAAGCCCCGTTTGGGGATAGGCATCAGGATGATTATCCAGCATGGCCGCGATCGGCCGCCGCGTGAGTGTGCCGCGCACAAGCGCAGGCCGCCCGAAGCGGCTATCGGTAATCTGTTGCGTTGGGCTAGGCGTGATGCTTGGCGCACTGGTTGGCTGCGGTACTGCAGTTGCTGTGGCGATGCGTGTAGGTGCGATAGTTGGCGCTGCTGCAAGTGCTGTTGGCGTTGCGGCAGCGGCTGGTGCAGCTGTAGGCTGGGCTTGGCTGCCGCATGCAGCGAGCACGAGTATCAGCAATACCACCATGGAAAGACGACGCATGAACTCCTCCAGTGAACTACTGTTCCAAAACAACAAAGCGCGCATCGGCATAGCGCGTGTGCCATCCAGCTTGCTGCAAGTCGGCTACAAGCTGCGCCTTGCTTGGCAGAAAGGCGCAGGTGATCTGGTACTGGGCAAAGAGCGCTTGATACTCGCCAGATCGCTCGGCTTTGACGACGCGCATGAGCAAGTCGTAGGTGTAGGGGTCCTGGCGATTGTCGATAAAGACGGGCTTCTCCGGCACGAACCAGATCAGCTCGCCGCCGTTGCTGTCGCTGTTGAAGAT
>JABXJS010000246.1 GCA_013538855.1 Herpetosiphonaceae bacterium
GTGTGTGTGTCTGGCGCACGGCTGGAGGTTGGCGCACGGCAGGCCGCGCCGTGGCGTTGGATCGGGTGGAGCGTGCGCTACGGCTGGTGCGTTGGGTGGATGGCTCGCCGTGCTGGTTTGATGGCGTGTGTGTCTGGTGCACGGCTGGAGGTTGGCGCACGGCAGGCCGCGCCGTGGCGTTGGATCGGGTGGTGCGTGCGCTATGGCTGGTGTGTTTTGGGTGGATGGCTCGCCGTGCTGGTTTGATGGTGCATGTGTGTCTGGCGCACGGCTGGTGGTTAGTGCACGGCAGGCCGCGCCGTGGCGTTGGATCGGGTGGAGCGTGCGCTATGGCTGGTGCGTTAGGTGGATGGCTCGCCGTGCTGGTTTGATGGCGTGTGTGTCTGGAGCACGGCTGGAGGGTTGGCGCACGGCAGGCCGCGCCTCGGCGTTGGATCGGGTGGTGCGTGCGCTAGGGCTAGTGCAGCGGGATGGGCTGGTGCGGCTGCTCGGGGAGTTGGCGGCGGGCGCTGAGCAGAGCGCGCACGGCATCGCTGAAGGTGCTAGTATCGACGACGGTGTTCAACAAGTAATGCTGGCTGGCGATGCCTGCGAGGTCAAAGCACCAGTAGATCGCCATGAGGGGCGATATCCACAGGCGCGAGCCATGGGTGCGCTGCGTGAGGTGAAAGTCGGCGTAGTGGCCGCTGACTGCTGAGACAACCGAGGCATTGATGACGCTTGGCTCTTGGAACGGCTGCGCGTGCACATACTCGACCGCCTGGGCATAGCGCTGATAGGCGGGCATGCTGGCGACGAGCGAGCAGGAGCCGAGGAAGGCTGGCCCGGCGGCGGCGATGTTGCGGAAAACATACCAGTGGCTGGTATCCAGCTCCGCGCCGAGCCCAAGGCAGACGATGCGGCGGACAGCGACATGCTCGAGCAGCGCCGCCGCTGCCAGTGAGACCGTGTCCTCGATAAAGGTGCCTGGCTCTGGCTCGTCGCCGCGCATCAGGCTATCGACGCCGCCATCGATCAAGATTAAGCCGTCGATGCCGAGGGTATCAATCAGCTGCTGATAGCTTTGGCGCAGCGGCTGCACGCCGGATTTCGCGAAGCACCACACCGTGACAGCTTGCTGCAGCTCCGTGCGGAACCAGCGCGCCAGATACAGCTCCGGCGCGTAGGCCGAGATGCCCGCGAGATCGACGCGCACGCCGCCTGTAGCCTGCTCCTGCTGGATGAACAGAGCGTTCTCAAAGCTCGCTGCGTAGCGCAGGGTTGTGTCTGCCGAGACGCCGAAGATGGTGGGGCTGCGGCGCTGTAGATTGTCGAGCGTGTCTGGATCGGTGAAGCTATAGTTGGCCAGATGGACAGTGCAACCCTGCTCCTGCAAGGCAAAGTAGATCGGCAGGCCGCAGAAAATATCGAAGCCACCGCCCATGCCCGCGATCAGCACGTTGCGGCAGCCAGCAAAATCGCTCAGGATCGGCAGATTGAGGCACATGGCATGCTCCAGCTACGGTGAGTCGACCGACAGCGCACAGCGGAAGCCCACGTTGACATTGGCGAGGTTGGGCAGCAGCGAGTTGCGGCCGGTGGCGTGCGCGCCAAGATTATTGTCCATCCACGAGCCGCCGCGGATCACGCGTGCGCCGGCTGCCGAGGGCGCTTCGCGGTAGGTGCTGTCGTAGGGGTAGGGCTGATAGAGCGAGCTAGTCCACTCCCAGACATTGCCGGCCAGATCGAGGGTGCCGTAGGGGCCTGCGCCGTCGGGGTAGCTGCCAGCAGGCGTGGTGCTGGCGGGGCCGGCCTCGGCGGTGTTGGCGCGGGAGGCATCCCACTCATCGCCCCAGGGCCAGAGGCGGCCGCTGGTGCTGCGCGCGACCTTCTCCCACTCGGCCTCGGTGGGCAGGCGCTTGTTGGCCCAGGCGCAGTAGGCGCGGGCGTCGTTCCAGGTCACATTGACCACCGGATGCGTGGTGAGGCTGAGCGGGAACGTCCCATCTGGCTGCCAGATGGCGAGGCCAACGGGATCGAACGGATTCTGCGGCAGCGGGTGGTCGGTTGCGCTGATAAACGCAGCATAGTCGGCGTTGGTGACCTCGGTGTGATCAATAAAAAAGGCTGGTGTATCGATATTGGTGGCAGGCTGCTCGTTGAGCAGGCTTGGCCAGCTATACTGCTGCTCCCACTGCTGGGCCTCGGCGGCGGTCGCGCCCATGCGCCAGGTGCCGCTGGGCACGAAGTCCATGCCAGCAGGCTGGAACGGCTGGCTGGTGGCGCAGCGAAAGCCGAGGTTATCGTTGGGATCGTTGGGCTGGCGGCGGTCGCGGTCGCTGGCGCGGGCGTTGAGCGGATTATCGCCCCATGCGCCGCCGCGCACAATGCGCGGGCCGGGCTGGTTGGCAAGCTCGCGGCCATCGCTGGAGTTATAGGGATAGGGCTGATCGAGCGAGCTGGTCCACTCCCAGACATTGCCGACCATATCGAGCGCGCCGAAGGGTGAGGCCCCGTCCGGATAGGAGCCGACCGCGACGGTGTCGCCGCCAGCGGTATCGCCCCAGAGATTAGCCAGCGCCGGGTCGGAGGTGTTGCCCCAGGGAAAGGTCAAGCCCTCGCTGCCGCGGGCGGCCTTCTCCCACTCGGCCTCGGTGGGCAAGCGCTTGTCGGCCCAGGCGCAGTAGTCGTGCGCCTGATCCCACGTGACCCAGATCACCGGGAAATCAGCATAGGCGGTGTTGGTGTAGTAGTCCGAGCGGGTCAGCGAGGCGGTTTTCTGCGGCGCGGTGCAGCGCTCGGCGGCGACGCATTCGCGGTACTCGGCGTTCGTAACCTCGGTGCGGTCGATGTAGAACGTCGGCAGGTAGCCGGGGCCAGCGGGCTGCTCATCGGGCTGGCCATCGGCGCTGCCCATGATGAAGGTGCCAGCGGGCACTGTGACCATGCCTGGCGGCCCCGGCAGCGGAATGGCGGTTGGCTCAGGCGTGCTGACGCTGGTTGGCGTTGTGGTCGTGGCGTCGGTTGGCGTGGCGGTCGGGCCGCCAGCGATGGTGGCCGGTGCGCGGTTGAGCCAGAGCAGCGTGCCCACGATGGCGCTCAGCAGCAGCATTCCAGCCAGCACCCAGGGCCAGAAGCGGCGCTGGACGACGACTGGCGCGCTGCTAGGCGTGGGCACGGCCACAGCGGCAGCAGCGGCGCTAGCATCACTTTGGGACTGAACAACGGCGTCCGCTGGCTCCTCAACGGCGGCGACAAAGTCGGCGATTGAGGCAAAGCGATCATCGGGGTCGACGGCGAGGGCGCGCTGGATGGCGGCGCTGACGCGCTCGGGCACCTCGGGGCGCAGCGAGTGGGCCAGCGGCGGGCGCACGCTCTGGCGCTTGGCTGGCTCGAAGCCGGTCAGAACCTCGTGCAAGACCATGGCGAGGGCAAACACATCGGTGCGCACATCGGTCTGGCCGAGGCCGTACTGCTCCGGCGGCGCATAGCCTGGCGTGCCATAGACAGCGGTGTCGCTGGTTTGCTCGGGCTTGTAGAGGCGGGCGATGCCGAAGTCGATCAGCACCACGCGGCCATCGGGGCGCAGCATAATGTTGGTGGGCTTGAGATCGCGATAGATGATCGGCGGCGACTGCTCATGCAGGTACTGGAGCACCGAGGCGAGCTGCTTGAACCAGGCGAGCGCCTGCTCCAGCGGGACAGGCTCGGTGCGCTGCTCAAGCTCGGCGCGCAGCGTGTGGCCGGGGACCAGCTCCATCACCAGGAACTCGTGCTCGTCGCGCTGGAACTGGTCGATGACGTGCGGCAAGTTGGGATGGCTCAGGCGGGCTAGCAGCGCGGCCTCGCGGCGAAACTCCTGCACGGCGCGCTCCCACGCCTCCGTGTCGCCAGGGGCGTGGTGCGGCGTCATCTCCTTGACGGCGACCGGCACATCGCCGAGGCGCTTGTCGGTGGCGATATACACCGCGCCCATGCCGCCGCGCGCCAGCGGCCGCACAATCGTGTAGCGCTCGATCAGGGTATCGCCAGCGCGCAGCCGACCGGTCCAGGTGGCGAGACCTGCGCCACAGTCTGGACAGAAGCGAATGCCATCTTTGGCCTGTTTACCACAGCGGGGACACTCTTGCATCGCAGCCTCGTCACAGATGATTAGCCTTATTGTACCAAATGGTGGCTAGTCCTTGGCTGCGCAGGCTGGTCAGCGCCGCATGAGCGGTAGGTAGACCGGATAGATGGTGTTGGTGACACGCAGGCGCACGCTAATGGCAACGTTGCCACCGCTGCTGCTCAGCTGAATCGTCGCTGTCTGCAGGCCCGGGCTGGCGGCGGCCTGGGCGGCGATGGTCAGCGTGTCGGGCGTGTTGCCGCTGAGCTTGCTCAGGCTGAGCCAGTCGGCGCTCTCGCTCGCCTGCCAGGCGAGGCTGGCGTCGGTGCTGGTGTCGCCGAGCATGATCTGGGCCTGCACAACCTGGCCGGGCCGAGCCAGCAGCGGCAGCTGTGTTGGTGCGACGGTGAGGTTGGCTGGATCACGCTGGATGATGATCAGCGGGTCTTCGCTAAAGTTAATCTGCATCACGCCGTTGGTGATCGGCAGACTGATCGCCTGGCCGTTGCGCGTGAGCACCTGCACCTCCTTGCCTGCGATCACCGGAAAGTTGACGCTGGTGACGCCGCTGGGCACCCAGCCAACATCGATAACCGTGCCTGCGCGCGTGTAGCGGTAGTCGTAGACGCCGCCGCCGAGCGTCGTATAGGGGTTGCCAGGATAGGCGTGGCTATGCACCGGCCCTGTGCCAGCAGGCGCGGCGCTGGTGAGCGTCTTGGCCAGCGTCTGGTAGGCGAGATAGCCCGGCTTGGGCGCATAGCTGTCGGTGCTAGGATTGTAGTTGTTGAGCAGGGCTGCGCCGCCCCAGGGATGGTCGCCGGGCATGCCGTCGAAGGCGTTTTCGAGCTGGAACCAGCTGGTGTGCTGCACGCCCAGCTGCTGCGCGATGACCATGGCGCGGATCACATACTGCGCCTGCTGAGCCTCGCTAACGCCAGGGCAGGCGCTGGTGTTGACCGTACACCAGCCAATCTCGGTGATCCAGATGCCGGCGTCGGCCCGGCCAGCCGAGTCCAGCCAGGCGCGTGTGGTGCGCAGGCGGCCCTCCAGCGACACAAGCGCGACGACGCTGGGGCTGTCGGGCGCGATGGTGGGCATGTACGGGTGAATACCGAGCACATCAAAGGCGTTGCGCGCCTGTGGCACGAGGCCAAAGACGCCATCGACCGGGCTGAGGAACCAGAAGCCGTCGGGGTTGGTGCCGTCGAACACATACACGCCGCCGAGCACAACAATCGCGGTGGGGTCAGCGGCCTTGATCGCCTGATAGGCGGCGACGAGCATCTGGCCGTAGCGCATTTTGCGCGCGTTGGCATCGGGCAGCGGCAGCTGCTCGGGATAGTTTGGCTCGTTCCAGATCTGCCAGGCGGCGATGCGCGGCGAGCCAGGCGCGTCAGCGACACCGTCGCCATCGTAGCGCTCGGTCATCCACGTGACCCACTCGGACCACTGGAGCATATCGCTAGGCGGGCAGAAGTAGTTGCCGGCGCAGCTCGGGTCGCGCGCCCAGTCGGGCGTGGTGATGAGCATGCCGAGCGTGTTGAGGCCGTTCTGCGTGTTGCGCAGCAGCGTCGCGTCGTAGATGCCGCGCAGATCGGCGTTGTGCGGCTCAATCAGCGCCCATGATAGCTCCTCCTGCGTCCAGGTGGCCCCAGCGGCGGCGGTAAGACTGGTCAGCAGGCCAAGATTATCGTAGGTGCCGTAGGCGTCGACGCGCTCGAACTTGGTCAGGTAGGCGCTCATGCCCCAGTAGCTAACCGGGCTGGCGCTTGGGCGGCTGGCGGTGGCGGCGGGCTGGCGTGTTGGTGCGGGCCGCTGGCTGTAGCTGGAATGGGGCAGGCTCAAGACGAGCACAATCAGCACAAATAAAACGCTGCGCAGGCGCATGGGCGTGATCCTTCTAGACTCGACAGGGCTGAGGTGGCAGCGCTGGAGATAGCTAAACCTAGATCAGTGATTTAATGTCCTCGGCGACCTTGCGGGTCATGCCGGGGACGGCGGCCAGCTCTTCGATGCTGGCGTTGCGAATCCCCTCCAGGGAGCCAAAGGCTTTGAGCAGCGCTTTCTTGCGCTTGGGGCCGATGCCCGGTATCTCCTCCATTACCGAGCGGGTCATGCCTTTCGAGCGCAGCTTGCGGTGGTAGGTGATCGCGAAGCGGTGCGCCTCCTCATCGATGCGCTGGGCCAGGTGCAGTGCGGCGGAGTTGGCGGCCATTGCGAGCGGGGTGCTGATGCCAGGGCGCACAAAGCCATAGGGCAGGTGGCCCTTGTTGTCGCCCTTGACCAGCCCCACCACCGGAATCATATCGAAGCCAGCATCGTTGAGCGTGGCGCGGGCGGCGTTGACCTGGCCGATGCCGCCGTCGATTAGCACGAGATCGGGCAGCGTGCTCCAGGTGTCGTCGGGCTTGGCCTCGGCGACGGTGCTGGGGCCATCTGGCTCTAGGTCGCCGGTGGGATCGTCGGCGCGGGCAAAGCGGCGGCGCAGCACCTCCTGCAGCGAGGCGACATCGTTGGCCCCTTTGACGGTCTTAATTTTGAAGCGCCGATAGTGCTTTTTGGCCGGCTCGCCCTGCTCGAACACCACCATGCTGCCGACGGAGTCCTTGCCCTGGGTGTTGGAGATATCGTAGCACTCGATGCGCTGCGGCAGCTCGGGCAGCTCCAGCAGATCGCGCAGCTCGGAGAGGCTGGCGGTGGCGCGCTGCTCGGTGTTGAGCCACTGGAGGCGCAGCTCCTCCAGCGTTTGGGTGGCGTTGCGCGCCGCGAGGTCCACCAGGTCTTTCTTCTGGCCGCGGCGGGGGACGTGCAGCGAGACCTTGTGGCCGCCCTTCTTGCCCAGCCACTCCTCGATGATCTCACACTCCTCGGGGTAGTCGGCGAGTAAGATGTTGGGCGGGATGGAGGCCGCCGAGTCGTAGAACTGGGTGATGAAGGAGTGCATCAGCTCCTGCGCGTCCTCCTCGTCGCTGCCCTGGAGCGTAAACGGCTCGGAGCCGATCAGCTTGCCGCCGCGAATGTAGAAGACCTGGACGACGGCCTTGCCCTCGTCGCGGGCGAAGGCGATCACGTCCTGGTCGGTGGCGGCGGTGGTCATCACCTTCTGGCGCTCCATCACGCGCTCGACGGCCTGAATCTGATCGCGGATGTAGGCGGCCTGCTCGAAGCGCAGATGTTCGGCGGCCTGCTCCATGCGCTGCTTCAAGTCGCGTAGAATAACCTCAGGGCGTCCGCTCAAAAAGAGGCGCACCTGCTCGATGGCGGCGGCGTAGTTCTCGGGCGTCGTCAGGCCGGGCACGCATGGGCCAAGGCAGCGCTTGATATCGTGGTAGAGGCATGGGCGACCCTGGCGCGCGTGTTTCTGAAACTGGTCATCTTTGCACAGGCGGAAGCCGAAGAGCTTGTTCAGCAGCTCGATGGTGGCGTACACGCTGCTGGATTTGGCAAACGGGCCGAAGTACACCGCGCCGTCATCAAGCACCTTGCGTACGCGAATGACGCGCGGCCATGCCTCGTTGGTGATCTTGATGTAGGGATAGGCTTTGTCGTCCTTGAGCAGCACGTTGTAGCGCGGGCGGTGCTGCTTGATCAGGTTCATCTCCAGCAGCAGCGCCTCTAGCTCGGTGTCGGTGGTGATCGTCTCCATTGTGGCGATGTTCTGGACCAGCCGCCGCGTCTTGGTGCTCAGGCCACGTGGCGCGCCGAAGTACGAGCGCACGCGATCGCGCAGGCTCTTGGACTTGCCAACGTAGATGATCTGGCCGCTGTCGTCGCGGTAGATGTACACGCCGGGACTCTGCGGCAGGTTGCGCAGGCGCTCGTTGAACAGCGCTTGATCGGCGATATTGGTATGGCTCAGATCGGGCATGCCCGTGTAGCTCCTTTGTGCGAGTTGACATCATTATTATAGCAAAGAATTGAGCTAAACTAGTTGACGAGGTGCTGCAATGCACGTGATTCCAACCAAGCTGCGGCCGCCAAGCACCACGCCCGCGCTGCCGCGCACCGCGCTGGTCGATCAGCTGCTGGCTGACTGGCCGCGCCGCCTGACGCTGGTACAGGCCCCGGCTGGCTATGGCAAGACGGCGCTGCTGACGCTGCTGTGGCAGCAGCTGGGGCTGCGGGGCGGAGCGCGCGCCTGGCTCACGCTTGACACCGAGGATAATCTGCCGAGCCGCTTCTGGGCCGCTGTCGCCGCCGCGCTGGGTCTGGATGCGGCGACGCTGCCCGCCGATAGCGCCGTGCCGCTGCTGATCGAGGCCCTGCTCGAGCGCCCGCTGATCTGTCTCTTCCTCGACGATCTGCACACCATCAGCGAGCCAGCGCTCCTGACCAGCCTGGAGCGCCTGATCGCCTACGCGCCACCGCAGCTTCAGCTGGTCATCGCCAGCCGCAGCCTGCCCGACTGGCCGCTGGCCCAGTGGCAGGCGCGCCAGCAGGCCCGGCTGGTGCAGGTGGCGGAGCTGCGCCTCACGCTGGCGGAGGTGCGCCGCCTGCTGGCGCATACGCCTGCGGCGGAGCAGGCGGCTATGCTCGCTGCGCGCACCGAGGGCTGGGCGGCAGGCGTGCTGCTGGCCGCGCAGCTGCTGGCCCAGGGCCGTCTCCGCCCCGATCAGCTCGCGAGCCTCGCTGGCGATGCCGCCGTGATCGCTGAGTACTTGGCCAGCGAGGTGCTCGGCCAGCAGCCTGCGGAGCGACAGGATTTTCTGCTGCGCACGGCGCTGCTCGATCAGTTCAGCGCGGCGCTGTGTGCGGCGGTGCTTGAGCGCGCCGATGCGCCGCAGCTGCTCGCGGCGCTGCTGCGCCAGCCGGTGCTGATCAGCGCTGTTGGTGCGGGGGACTGGTGGCGCTACCACCCGCTGTTTGCCACCATGCTGCGCCAGCGCCTCGCCGCCAGCGCGCCAGAGCAAGCGGCGCTTGTCTATCTGCGGGCGAGCCACTGGTACGCCCAGCAGGATCAGCTGGCGAGCGCGATTAGCTATGCCCTGCGCGCTGGCGCTGTCGAGCAGGCCGCCGAGTGGATCGAGCAGATCGCCGGGCCGCTGCTTACCGAGGGCGCGGTCGCAGCGCTGGCGGAGTGCCTGGATGCGCTGCCTGCTGCGCTGATCGCCGCACGCCCTGGGCTAAGCCTGCTGGCGGCCTGGGTTGCGCTGCTGCGCGGCCAGTGGCTCCAGGTTGCACCGTACATCACGCATGTCGAGCGCCTGCTGGCGGCTGATGCCGCCGCCTCACCCATGTTGATGGCCGCGCGCAGCCAGATCGTGGCCATCCAGGGCAATCTGGCCCTGAGCCAGGGCGATGTTGCAACAGCAGTGGGCTACGCTGAGCAGGCGCTGGCGCAGATTCCGCCGGACAATCAGCTGATGCGCGGCATTCTTGGCGTGGAGCTTGGCTCGCTGCTGGTGCTGGCCGGGCGCTGGTCGGCGGCACAGGCGGCGCTGCGCCTGGCCCACGCCGACTGTGTGGCGGTGGGCAATCTGGCCAGCGCCAGCACCGCCGCCGTGCTGCTGGGCCAGGCCGCCTACGGCCAGGGCGATCTGCACACGTCCGTCGAGCGCTGGCAGGCGGTGCTGCACGCCGCCCCGCCAAGCCGCATCCGCGTCAGCGCCCACTATGGGCTGGGCTTGGCCGCCTACGAGCACGGCGACCTTGTCAGCGCCACGCAGCACGCCGAGCAGGCGCGCGCCCTGGCCCTGCAGCTGGCCGATGCCGATCAGGCGGCGCTGGCCCTGAGCCTGCGCGCGCAGGTCGCCAGCGCACGCCAGGAGCTACGCGCCCCCGAGCTGCGTGCGCAGCTTGCCGCTGAGCTGTCAGCGGTCCGCCAGCCGCTGGTCCGCGATCACCTGGCCACGCTGCTGGCCCACGCGCAGATCTGCGCTGCTGAGTTGGAGCAGGCACGCGCATGGGCCGTGCGCCCGCAGCCACAGCCGCCGACAACGCCCTATCAGCTTGAGACGGCGCTGACACAGCTGCACTGGCGCTGCCTCCGCCAGCCTAGCGCTACGCTGCTGGACCTAGCCCGCACGCTAGCAGCGCAGGCGCAGCCGTTCGGGCCGACGCTGCGCCTGCGCGCCGCGCTGCTCACGGCCGTCTGCGCCGATTTGGCCGCCGACTATGCGGCGTGTGACGCGGCCATCAGTGCCGCGCTCGCGCTGGTGGCCGCCCATGGGCTGCGGCAGGTGTGGCTCGACGACGCCAGCATGGTTGCGCCACTGCTGCCACGGGTGTCCAGCGCCGTGCTGGAGCAGGCGCGCAGCCTGGGGCTGGCGGCTGCGCCAACGTTGGCCGAGCCACTGACGCCACGCGAGCTGGATGTGCTGCGCATGGTCGCCGCCGGCGCATCCAACCAGCAGATCGCCGCCGCGCTGGTGCTGACCGTCGGCACGGTCAAGACGCACCTCAACAATGCGTATGGCAAGCTTCAGGTCAAGCGCCGCACGGCGGCCGTGGCGCGCGCGCGCGAGCTGGGCTTGCTCGACTGAAGCGCAAATCTCTACCTTTCGATAGAGCCGCCGTGTGCATCCGCCGCCTACACTGAGAGCATCAACAAGCGTTTTCTAGGAGGCTTCCAATGCTCTCAACAACCTTCAAGACCGACCAACCGATCACAGCCGCGCCGCTGCGCCCGCTGGGCCTGCGCTCTGCGCTGCTGCTCTTCTTGGCTCCGGCGCTGCTCTTCCGCATCAGCATGTACTGGGGCCTGGGCTGGCTCATCACGCTGGGCCTGCCGCCGTTCGATGCCTTTATTGTGGCCTTTATTGTGCCGCTGGCGCTGCTGCTCACGGCGGCGCTGGTGGCGGCGCAGCGCGAGCTAGGGCCGCTATCATGGGCTATGCTGCGCGCGCGCTTCCGCTTCCGCAGGCTTGATCGGCGCGGCTGGCTGATTACCGCTGGCTGCTTTGCGCTGGGCTTTTTGGGATCAGGGCTGTTTGGGCTGACTGCGCGCATGCTGGCGGAGGTGCCGGGCTTTGCGCCGCCGTCCGTCTTTCCCGAGGTGCTCGACCCGCGCGCGCCACGGGTGATCACGCTGACGACGTTTATGGGCGCGCCGCTGCTGGGCAACTGGCGCTTGGTCGGCCTGTACCTGCTGCTGCTGGTCTTCAATATCGCTGGCGAGGAGCTGTGGTGGCGCGGGTACATCTTGCCGCGCCAGGAGTTGGTGTATGGCGCGCGCACGTGGCTGGTTCACGGCGGGCTGTGGCTGGCCTTTCACGTTGTGTTCTACCCCTGGCAGCTGCTGGGCCTGCTGCCGCTGTGCTTCGCTTTGAGCTACGCCGCGCAGCGCACGCGCTCGATCTGGCCTGGCATCATTATCCACAGCCTGTCGAACGGCTTGGCGATGGTGCCGCTCGTCATCGGCGTCCTCGGCTGGTGAGCCGTGGGCGCGCAACCACGGCGCAGTGGTTCGACAATAAACAGGCGCACGAGCTGTGTGGATGGCAGGCTGGGTGGTTGCTGCTGGCGGTTGCTGCTGCTGAGTTAGCGCGGTGGCTAGCTGTTGGATGGCAGGCTGGGTGGTTGATGCAGGTGGTGCTGGGGCAGGGTCTGGCGGTGCTGAGCCGACAGCTTCAGCCATCGCACCTGGA
>JABXJS010000247.1 GCA_013538855.1 Herpetosiphonaceae bacterium
CCGCCTGCGCCAAAAGCCGCGCTGATCCGTGCCGCCTTGTTTCGTGATCGTCTGCGCCGTGGTTGATGCTCGGGTATGCGGCAACAAGGTCTGCGCTGTGCTCAGCAGACGGCGTGGATCGCTCCGTGCGCCCACACTCGCGCAGCAACGGCCGCCCGCCTGCGCCAAAAGCCGCGCTGATCCGTGCCGCCTTGTTTCGTGATCGTCTGCGCCGTGGTTGATGCTCGGGTATGCGGCGACAAGGTCTGCACTGTGCTCAGCAGACGGCGTGGATCGCTCCGTGCGCCCACACTCGCGCAGCAACGGCCGCCCGCCTCTGCCAAAAGCCGCGCTGATCTATGCCGCCTTTTTAGGCCAGCAGGAGGCCGCAGCCGAACAAGGACACGCACCCGCAGCCGCGGCAGCGCCATCTGGGAACGGGTGGGCTAGCAACAGCGCGGACTCCAACGCCGCACCACGTGCGCTTAACCACTGACGATTCTTTTCATGAAAAACCTAGCCGCAGCGCTGCCGTAGGCGGCGAGGATCACCACAATGCGAACACCAAGGCCACCGAGCACCAGCGGTGGCGGTGGCGCTTGGTGGCCTTGGTGCCATGCAGCAATGGCGCACGCCGCTAGCGCTCGTCGATTGGTGTTGAGCGGTCGCCGAGGCTGCCGAAGCCGGTATCAGTGCCGCCGCCAGCGCTGCCGCCGTGCAGCGTGCCCACGCCAGCAGACGTACCGCGATCAGGCACACCGCCGACGCCGGTCGTGGTATGCTCGGTCGGATGGTCGATGGCCGTGGTGCCGCCGCTGTCAGCTGCGGCGGGCAGATTGCCGACGCCGCCCTGCTGCTCGCTGCCCTGCGGTGGCGTGCTGCGGTCCGGCAGCCCGCCGGAGCCGGTGGCCGTCTCCTCCTCCAGCGCCCCAGCCGAGCCGCCAAGCGGGTTGACATCGGCAGCGCCCATCAGATCGGTGGTGGGCAGCACGCCGGCATTGGCGCTGTCCGTTTTGGTTGAGCGGTGCTGTGGGCCTTGCGGGCGATTGGGGGCTTGCTGCGCCTGCTTGACTGCGTTGCGTCGCACATTCTCGCGCTCCTCAACGGTACTGTCGGGATTCTGCAGCGCGGCAGCGCGGCTAGCCTCGGTGCCCAGATCGACCTCGTCGGCGATATCGGGATCGGCACCGCCAAGACTGCCGGTGTTGCTCGTCGGCAGGCCGCCATCACCGCCCGAGATATTCAGCGGCGCATCCTCTGGCTTGAGCTGGCATTCATGTTCGGTCATCAGAACCCTCCTTGTGGCTGTATCGCTACAAGCAACTGCACATCGCGTGCCAGCTCGCAGGCGCACCCTATCGACGCATATATGCTACCTACGACCAATTGACGTTGGCTACGCGGCAGGACAGGCGGGTTGGGGCGCAGTCTCACGCCCCCGGCAGGGCTGTACCCTGCACCTGCGCGTCGGTGAATTGGTATAACGCGAACTTGTCGGATCGTGCATGTTCAGCTATAGTTAACATGAACCTCAAAGAAACATTAAAACCCTACCTCAAGGAGATGGTCTGATGAGCAACGGGGTTGTTGATTTAGGCCGCCGCTGGTTGGCGATCCAAACATCTGACTCAGCAACATTCGAGCGAGGTCGTTTACTCAAGGTGATCAGCGTCCTCATCGGCATTGGCACAGCGATAAGCTTGCCGCTGGTTGCTCTATCGGTCGATCTCACGCCACGTATTCTGATTGGGCTGATTGCGGCGATGGTGGCAGCGGCGGCCACGTGGTGGCTGAGCCATCGCGGCTACATTCGCAGCGGCGGGCTGCTGCTGGGCACCGTGATCAGCGGCGTGATCACGCTCTCCGCCGACCCGGTCAGCGTGCTGATCACCCCGGCAGGATCCGCACTCCTGGTGGCCCCGCTGATCGGTGGCCTAGTCGCCAGCGCGCTGATGGTGCTGATCAGCGCTGGGCTGGTGGCGCTGATTCAAGCGGGCCTGCTGATCGCCTACTACTCAGCGATACCGGAGGCCTCGCGCATCTGGGCCTATGTCAACATTCTGCTGCTGCTGGTGCTCTCGGCGCTGCTGACCGTGCTCATCCGCTCGCTTGACCATCTGGCCTACAGCCGCGGCGAGGCCAACGCCGCGCTCAAGGCGCAGAGCGAGATCGCCGAGCGCGAGCAGTCGCTGCTCAGCGCCAACGCCGAGCTAAGCAGCGCAAATCAGCGCATGGCCGAGCTACTCGATCTTGTTCAGGAGCTTGAGTCGCCCTTGATTCCCGTGCTGCCCGGCGCGGTGGTTGTACCGCTGGTTGGGCACCTCGACAGCGGGCGTATTCAGCGTCTTCAGGATTCGGTGCTGGACTTTGTGTATCAGCAGCGCCCGCACACCGTGCTCATCGACATCACTGGTATTCAGGCGGTCGATAGCGCCTTCAGCAGCCACCTAGAGCGGCTGATTCAGGCGATTCGGCTGCTTGGGGCCACGGTTATGCTCACCGGTATGCGCGCTGAGATCGCCCGCGCCCTTGTGGACGACTCGATCAACCTCGATCATGTGGTCACCACAGCCACGCTGCAAGATGGCGTGCTTGCACTCTGGCGCACCCACACGTAACACAACAAAAGGAAGGCTGGCATGAAGGTTCAACCATTCAACACGCGCGGCACGCTGGTGCCCAAAGGCGTGCAGCAAGCGCTCGTTGGCCTGCTCGCGGCGGCGCTCGTCGGTCTGGTCGCACATTGGGGCGGCACGGCCAAGCCAGGGCCGCTGTTCTGGATCGGCGTCGCCGTGCTGGCGACAATCATCGTGGTGTTTGGCGCGCTGGCGTGGTGGCTCTACTTCAGCCACACCGATACAGCTCCAGCCACTACGCTCAACACGCGCCCAGAGATTCAGCAGTTTATGGCGCTCGTGGCCGTCACCAGCGGCATCCTCTTTACCATGGGCGGCCTATGGGATGAGAACTGGCACAAGCGCTTCGGCGGCTTTGGCGACGACTTCCTGTGGCCGCCGCACTTTTTGATCTACACCAGCATTGCGCTATTCACGCTGTTTGCCGGCGTGGGCCTGTGGGTGATTCTGCGCGGCAGCGGCAGCCTGCGCAGTCGCTTCCGCCGCGAGCCGCTGATCGGGCTAATGGCGCTCGTCGCTAGCTTTCTGCTGATGTCGCTGCCCTCCGATGAGCTGTGGCATCGTGTCTATGGCATCGATATCACCGCCTGGAGCCTGCCGCACCTCACGATCACCATTGGCACAAGCGCGATCATGCTGGCGGCCATCGCTGTGCAGCTGACGCTGCTGCCGCGCCACGAGTGGGGCCTGCTGCGCGTGCGCTCCTGGCGCGATGCGCTGGTGATCGTCGCCCTCGCTATCATCGCTACCATGATTGTGCTGGTCGGTGTCACCGAGTGGGATAACCGCGCCGCTGGCCCGACCGATGTGTTCACCAATGCGTTCTGGCAGCGGCCAGAGTGGCTGTATCCGGTGGTGGTTACAACCGTGGCCATGTTCAGCGCCAATCTAGCGCTGCATGTGACACGCCAGGTGGGCGCAGCAACGCTGGTGGCGCTGCTCATGCTGGGCGCGCGCTTGCTGGCGCGCATGATCTTTGCCCTCACCTGGAGCGAGAGCCAGACCGCCTATTTTTCGTTTGCGCTGCCGCTGCTGATCGCCGTGCCGCTTGATCTATGGTACGGCTTCTGGGTGCTGCGCAAACGCCAACCAGCGCCGCTTGCTAGCGGCGGCAATCTGTTCGCGGTAGCGGTCTGGCTGACGGCTGGGCTGCCGCTGATCGCCGCCAACATGGCGTATCCGCATGTCAACAGCACCACGCTGCCGCCGATGATCATCTGGAGCGTCGTGATGGCGCTGGCGAGCGGCTGGGTCGGCAAGACGCTGGGGCAGTGGGTCAACAGCATTCCGCGCGCCGATGTGCAGCGTGCGCCGATCTCACCACGCTGGCGCTGGGCCACGATGCTGGCACTGCTGCTGATCTGCGGCGTTGTTGTGACGATCTTCGCCACGGCCCACATCCCCGTCAAGAGCTAGCGCACGCTCGCCGTAGCCAAACACAGCGCCTGGGGCATGCTCTGCTCCAGGCGCTGGCTTTTCTACCGTTTTATGTCAACTGTTGACGCTCTAGCAGCACAACGCTCTCGATGTGGGTGGTCTGTGGAAAGAAGTCAAACGGCTGTGCGTGCACAACCTGGTAGCCAGCGCCGACGAGCTGGCCCACATCGCGCGCCAAGGTGCCTGGATGGCAGGAGACGTAGGCGATCTGCTGCGGCTGGTGGTGCAGCAGGGCCTGCAGCGTCGCTGGCTCGCAGCCCCGCCGCGGCGGATCAAGGATAACAACATCCGGCGTAGCGCCAAGCTGCGGCAGCACGGTCTCGACCTTGCCGGTCAGCAGCTGCACATTGTCGATAGCGGCCAGCTGCGCGCTAGCCGTGGCATCCTTCATGGCGGCTGCATGCTCCTCGATGCCCCAGGCATGACGCACCTGTCCCGCCAGCGGCAGCACAAACGTGCCCACGCCACAGAAGGCATCGAGCAGTGTTGTGCTCGGCTCCAGACGCAGGCGCTGCTGAAGCTGCGCGAGCACGGCGCGGGCCTGCTCAACGTTGGCCTGGAAGAAACTTGTTGGACTGATGCGCAGCCGCACGCCACCAAGCTCCTCCTCCAGATACGGATCGCCAGCTAGCATGCGCCAGCCACCGCCGACCGCCGAGCTAACGCCAGCAAAGGCGCTGTGGGCATGCAGCAGCTGCTTCCCCCAGCGCGTCCACTGCGCCGAGCCATGCCCAGCGAGGTGCACGTGGATCGCGCCGCTGCTCGTGCTTAGGCGCAGCGTGGCCGCCTTCAGACCGTCGAGCGGCAGCTGTGTGCGCAGCGCCGCTAGAGCAGCGTTGAGCCGCGTATCGAGCAGCGGGCAGGCATCGAAGCCCACGATGGTGCGGCTACCAGCAGCATAGAAGCCAATCTGCGTACCGCGAATATGTAGGCGCGCCGTGCTGCGATAGTGCCAGGCCGCGCCCGCCGCCGTGTCCGCCACAGCAACATCCGCCAGCTGACCAAGGTGGGCTAGCTGATCACGCAAGATGTGCGCCTTACCAGCCCGCTGATGCTCCAGCGCCAAGTGCTGCCAGTCGCAGCCGCCACACTGCGCATAGACCGGGCAGGGTGGTGCGCTGCGCTGTGGCGATGCCGGACCGAGCAGCGCAGTCATCACGCCGCGTGCCCAGCTCGCCCGGCGCTCTTGCAGGCGCACGCGCACCTGCTCGCCAGGCAGCGCGCCGCTCACAAACACGGGGCGGCCCTGCCAGCGGCCAACGCCCGCGCCGCCCTGAGCCAAACTATCGATCAGCACATCCAGCTCAGGTGGCCAATGTTGTTGTTCAGTCATTGAAAAAAACCTATAGCGCCCGACCAAAGAAAAACGTGACAATGGTGGTCAGAAAACCAATCGCTGTTGTCACGATACGCTCGGGATACTTTTGTGAATTCATAAAAATATACAGACAGGGCAGCCCGATTACACCAGCAACAATGTAGAGGGGCAGATCGGCAGCAGCGGCTGGAGCTGGCTGATTCGGATCAGGTCGCTGACCAACCTGTCCCACTGCTGGCCGCAGCCACAGCCCAATCGCCAAGCCCAGCACCGCACACACCACGATCACGATTCCGATTCGTCGCCAATTTAGCGTGCGCCAGCTCATCATGGCCTCCGCAAAAACTAGGCTGCCTCTGATTCGGACTCCTCGCCGAGGGCCACGCGGATGCAGCGAAATGCTGCGCTGCGATTTGGCGCAAAGCGCAGGGTTGAAACAATGCGCGTGCGGCTAAATCCAGCCTCCACCAGCGCCCGCAGCATCTGCGACAGATCATCGGTTGGCAGGTCGGGCTGTGGCTGCGCTGGCGTCGCCGCAGCTGGGGCCTCATCTGCTGGCGCTGCTGCTGGCTCCAGCACATCAGCGCCGTCAAGGAAGCTCAACCACAGCGGATCAGACGCAGGCGCTGGCTCTGGCTGCCACAGACAGCTTGGGTCAAACTGCTGGGCGGCTAGCTTGGGCATTGCGCTCACATCGACAGCATAGGTGAGCGTTGGGGTGCGCAGCACGGCCGGCCAGGGCAGCTGCGCCGCCAAGGCATAGGCCTCGACAGCCTTGGAGCCAAGCAGCAGCGCGGTGAAGTTGGCGCGCACATCGCCTTTGCCAACAATCCCCAGCGACTCAACTCGATCCGACTGGGCCAGCATCAGCAAGCGCAGTCCCGCCTTGCGTCCCTCTTGAGACAGCTCGGTGATAAAGGTGCTTGCTAGTTTACCACAGTGGCTCTGGATTGCAGGCCACTCGTCGACCACAACCGTCAGCGGGGGCGGGCGATAGTCGGCAGCGCTGCTCATGCGGGCGTAGCGCTGGCTCAGCGTGTCAAGCAGCTGCTCCAGCAGCGGACTGATCGCCGCATATGCGCGACCCTGGCCGACGGCGGGCAGCCCGCCCCAGGTTGTCGGCGTCGCATGCGGATCAATGATCAGCACCTGCTCGCCAGCAGCGATGCGCGCCGCCAAGATAGCCCGTGCGGCGGTCGTCTTGCCTGAGTTCGTCGGGCCGACCACCAGCACATGGTCGGCGCGCTGCAGGTGCCGCACCAGCGCCGCCGTGGGCACCAGCGCCCGGCTAGGAGCTGCTGGTGGTGCCAAGGCTGTGCTCGGGGCCACAGCAGCTGAATCACTGCGCCCAGCGGTGGAGGCCAGCGCTGGCATACCTATCGGGCGCTGCTCGATGGTTGACCGCTCCAGCGTAGGCCGCTCGGCCGCCCAGCGGGCGAGCGAGCGCTTGTGCAGCTTATGAAAGGCCCACAGTGATGGCGGCCCGAACATTAGCGCCAGCCCTAAGAAAACTTGCAGCTCTGTACTCATTGATCGGCTCCTCTCCGGCGCGAGCCAAGCAGCACGCGCTCAGGCAGGTAGGCGCTAACTGTTCCTAGCAGCAGCGCGCCGCTGTAGGCCACCCACAGCGGCAGCCCCATGTTGCTGGTGAAGGCCGCCAGGGCTGGCACAACCCACCACACAGTGAGCGCAACATCCGGCACCAGAAACGCCAGATACCACCAGGACTCGTTGGTCATCAGCTCGCCCAGCGTAATCACGAGCGCCAGCAGTGCGCCGACGCCGTAGGTGGCCAGCGGACTCCAGCCAACCTCCATCAGCGTCAGCAGCACGCGCGTCTGCATCACCGTTGAGGTGGCCGACAGCAGAAAGGTGAGCAGAGCGAGCAGGTAGAAAAAGTAGGGCCGCAGTGCATCAAGCTCGCGTCGATCAATCACCGGTGCGCCAATGCCACGCGCCTTGCTGCCGCGCAGGTCGGCTGCCTCCGACGCTGACAGCGGCTCAAGCTGCGGATCAAGATCATAGTAGAAACGCTGGTCGTGCGTTGCCATAGAGCTACCTCTCAGCGCTAGCAGTTTTGTAAAGCGATATAGCACATTTGTTCGATTTCAGGATAGCTGTTTTGATCGCAGGTGGGCGCGAAAGTTTGACTGTAGCGTGTTGGAAAAGAATTTACAACTGGTGTTGTCAGCCTCACTATAGAACATCGTTCATATTGTTGTCAACGTCGGGCCGATGTCAGCACATTTTTAACGCTGATCGACCCTAATCGGGTGTGATCAGGGTCGATTGACGGGCTACACTTCGCCAATGCTTAGGCCAGCTGCGCCAGCCGTGGCCACGGATAGCCAGCGACCTTAAGCGCAGCGAGCGTCTCGCGCACGGCGCTCCGCCAGTCCTTCTGCGGAACATAGCCGAGCTTGCGCTGCGCATAGTCGGTGGGACACACCCAGCTCTCAGCCACGTGCACCAGCGAGCGCGTCAGGAAGGGTGCCGATCCTGGCAGAATTGGAAACAATTTCTCCATCAGCCAACCGAAGGCATAGCCAGCACCGTAGGGTACCGAGTAGCGCGGTGTGGGCAAGCCGCCCTCTGCGGCGATAAACTCAAAAACCTCACGCATCGTCGGAAACTCGGCCCCGCAGATATTGAACGATTCGTAGTCATTCAGCGCCTCGGCAACGCTGGCAAGCGCAAACGCCTGCCCGAGATCGCTATCGGCCACCAGCGCCAAGCGCCCACGTCCAGCGCTAAGCCACGGCACCAAGCGGGTGCGCAGACGCGGAGCGAGTGCCGACACCAGGCCCAGCTGATTCCCAGCACCAACAAAGTGGCCCAGGCGCATTGTGACCATCTGCGTGCCGCGCTGGCTGTTGGCCTGCATATACGCATCAACATCAATCAGCCGATCAACATGGGGCCAGAACCCGGTGTACTGCGGCGGCGCAAAGTCATCAACCGTGCGACCATCACGTACCGCTTTGCTGATCGCGACGGTGCTTGCCAAAAGCACACGCCGCACGCCTGCCTTGATCGACTGCTCAATAAGATCAAGCGCTGGTGTCAAAAAATGCGTCCGCTCTAGCTCCGCATGGCCCCAAAACGCCCCCCACGTGCCAGTATGACACACAACATCGACATCTTGGACAACACTGTGGCGATAGTTCGCATCAAGCAGATCGCCCACACGCACCGCGCCACTGAAGCTCGCAGGCAGCTTTGTTGGTGTCCGGCACGCTGCGATCACCTCAACATCGGAGCGTGCGAGCAGCGCTTTGAGCACATTGCTGCCAAGAAATCCGCTCGCCCCCGTGACAAGTACGCGTGTTTTTGCTACTCCATCCATGGCTACCTCCTTAATAACAGAATATGTATTCTGTAATGTATACAGCATTAGCCCCACGTGCACCATACACTGTGGTGACAGCGTGAATCAGCCACCAACCTAGTTACAGAATACCCATTCTGTAACTATACAAACATGATCGACCAATGTCAACCTATGGATAAAGATCATGGATTGGCGGATCAGGCGGGAACAGAGGGCGGCTAAGCGCGTGACTGTGAGCGCTGAATCGACTGCTGCACAAAATTCACCACATCGCGATAGCGAATCATGCCAAGGATGCGACCGCCATCTAGCACAGGCAGCTGATCAAAGCGATTACCAACCAAGGCCAAGTAGGCCGACTGGGCCGAGTCATCCGGACTAATCGACGGCAGCGCGGACGTAGGCGTCATCACCTGATCAACGCGAATCTCGCTCCACATATGCATCATGTACGGGCGCAGATGATTGCGTGTAATCAGCCCCACACAGCGCTCGGCCTGCACCACGGGAAAGCCCTGCTCTGTCTGCCCCAGCAGATACTGACCAACAAACAGATCGAGGGTTATCTGCGGCGCAACCGTACGATATACACCTGACATCAGCTCGCGAACCGAGATACGGCTCAGCGAGTAGTGCAGCGCAGTCTGTAGATAGTTGCCCACCGCCGCGCGGTTGGCAATCCAGCCAAGCACCATCGCCACCAGACCCACGCTCACATCAGCGCTGAGCAGGACGATCACCCCAAGCAAAATCAGCGTATTACCGAGCAAGCGCGCGACATTCGCCGCCACCGCCGTGCCACGCAGCAGATCATCGTGCAAGAACCACAGCATCGCTCGCAGCACACGCCCACCATCAAGCGGATAGCACGGCAACAAATTAAAGACAGCCAGCAGCCCGTTCGAGCCAGCCAAGATCATCCACAGCACATAGTATGCACCGCTCGTGACCAGCGCCAGCCCAGCGCAGATCAGCGTAAGCGCTATGCTGACCAGCGGCCCAGCCAGCGCAATCTTAAACTCAGCTGCAGGATGCTCAAGGTCATCCTGCAGCTCGGTGATTCCGCCTGTCAGAAAGAGGGTGATCGACTGCACATTTTTGCCTAGTCGCCGGGCCATCAGCGCATGGCCAAGCTCGTGAAGGACAATCGCCAGCAGCAGCAGTAGTGTTGTCAGAAATGCCATCGGCCAGCCAGAGCTGCCAGCCACACGCGTAAACTGCGGCTGGAGGATCATCACTCCAAACAGCAGCAAGAGAACCCAGCTAACGTGTAGCCGAATCGGTACACCCAACACTCGTCCTGCTGGAAATGTCCACACAGCACTAACCCTTTCACTCGTTCGACGACTGGCCACGCAAGTGCGCCACGACCTCATCGATGTCGTCTGGCTGCTCTACCGCACACGCCGACTCCAGCGTGCGCTTCCAGATCGTGCTGCCAGTGACTTTAAAGCCGTAGCGGGCATACAAGCGAGCGGCGGCCTTATTGGCCTCGCGCACATCAAGCTGGATGAACTGACAGCCCTTGGCCTCGGCGCGCTGACATGCATAGTCCAGCAGCTTTGTGCCGACGCCACGCCCACGGAACTGTGGCACCAGGTAAAAGTCCTCAATGTAGGCGTAGGGCGCAGCCGCCCAAGTCGAGAGCCGGTAGTTGATCTGGATACAGCCCATGATCTCGCCGCCGTCCATCTCGGTCTGGGCCAGCACAAAATCGCTGAATCCTGTGGTAAGCAGCGCGGTTAGCAGCTCCTCCAGTGCCTCGGGATCAGGTGGGGTTGCCCCCTCTTCCTCGGCTAGGGCGCGAATCAATGGCACCAGCAGTGGCGCATCCTCCGGATGCACCATGCGAACAACAAACTGGACTTCAAAATTAGCCACCAACTACCGCCCTTCCATAAGCTCGCTTGCGCCAACACTCAATGTCTCGTCTGGCTCGCCCTGACGCCAGGCGCGCAGCTCCAGCAGCGACAAAATCCAGAAGATGGTCATACAGATTGCCGAGATGATGCACCACTGGCACCACTGATCGAGCACGCCACCCTCAACGTATGTAAGATAGGCCGAGAACAGCAGACCACCGCTGGCCAGCCCAGCCAGCAGCGGTGGGATAGCCAGCGGCCCCAGCCAGTCCGTCCGCAGCAGCATAACGCTGAGGCCAAGCAGCACCAGAAAGCCTGCCAGCCCAAGGTAGGCCACCGGGATACCATTGCGCGGCGGAAAGACACTGTAGATGCTGGCTTGAACCGCCTGGCAGTCCCCGACGATGCCGCATTGGAGCGCTATCTGCTTGGGGAGCAGGCGTGTGACCGTCAGGTAGGTCGCATTTAAGGTCCCAATCAGCGCAACGACAATCAAAAGCCGATGATTCCAGCGTGTTTGCATAGCCGCCACCTTAGTTCTGGCTCGACTCAGGCGCAGCATTCTTGAGCGCCGCGTCTACCGCTGCCCGCACACCCGCCGACGATGTGTCGACAACCTCAACGCCATTGACAAACACCGTCGGTGTGCCCTGCAAGCCCTTCTGGATTGCCAGTGCGCCTGCCGCATTGATCGCGTCGCTGTAGGTGCCCTTATCAACACATGCCTGCACAGCATCAGGATCGGCCCCGGCTTTTTCCACCGCCGAGAGAATAATGCTCTTGGCGCTCGGATTGCGCCGGTCCCACTGATCTTGCGTGGCAAACAGCGCGTCGTGAACCTGCCAGTACTTGTCCTGATCGCCAGCGCAGCGCGCAACCTCGGCTGTGTAGGCGGCTTGGGTATGAATTGAGGTCAGCGGGAACTCGCGGTAGATAAACTGAACTTTGCCTGTCTCAACGTAGTTTTTGTCAAACTGCTCGGCAAACAAGCGACTCTCGAGGTTGGCACACGCCGGACACTCATAGTCCGAGTACTCTTCAACTTTAACTGGCGCGTTGGGATCGCCCTTGTACCAGTAGCCCTCGTCTGTCTTGCCCATCGGCGCATTCACCACAGGCCGTGGCACGTACGCTGCTTCTATATTGTCCGGGCTGTTGAGCATATAGATTAGCCCAAACGTTAGCCCGACGATCAGCACTAAACCTATGCCAAGGTAGAACGGCAGCATGCTTTGCTGCCTTTTTTGCACGCCGCGACCGCGCTGCCGCCGTCGTTCGGCTGTCGATGATCGATTGCTCATATGGCCCTCTGAAATATGCTAAATCTTGCTCGCATTATACCACTGGACTCTTGACACTCGCAGGTCAGCGGTGTACACTCTTAACCGGATAGATAGTGAACACTTACTAAGTAGATCGATATGAGTGAACGAACAAATCGCCGTCAACAGATTATCAACGCCGCCTCAGAGCTGTTTATGACCCAAGGCTACACGGCCACCTCGGTGCGCCAAATCGCCGATGCGGTTGGCTGCACGGAGGCAGCGCTCTACTACCATTTCAAAGAGGGCAAGCGCACGCTCTTCAACACCGTTGTGGAAGCGAACCTGCCCAACTTTATGCTGCCGCTCCAGCGCTGCCGTGATGCCCGCTCGCTCAGCGAGATCATCACCTGCCTAGAGTCGGCGAACCGCGAGCACCGCTCAGACAATCAGCAGCGCATGCGCTGGCTGCTGGCCGAGTTTCCGACCCTTGGCGCAGAAGAGCAGGCGCTGATCCGCGAGAAGTTTCAGATCTTTCACCGCGAGCTGGCCGCCATGATCCGGGCGGTCTGCGATCAAGCCGCCAGCGCCGCCGACGATCTCGCATGGCTGATCATCTGCCTGATGCACGGCTATCAGCAGCTGCTCAGCCCACTTGATCTTGTTAGCGACGGCGAAGAGACTATGTTCGTGCGCCTGGCCCGTTTCGTCGAAATACTCGCCTAATTTTTTTAGCGTGCTAACTTAACGAGCGTTTACTTACATCAATTACTACAGCGAACAAGGAGCAACCGATGACCAGCACCAAAACCCACCTGCCAAGCGCCCCCGGCCCGCGCGGACACCTGTTGGTAGGCCATATTCCAGAGTTTCGCAACGATATTCTTGACACCGTCTATCAAGCCTGGAGGCAGTACGGCGATGTGGTCAAGTTTCAGCTTGCCAACCTGCCGATTCACGTCGTCTCGCATCCTGACCACGCGCAAAGCGTGCTGGTGCAAGAAAAACAGACGTTTGTAAAGCTCTATGACCCAGACCATCCGGTCGGGCTACAGCTTGTGCTCGGCCAGGGCCTTGTGACCAACAGCGACACTGAGTCGTGGCTGATGCAGCGGCGGATGATGCAGCCAATGTTCCACCGCAAGCATATCGCCACGATGGGCGCAAAGATGAACACCGCCGGCGAGCGGCTGCTCGAGCGCTGGAGCAGCGAGTTCACACCACAATCGGTGGTCAATATGTCCGAAGAGATGATGCGCGTCACACTGGACATCATCAACCAAACGATGTTCAGCGCCGATGTGCTGGACTCTGCTGGCGTGATTGGCCCCGCTGTTTCTGTCGCCGCTGAGGTCAGCTTCAAGCGCGCCCAGAATCCGCTAAGCCTACCGCTGCAGCTGCCCACGCCGCAAAATCGGCGCTTCAAAGAGGCGCTCAAAAGCGTCGATAATGTGCTCAACGCGATTATTAGCGAGCGGCGCACGAGCGGTGAGCGGCGCGGCGATCTGCTCGACATGCTGCTTGATGCCCAAGATGCCGACACTGGCGAGCGCATGAACGACCGCCAGATTCGCGACGAAGTCGCCACCATCTTCGGCGCAGGCCACGAGACCACCGCCAACGCGCTCACGTGGTCCTGGTATCTGCTGTCGCAGCACCCCGAGGTGCAGCAACAGATGCAGGCCGAGATCGACAGCGTGCTGCAGGGCCGCACGCCGACCATGGAGGATCTGCCCAACCTGCCACTGGTGCGCTACGTGTTTGACGAGGCCATGCGCCTGTTTCCACCCGCCCCACTGGTGCCACGCCAGGTCGCCCACGACACGGAGCTAGGCGGCTATGCACTGCCGAAAGGCTCGCGCATCTTTGTGAGCATCTACAACATCCATCGCCATCCAGAGTTCTGGGAGCGGCCCGAGCAGTTCGATCCATGGCGCTTTGATCCTGCCAACGCCGAGAAGCGCCACCGGCTCGCCTTTATGCCCTTTGGCGCTGGGCCGCGCATGTGCATCGGCAACAACTTCGCGCTCACCGAAGGCCCGCTGCTGCTAGCGATCATCGCCCAGAAGTACTCGGTCACGCTGGCGCAAGGGCACACGGTAAAGCCCGAGGTGGCGATCACCATGCGACCGCATGGGGGCATGCCAATGCAGCTGCACCCGCGCGCCTAAAACTGCTGGTTGACGCTCCAACAAAACCACCGTATCCTGTGCCAACCGCACGTGATATAGCTAAAAAGGATTTGGAGGCAGCGATGACGGCTTTGATCGTTCACGGTGGTGCGTGGGCAATCCCTGACAACGAAGTCACCGCGCATCGCACAGGATGCGCAGCAGCCCTAGAGGCTGGCTGGGCTGTGCTAGAGGCTGGCGGATCAGCGCTCGAAGCAGTCGAGGCAGCAGTTCGTGTTTTGGAAAACGACCCAACCTTCGATGCCGGCGTTGGGTCGTTTTTAAATGCCGCCGGCGAGGTCGAGCTAGACGCCGCCATGATGGACGGATCGACCATGCTCGCTGGCGCTGTGGCCGCCGTGCAGCACATTCGGCACCCGATCACCCTCGCCCGACGGGTCCTCGACAGCGACTACATTTTGCTCGTCGGGGCTGGAGCCGAGCGCTTCGCCGAAGAGCAGGGCGTTGAGCTGTGCGCCTCCGACGACCTCGTTGTCGAGCGTGAGCGGCAGCGCTGGGCGGCGCAGCGGGCCAAGCCAGATTTTCGGGGCCGCGACGCCTTCCACACCGCCCACGATACTGTTGGCGCGGTGGCGCTCGACGCCCACGGCAATCTGGCCGCCGCCACCTCAACGGGCGGCATCCCCAACAAGCTGCCTGGTCGCGTCGGCGACTCGCCGCTGATCGGCTCGGGGCTGTACGCGGACAACGAGACCGGCGGCTGCTCGACCACCGGCTGGGGCGAGTCGATCATGAAGGTCGTGCTCGCGAAAACAGTCACCGATCGGCTGCGTGATGGCGAGCATCCACTCGATGCGGCCAAGGTCGGCATCGAGTATCTTGGCCGCCGCGTCAATGGCCTAGGCGGCTGCATCGTGCTTGATCGGGCTGGGCGGGTTGGCTGGGCGCATAACACGCCACGCATGGCCTTTGGCTATCGCACCCACGATACGCCACCGGTGATCGCGATCGACCAGGCCGAGCTGGCCTAGCTCCGCGCCGCTGCGCTACCACTCTGCGCGCAGCGGCGCACTCATTTGCACATATCAGCATTGCTGAAAAGCAGGTATAATGTAGCTATTGCGTTTTTCACGCAGGTGGCTATGGCGTGGTTGCTGAAAGGAGACCGCATTGAACCCACATGGCCCCGCCGCCAACCCTGTTTGGGCGGTTGAGCTTAATCACGTCACGAAAACTTTCCACGGCACAGCCGCCGTTTGTGATGTCAACCTTCGCATCGCAGACGGTGAGTTTTTTTCTCTGCTTGGGCCATCTGGCTGTGGTAAAACAACACTGCTGCGCATGATCGCCGGCTTCGAGGCACCCTCAGATGGCAGCATCATCATCGGCGGCACCAGCGTAGGCGATATGCCGCCGCACCGGCGCGATGTCAACACAGTGTTCCAAAGCTACGCCCTCTTTCCGCACCTCTCGGTGCGCGAAAATGTGGCCTTTGGCCTCCAGATGAAGGGTGTGCCCAAGGCCGAGATCGCCACTCGGGTCCAAGCGGCGCTGGAGCTTGTTCAGCTGCCCGGCTTCGGAGATCGCAAGCCACGCCAGCTCTCCGGTGGTCAGCAGCAGCGCGTGGCCCTCGCGCGAGCAGTGATCAACCGCCCCAAGGTGCTCCTGCTCGATGAGCCGCTGGCGGCCCTTGACCTCAAGCTGCGCAAAGAGATGCAGATTGAGCTAAAGATGCTACAGGAGCGGCTGGGCATCACGTTCATCTTTGTGACCCACGATCAGGAAGAGGCGCTCTCGCTGAGTGATCGCATCGCTGTGATGAACCACGGCAGCGTGCTGCAGGTCGGCCCGCCAGCCGAGATCTACGAGCGCCCACTGACGCAGTTTGTGGCCGACTTCATCGGCGAGTGCAACTTCCTGCCCGGCAGAGTTACCGCCATCAGCGACGGCATCGCCGAGGTCGAGACCAGCAGCGCGCTGCGTATTAGCGGCACTGCACCGCAGCCAGTCGCGCCTGGCGATCAGGTAATGATCGCCATCCGCCCCGAAAAAGTGCGGCTGATCGAGGGCGAGCGCCCAAGCATCAGCAATGCCTTCCCTGTCCAGATCGAGCGCGTCGCCTACATCGGGTCGGACACGCGCATTATTGTGCGCCTGCCAGACGGCAGCTCGTTTGACGTGTGGGAGTCCAACACGATCTCCACACTCGACCCGGCGGCCTACTACGCTGCCGGTGACAAGGCCTGGCTGACCTGGACACCCCAAAACGCCCTCGTACTCACAGAATAGAGGTGCCTATGCTACGTTCCCGACAGGAGCAGCGGCGCGCTTGGTGGCAAGCGAGTCCCGCTGCGATCTGGCTGGGGCTGTTTTTTTTGGCCCCGCTAGCTCTGATTGTGCTTTATTCGCTCCAGTCACGCGCCAACGACGGCACCGTGCTCTGGACCTGGACCTGGGCCAACTATGCCCAGCTGATGCGTGACAGCGCCTTCTGGCGCACGCTCTGGCTTTCGATCTGGATCGCGGTGGTGGTTACAGCGATCACGCTCGTGATCAGCTATCCGCTGGCCTACTTCATCGCGACGCGCCCGCGCCGCTGGCGCATCGTGCTGCTGTTCGGCATTATGATCCCGTTCTGGACAAACTTTCTGGTGCGCATCTATGCCTGGAAGGTACTGCTAGGCAACGCTGGCGTGATCAATCAACTGCTTGAGGGGCTAGGCATGCAGCCGCTGAACCTCATCAACAGCAGGCTCGCGGTCATCCTGGCTCTGATCTACGGCGAGTTGCCATACATGGTGCTGCCGCTGTACGCCGCGCTCGAGCGCTTCGACCACACCCAGATGGAGGCAGCCTATGATCTGGGAGCGAACCACTGGCGGGCCTTTCGGCGCGTGATGCTGCCCCAGACGATGGCCGGCATTACAGCCGGCGCAATCTTGGTCTTTATCCCCACCGTCGGCACATTCGCCGTCTCGGACATCCTGGGCGGCACCGAGGGCTTTATGATCGGCAACTTGCTTGATCTGCACTTCCGCACAACGCCGAACTGGCCGTATGGATCGGCGATCTCCATGATCTTTATGCTCATGTTGCTTGGAGCGATCTGGCTCTACTTCCGAGTGACCAAGGAGGTGCCTGATGGCGAAAACCCTGGCTGATGCGCGCGCGAATGTCCGCCACGGCGGCGAGCGCCCAGTTACCCGCAAGCGGGTCCCTTGGGGCGCATGGGCGCTGCGTATCAATGCACTGCTGACCTACATCTTCCTGTATGCACCAATTGTGATTCTGGTGCTCTTTTCGTTTAATGCCGCCAAATTTGGCACGCGCTGGACCGGCTGGACCAGCCAGTGGTACCGCGATCTCTGGCAGAGCGAGAAGCTCCAGGCGGCCGCGTGGACCAGCATTAAGGTTGCCAGCATCTCAACGCTCATCGCTACAGCGATCGGTACGCTGGCAGCGCTGGCGCTGTCGAAAACGCGCTGGCGCGGACGACGCGCCTTCGACAGCGCCATGTACCTGCCGGTGATCATTCCCGATATTGTGCTGGCGGTGGCCCTGCTTGGTTTCTTTACGCTGAGCTTTCGAGGGCTACAGAGCTGGCTCGGCCTTAATCTCCAGCTGGGGCTAAGCACAGTGATTATCGCCCACGTGGCCTTCAACATCTCGTATGTGACCGTCGTGGTGCGCGCAAGCCTGGCAAACTTCGACCAGCGGCTTGAGGAGGCCGCTGCCGATCTTGGCGCAGCGCCATGGCAAATCTTCTGGCGTATCAAGCTGCCGCTGATTCTCCCAGGCATCCTCGGCGGGGCGCTGCTCGCCTTTACGTTATCGCTTGATGATTTTGTGGTAACCTTCTTCGCCCGCGGCCCCGGCGTCAACACCCTGACCACCGAGGTCTACGGGCGCATCAAGCGCTATGTCTCGCCAGAGATTAACGCAATTTCAACCGTGATGCTTGTTCTCTCTATGGTCTTGGTTGTCCTGTCGCTGTTCATGCAGCGGCGTCAGTCCAGCCGCACAGTTTAAGGAGGCTTGAATGCACAGCAAACGTTGGATGTGTGGATTGCTGCTTGTTTTTGTGTTGGCCGCCTGTGGCACGAACGCCACGCCAACCAGCACGCCCGCTGCCGCAACCAGTGCAGCGCCCACCCCAGCTTCAGATACCAATACCAGCGACAGCGTCGATCGCTCCAAGCTCGCAGAGGAGCTGCATGTGTTCGCCTGGGGCGAGTACATCCCCGAGGAGGTCGTTGCGGCCTTTGAGCATGAGTACAACGTGAAGGTCACGGTCGACACGTACTCATCAAACGAAGAGATGGCCGCCAAGGTGCGCGCCGGCAGCTCTGGCTACGACATCGTGCAGCCCTCTGACTATATGGTGGCGCTGCTCGCCGAGGGCGGCTATCTTGCCGAGATTAATCCGGCCAATATCCCGAATCTGCACAATATCGACCCCGCGAACATGGGCCTCTACTACGATCCTGACAACAAGTACTCGGTGCCCTACCTGTGGGGCACCACTGGCATCGCCTTTGATACAACCGCTGTTGAGCCAGCCCCCGACAGCTGGGCGATCCTGTTCGATCCGGCCAAGCTCGAGCCGTACAAAAACCGCACCAGCATGCTCAATGACGAGCGCGAGGTCATCGGCGCTGCGCTGCGCTACCTCGGCAAGGATCAAAACTCGGCTGATGCCGCCGATCTGGCGGCCGCGAAAGCACTGTTGACCGCTCAGAAGCCGCTGCTGGCCAAGTACAACAGCGACAACGTCTACCAAGACCTCGCATCAGGCGAGATTATCCTGGCCCAGGCCTGGAGCGGCGACACTGGCCTGGCGATGATCGATAACCCGAACATCGGCTGGGTCATTCCCAAAGAGGGCGGTGTGATCTGGCAGGACAACCTGGCCATCCTCAAAGAAACGCCAAACCAGTACACCGCCGAGACATTCATCAACTTCTTGCTGCGGCCCGAGATCGGCGCACAGATCGCCGAGTTTACCGGCTACCTAACGCCCAACACCGCTGCTGCACCGCTGGTCAGCGACCAACTCAAGCAGATCTACCAGATCATCCAGCCCGATGCGGCAACCCGCCAGCGCCTCGACTGGCTGCGCAAGGGAGCCAACGCCACCGCCTTCTCGGACGTGTGGGCGCAGGTCAAGTCCAACTAAGCACCACCTCTGTCCAGCGGATGAAGAGCCGTCGCCAACCAGCGCGGCTCTTCACGGATTCTTCACCAGTCGATGCTACAATAGAGTCAGCCGCCCACCTGATCTGACACGATAGAGGTACGCTATGGCTCAGACGATTTTGATCATCGAGGACGAGCGCAAGATCGCCGTCGGCCTACAAAATTATCTTGAGAGCGCCGGATACACGACCTTCAGCGCCAGCGATGGCCTGACTGGCCTGCAGATGGCGCGGCGCGAGCGGCCTGACCTGATCTTGCTTGATGTGATGCTGCCAGGCATGGACGGCTTTAGCATCTGCCGCACACTGCGGGCTGAGTCGAGTGTGCCCATCATTATGTTGACTGCTCGCGTCGAAGAAGTCGATACGCTGCTCGGTCTGGAGCTAGGGGCCGACGACTACATCGCCAAGCCCTTCTCGCCGCGGCAGGTGGTGGCGCGGATTAAGGCGGTGCTGCGGCGCGCCGGTGGCGAGCTTCAGCCACCAGAGGTGCTGCGAAAAGCCGATGTTGAGATTGATCTCCAGCGGCGCAGCGTCAGCGTGCAGGGAGCTGAGATCACCAGCCTCACACCAACCGAGTTCGATCTGCTGGCCACGCTGATGCGCAACGCCGGCCGGCCGCAAACACGCGGGATGCTGCTGGAGTCGCTGCAGAGCCATATCAGCGAGGCGTATGATCGCACGATCGACGCGCATATCAAGAACCTACGGCGCAAAATCGAGCCAGATGCCGCCAACCCGCAGTACATCGTGACCGTCTTCGGCGTTGGCTATAAGTTTGCCGAGTAGCCCAGCGGCAATGTCACGCGGTCGTGTAGCCGGCGAGCGCGCGCATGCGCACCAGCGCAAGGGCCGCTAGCAGGGAGCAACGCTTAAGCACAGCGCTGATCATCTATGAACCTTCGCACAAAACTTATTTTGACGCACACCGTTGTGGCGCTGATCGCCGCCGTGCTGGTGGCGCTGATCGCCAGCGTTACGGTCAATCGCTACTTTGTCCAGCTGGCCAACGCCCAGGCGCGCGCCGAGGCTGAGCTATACGCCGAGCCGCTGGCCTACTGCTATGCGCTCAACAATGGCTGGCCAAACCGCCTGAACGAGTGCCTGCGCCCTGGTCGCGGCATACGCCCGGCGCTCGCGCCCGACAGCAACCGCCGCACCGTCGTGGCCGACGCATCTGGCACGATTATTTTTGACCCTGGCGGCCACCGCGAGGGCAAAAAGCTCCCAGCCAACGCGCTCAACCGTGGCACACTGATCAAGGTGGGCGATCAGGTGGTAGGCAGCGTGATCGTCGAGCCGAACACTGGTCAATATGGGGCCGCCGAAGATCAATTTATTAAGCTTGTGCGCCGCAGCGTGCTGCTTGGCAGTATTGGCACCGCCGTGCTCGCATCGCTGATCGCAGCCATGCTCTCGCTGCGCGTGACACGCTCGCTGCGCACGCTCACCGGCGCGGCCTACCGCCTAGCCCAAGGCGACCGCAGCGCACGCGTTCCCGTCCATAACAACGATGAGGTCGGCGAGCTGAGCCACGCCTTCAACACCATGAGCGACGCCCTAGAGCGCAGCGAGTCCGTGCGGCGCCAGATGGTCGCGGACATCGCCCACGAGCTACGCACGCCGCTGAGCGTGCTCCAGCTAGAGCTAGAGAGCCTGGAGGATGGCGTAACTCAGCCTACGCCTGAGGTCATCCGCTCGCTTGGCGAAGAGGTTGAGCTGCTCAAGCACCTTATCACCGACCTGCGCACGCTATCGCTGGCGGATGCTGGCCAGCTGCCACTGAACATGAGCGCTGTCGATATTCAGCCCCAGGTTGACCGTCTGCTCGCCCGCATGCAAGGCCCGGCCCGCGATAAAAACATCACGCTGACCGCGCAGGTTGCCGCCGACCTGCCACCGATTTACGCCGACGCCGCCCGCCTGCAGCAGGTGATCGGCAACTTGCTGCAGAATGCCATTCGCTACACGCCAGCAGGCGGCAGCGTCATGCTAGAGATTAAGCAGCGCCAGCAGCAGGTTGTCTGGGTTGTGCGCGACAGCGGGCCTGGCTTTGATCCCGCTGAGGCACAGGCGATCTTCGAGCGCTTTTACCGCAGCGACCGGGCGCGCGCGCGGCACACCGGCGGCAGCGGCTTGGGGCTGGCGATTGTGCGCAGCCTGACCCAGGCGATGCAGGGCCAAGTTTGGGCCGAAAGCCAGCCAGGCCAGGGGGCAACCTTCACCGTCGCGCTGCCGATTGCCGCGACAGTCTAAGCTACTGATTAAAGCGAGCGGCCCGTGGATCAGTGATCCACGGGCCGCTGACGTCTGGACGGACTAGCGCTACTTGAGCACCAGCGGCAACAATACCCGATAGCTCGGGGCTGTGCCCACATTCACATCGGGTGCGGTCAAGGTATACGTGATACCCTCGGCGACCAGCGTGGCTGTGTTGCTAATGATGCCCGCGAAGGTCGGCGCAACCTGAACTGTGATGTGATAGGTGATCTGGCTATCAGCATCGATCAAGCCCGTCGCCGTCACCGTCTGACCATTGACGGTCATGCCGGGAGCGTCGAGCACGGTCAAGTTGGCGTCGAGCACATCGGTGAGGGCGAAGGTTGTGCTCATCGAGCCAGTGTTGGAGACGTTGAGCGTGTAGGTGAAGACCTCGCCGCCCATCACATTCAGGCTGCTCACCGTCTTGCTGGACGCGCTCAGGTCAGAGCTGGGCAGCGGGATGACCGTCACCGCTGGCGAGGTGAGCGTGTAGGTAACGCCATCAGCCACCACCTGCGCAATGTTGGTGATCGAGCCAGCGAACGACGGATCAGTGCGCACCTCGATCTTGTAGGTGATCTGGCTGTTGGCATTGACCGTATCGGAGGCCGTCACGGTCTGGCCGTTGATGGTCATGCCAGGTGCGCTGACAATCACCAAGTCGCTATCGAGCACATCGGTGAAGGCGAAGGTCGTCGCCGCCGTGCCTGAGTTCGAAATAGCGATCGTGTAGGTGAAGACATCGCCAGCTACCACATTGAGGTCGCTGGGCAGCTTGCTGGAGCCGCTCAGATCGGACGAGCCGCCCTGAGCAGTCACAATCACTGGATCAGCGTTGAGTGTGTATGTCGCGCCGTTGGCCGAGACCGTGGCGGAGTTATTAATGGTGCCACCGAAGCTGGTTGAGGTGTTGACAGCGACGGTGTAGACCACCGCGCTGTTGGCAGCAACGGTGCCGCTGGCGCTGAGCGTCTGGCCGTTGACGGTCATGCCAGGCGCGCTAACCACGTTCAGGTTGAAATCAAGCACATCCGTCACCATGTACGTGGTGCTCATCGTGCCCGAGTTGGAGATGGTGATGGTGTAGGTGAACACATCGCCGGCATTAACCGCACTGGTGTTGACCGTCTTGGATGAGCCGCTTAGGTCAACCGTGCCGCCCTGAACCGCGAAGGTGAAGCGAGCGACCTGCGGATCGTGATCGCTGACGCCACGTGCACCGTCGCCCTCATAGTCGGCGGGCCAGTCGGCGTTGACGTGGGCCGCGCGCATCGTGACCAGCGTCGCGCTCAGCGATTCGGTGATGAACAGGTGATCGAGGGTCTGGGTCTGGCCCTGGAACTCGTAGCTGTAGGCGCTCGACGGTGCCTCGGCCACCAGGACATCCCACAGGTTATTGAGGCCCTGATCGTAGAGGCCGCCAAGCTGATCGGATTGGCCGGGGGCCGGGAACGGATCATCGGGGCGCGGGAAGACGTTCAGGTCGCCGCCGACCACAACCTTGACAGCGGGATTGATTTCTTCCTGCAGCTCGTTAACGATGGCGGCATCGTAGTTGGCCTGCTCGGTGCGCTGCTCGACACGGCCATCGGGGCCGCTGCTGAAGTGGTTGGCGATCACGTACAGGTCAACCGAGTCGCCCTGGTTCAGGCCATCGCGCCAGATGCGGAACAGACCGACCTGCGGCGAGCGGGTGTAGATGTTGTTGCCATCGGTCGAGCCACCGACAAAGTCTGGCAGCGTCGCGTTCAGCGATTTGGGGTTCTGGATGTCGGCGTTGAACTCCAGCGGAATCGCGCTTGAGTCGTAGGACAGGGTGGGCGACATGCCCAGCACCGGATCGCCGACGGCGGGCAGCAGTTCAACGCGGTCGGTGCGATAGAGGAAGGCCGAGACAATGCCGCGGTCGTCAGCGCCATCGCGGTCGTTGGCGGCATCATAGGCCGGGCCACCCTGAGCCGCGATGACCAGCGCCAGCTCCTGCAGCGTGTCGGGCTTGCCATCGGCGTTATCCTGGGTGCCGCAGACCAGCGCGCCGTTATCAACCGAGCAGATGTCCTGATCCTCGGCCTCCTCGATCGTGAGGATGTCGGGGGCGTGCAGATCGGTGATCACCTGAGTGGCGATGCCATCGAGGTGATCGAGGTACGCCTGCTCGCTGGTTGGCACGTAGTCAAACGGCGGGGTGACGCCGGGGCAGCCAGCATTGCCAGCGAAGTCACAGCCATCGTTGGGATCATCGCGGAAGTCGTACAGGTTCTCGACGTTGTAGGTTGAGATACTGTACTCCTGGCCGCGATCAAACGGCTGCGGCGGGTTGTTGAGCGCAGGATCGAGGCCGTGAACCAGCTGCGGCTGCTCCGTAACCTGGATCATGTACTTGTTGAACGAGTAGTAGACACCACCAGAAAGCGTGTTGGTGATCGTGTCGTAGGTGCGGGCGGGAGCCAGCAGCGCGGTGCTGTCGTTAACGGTGTCCTTGATGCCTAAGCTGGCCATCAAGATGCGGAAGCCGTTGCCATCGTCGAACAGCTGGCCAGGATTGTTGTCGCAGGGATGCGCATCACGGTAGACGCGCTCGGCGTAGGGGCTGGTGCAGGTGGTTAGCTGCACATCATCGCGGACAACCCAGACCTCGGCGTCGTAGGTGCTGCCGAAGACATCGCGGCCGCCGACGACCTCGGTGTTGGCCGGAATCTGGCCGCGCATACCCTCGTGGCGCTCCCAGTAGAGATAGGCGTCGCTGAGGAGAGCTGGCGGATTGACATCGAAGCCAGGCACCTCGGCGTCAACATCCACATTGCTGCGGATGACCACCACATTGCTCACGCTGGAAAGCTGGGTCAGATAGAAGTACTCGGCAACACGCGAGGTGATGATGATCTCATCGCCAACCTGCGGCGTGTAGCCGGCCACGGTGCCGCTGCTGCCAGCGAACACGAAGATACCGTCGGAGGTGTTCGGGTCGCTGTCGGCGGTGGCGGCGGTATTTTGAATAAAGAAGCCGTAGTTGGTAGCGCCGCTACTCGTGCGCGACTGCACGCGCTCGTAGACGACGCCCTGCACCGTGACGGCGGTGGTTCCGGAGCCATTGCCTGAGGCAGGCGCAAACGGCGAGCGGTGGGTCTGCGGATTGTCGCCATTGGCAACCGCGCCCTGTACCTCACCGATTGGCTGAACAGTGGGCAGCGCCTGGACGTTGATCGACACCGTGCAGGTCGCAGTGAGGTTAGCATCGTTGGTGAAGGTCAGCTCGGCGCTGTAGGAGCCTTGCGGCACCGTGTCGGCGATCTCGAGCGTAGCCGTGATATAGTTCGACGTGGTCAGCGGGTTAGTCAGCGTGATGCCTGCCTGGCTAGGCGTGACCAGCAGCGCGACACTGCCGAACTCGTTATCGGCATCGTAGGCCGAGACCGTCACCGTCTTAGCGTAGCCAACGTAGACGTTGACCGTGGCCGGGCAGGAAGGCAGAATTGGCTGATCGCCGCCAGCCAGCGTATGCCAGCCAAGGCCATCGAAAGTATCGTTCGCATAGCCGTCCCACTCGACGGCGGGATCAAAGGCATCGTTGGGGTTGGTGTCGCCAGCTTGAATGGTGGGCTTGCGGCGCAGCGTCTGATCGGCTGTACCAAGAGTATTATCGCCCCATTCGGAGCCAGGATCGAAGCCAACTTGGCCGATAACGTCGATCACGACACCGTTCTTCTTAAGCACAATTGCATCATCGCCGTTGAAGAAGGTAACAGTTGACGTGACGTCAGCCTGATCCAAGATCGCTTGAACAGCAGAAGAATTCGCGATGACATACACATCGCCATCGGCGACTGTACCAGTCATGTTGAGCGTATTATTTGGAGTTGAAGCACCATTTGCATACAGTTCAACTCGATAGTTACCAGCGGCCAGATCGACCGGCGCGCCGGTGCCGTTATAGATTTCCAACGCCTTATTGTTGCTAGACCCCTCGATATACTCCGAGAAAAACAGCTCGGTGGGGGCTGCAGCAGCGGAGCGGGTGGCGGCGGGCAGCAAAAGCCCGAGCGTCAACACGCCCAGCACCAACATACGAACTAACTTTGAAGCCACGTTGTTCCTCCATTGAACAGGTGAGCGATACAGAAAACCGCCGCATTCCAGCCTGAAATGCGCAGGTACAATCAGGCGAGCAAGAAGTGCTCCTCAACTCCTGATCGTCGCCGCTGCGCATCATAGCAAGGTCAAACGACGGTTAACGTTAGGTTAATTCTGTTCATCAGCACGAGTCTACCATAAGGCTCGTATAGCGGCAAACATGCCTCTACAAGCGCGTTCACCTGTCAGGGGTTTTTCATTGCAGGAATACCTAGCCTATGCTACTATTCAAGGGATGAATACGACACCACTCCCGCCGCGCGGCCCCAAACGCTGGGTAACGGGCGCTACCAAACAAATATCCTCTTTCCGTCAAGGGCGCGCCGTCGGCTGGATTCGATCCAATGCGATGCTGGTAATTGCGCTTTTTCTGCTGGTGTTCGTTGGGCTGCTCAGCCTGATCAGCCAGAATGACCAGGCGCTCGATACCACGCAGCCAACAGCCACCTATCTGGCGATTGCCAGCCCCACGCTTGACCCGGCGCTGCAAGCACTCACGCCATCGCCGCCAACGCCTGAGGTAAGCGCCATTGCAGCAGCTGGCACACCAACACCGACACCAACATTTGGCCAAATTGGGCCACCTATTCCGTCGACGCCTGGCGCACGGGCCACGCCGACCACGCTGGTCAGCGAAGAGTGCCTCGACGGAGCCTATCCGTTCCCAAGCAACGAGCCATGTGCGGTCGGCGCAGCGCCGACGCTGCCACCATTCCCCACGCTACCGCCGATCACGGAGCAGCAGCCGACGCAGCCAAGCGGGCCAGCCTTCCCAACCTCGCCGTCAGGCTTCCCGCCGCCGCAGGGGCGCGTAACCGCCGTCCCAACCGATGAGCCAGAGCCAACCGAAGACCCATATCCGGTGATCGATCAGCCAACCGATGAGCCAACCGACGAGCCATTCCCCACCGTGGAGCCGGAGGAGCCGGATTTCCCGACCAATATCCCCGTCCCAACCGACGAGGTTCCCGACGAGACGGTCGAGCCAACAGCAACCGAGATCCTAGAAACACCGACGCCATCGGCAACGCCAACGCCAAGCGCTAACTATATTGTCAGCGACACGCACTGGACCATCGCCAACAGCCCGGTGATGCTGCGCCGCGAAACGGTAGTGCGCGCCAACACAACGCTGACCATCGATCCAGGCGTCGAGGTGCAGGCTGCGCCGGGCGTGTCGCTCGTGGTCGATGGCATCGTCAATGCCAATGGCGCGCCCGGCAATCCGGTGCGCTTCCGGCAGCTCACGGCGAACAGCCCATGGAACTCGATTGTGGTCAACCCACGCGGGCGTGCCAACCTCAACGGCGTCGATCTGCGCGGCGGCGGATCAAGCGGCGTGATCGTTGCCGCACTTGGCGGCGATACGGTCATCAACGACAGCTACATCGAGGCCAAGGGGCAGGTGCTCGGCGCAGGTGGCAACTTGGACATCCAGCGCTCGCAGATCGTCGGCCCATCGCCGGTAAGCGTCGCCATCCCTGACGGCGGCAAGCTGCGGCTGATCGACAATCGCATCACCAACACATCAACCAGCGGCGGTAACGCTGTCGCCCTCAGCACCATCAGCTCCGAGGTCACGCTCGATGTGCAGGGCAACCGCATCGCCAGCAGCAGCGGCACCAACCTCCAGGCGCGCCTTGACCAAACGCTCACAGCATCGTTTGAGTGCAATACCTTCAAGGGCGGCGCTGTGGGCCTGCTGATCAAGACCGACGACCCAACGCTCGACGGCTCAACAATCGCGATCAAGAACAACAACTTTTTGAGCCATAAGGTCTATGGCCTGGCCTCGGATGTGCTGATCGACGGACGCTACAACTGGTGGGGCGATCCATCAGGGCCATACAACACCGAGACCAATGCGAATGGCACAGGCGATGCCACCGGCGTCAATGTGCCCTTCCACCCCTGGCTGACCAGCAGCTCCGGCTGCGCGCCAGCACCATAGACAGCCGAGGAGCCTTAACGTTGTTGCGCCGCCCCAGTGCTGGGGCGGCGCAACAGTTTTAGCCATAGCTGGACAGCACAGCCCTATGATTCCCACTCGTGCGCACAGTGCAGCTCACCAGCCCTAGGCCACACCATCCAATGCACCGCGAGGAGGAGCAGCGCTTGAACACACCACAGCACTGTTCGTGCTCAGCACGTGGCACATACAGTCCAAGCACAGCACCCCAGCCCCATCGCCGCTACCTGCACCTGACAGCACCACACGGCTGCGCCGCCCCACGGCGGGAGCAGCAGCGCCATGGCTCGGCTGCGGCTACGGCGCGCCGACGCCGGATACAGCACGGCGCACCTTTTTTCCGCACATCCGCGCATGCGGTCTCTGCGCCAAACGCTGCTTCTCAGCACCGCCCAGCCCCATCGGCCGCTACCTGCACCTGACAGCACCACACGGCCGCGCCGCCCCACGGCGGGAGCAGCAGCGCCATGGCTCGGCTGCGGCTACGGCGCGCCGACGCCGGATACAGCACGGCGCACTGCTTCAGCCTAACGCTTTAACGCACGCTGCCACCTGAAGGCTTGGTGGCAGCGTGCGTGCGTAGGACCATGTGCGGTGCGCGGGCGCGGCCCGTCGTCGTGCGCAGCGGCTAGGACTGGGCGCTCGGATTGTTGATCGGCAGGCCAACAACGTTGCCCCACTCGGTCCACGAGCCATCGTAGTTGCGCACATTGTGGTAGCCCATCAGCTCGTGGAGCACAAACCAGGTCAGCGAGGAGCGCTCGCCGATGCGGCAGTAGACGACCACATCGTCGGCGGGGTTGATGCCAGCGTCGCCATAGATCTGCTTGATCTCAGCGGCGCTCTTAAAGGTGCCGTCCTCGTTTACCGCCTTGCCCCAGGGAATATTGACCGCGCCGGGGATATGGCCGCCGCGCAGCGCGCCCTCCTGGGGATACTCGGGCATGTGGAGCTTCTTGCCGGTAAACTCATCGGGCGAGCGCACATCGACCAGCGAGTGGCCGGCGGGCAGCGCGATCTGCGGCTGGCGCGGATCGGGGCGGCCAATGTGGGCCAGCACATCGTCGCGGAAGGCGCGAATCTCGGGGTGCGGCGTGCCGACGGTGTAGCTGGTAGCGGCGTACTGCGGCACCTGGCGGGTCAGCTCGCGCTCCTCTTCGATCCACTTCTTGCGGCCGCCGTTCATGACCTTAAGCTGCTCGTGGCCCATGAGCTTGAAGACCCAGTAGGCATAGCAGGCCCACCAGTTATTTTTATCGCCGTAGAAGACGACAGTGGTGTCATTGCTAATGCCAAAGCGCTGCATGAGCTGGGCGAAGGCGTCGCCGTCGATATAGTCGCGGATGCGGGCGTCGTTGAGGTCATCCTGCCAGTTGATCTTGACCGCGCCGGGGATGTGGCCGACCTCATAGAGCAAAATATCCTCATCAGACTCGACGATGCGCACCTTGGGATCGTTCAAGTGCTCGGCGACCCAGCTTGTGCTGACCAGAACCTCGGGATTGACATACTCACTCATTACGGTGCTCCTTCTAGCATAGAACAACAGGCGGCGCTCTACTCAGCGTCAACCTGAACTTGAATTGCAGTGCCCTCGATGCGCACAGGGTAGACGGCGATCGGCTCGGTGGCGGGCAGCGACAGCGGACGACCGGAGGCCAGGTCGAAGCGTGCGCCGTGGAGCGGGCACTCGATGGTGCAGTCATCGCTATCTAGCTCGCCCTCGTGCAGCTCGGCGAACGCGTGCGAGCAAATATCAGCGGTGGCGTAGATCGAGCCAGCGCAGTTGAACAGGCCGATCTCGCGGCCATCGACCACCACAGCGAGGGTCGCGCCAGCGGGCAGCTCGCTCACATCGGCGACAGTAACAAATGGCATAGCTGTTCCTTATATTCTTATGTGGCAAACACAACAATCGAACAGGCGCAAAAAGACCGAGATCGCCGTGGTGTGCGATCTCGGTCGTGGCAGGCATGCTTAGCCGACCGAGCCTTCCATCTCCATCTGGATGAGGCGGTTCAGCTCAACGGCGTACTCCATGGGCAGCTCGCGGGTGAACGGCTCCATGAAGCCGAGCACGATCATCGACAGGGCCTCGGCCTCATCAAGGCCACGGCTCATGAGGTAGAACAGCTGCTCCTCGCCGATCTTGCCGACGGTGGCCTCGTGGGCGACGGTGGCGCTATCCTCCTCGATCTCGATGTAGGGGATGGTGTCGGAGGCCGACAGCTCATCGAGGATCAGCGCATCGCAGACCACGTTGATCTTGGCGTTGGTCGCGCCCTTCTGGACCTTGGCGAGGCCACGGTAGGTGGTGCGTCCGCCGCCCTTGGAGACCGACTTATTGGTGATGCGGCTGGTCGTGTTGGGCGCGGCGTGCACCATCTTCGCGCCGGCGTCCTGGTGCTGGCCGTGGCCGGCGTAGGCGACCGAGAGCACCTCGCCCTTGGCCCCGTTGCCGAGCATATAGACAGCGGGATACTTCATTGTTAATCGGGACCCGATGTTGCCATCCACCCATTCCATCGAGGCGTCCTCGTAGGCGACGGCGCGCTTGGTGACGAGGTTGAAGATATTGGGTGCCCAGTTCTGGATGGTGGTATAGCGGCACTTGCCGCCCTTCTTCACGATGATCTCGACAACAGCGGAGTGCAGCGAGTTGGTAGTGTAGACAGGCGCCGTGCAGTTGTGCGAGACCACACCCTCGGCGACATAGCTCTCGTCCTCTTCCACCGAGAAATTGAACACCTCGGTCTCGACATCATCGACCACAATCTCACGGATGGGAACATAGAGATAGTGCTCGTCGAGCTGGAATGGCGAGCCGCTCAGGCTGCCAGCGGGAGCAGCGACCCCGACGATATCGCCAAAGCGCGGATTGCAGGGCGATGAGACCACAACGGTGTACATCGGCTGGCGCGGCTCGCCGCGCTCCTGATAGTTGATCGAGGCCACCACGCCAAGGCGCAGGAGCGCATCACGGAAGGCATAAGCGAGCTGACGCGAGATCGTGTTGTAGCGGAACATATTCTTTGTCGCATCGTAGCTGCCATCGCCGCACCACATGCCGCGCACCAGCTGGGCCAGCAGCTCACGGGGAGCGTTGAGCACCCAATCTGGCACGTGCTTGTCGTAGGCGGTTGAGCCAAAGGTGTAGGCAAACGCACGGGCAGCCTCGGTCGAGCAAAGCACAAGGCTCTGGCCGTTCTGGCGCTCGGCGTTAGCGATTGGAGCCTTGCCGAAGTAGCGCTCCAGCAGCTCGGCGCTATCGGCCAGATACTCCTGCTCGTTGACGTGGAACGAGAGCGTCAGATAGTGCTCGTTGCTGACGTGGCCCTCGGCGAAGTAGTAGCCAAGCAGGCGATAGAAATCTGGCTCCTGCGCAAAGCTAATCTCGCGCTGAGTTGCATCGGAGCGTCCGTGAGCGAAGGGAATAACCACGCTGGGCGGGGTAGCCGACTGGCTCTCGGGCTTGGCAATCGGGATGGCCAAGTAATCGCCCTGCTTAACCATCGAGGCCAACATCCACTCTGGCTGGAACTGGCGATTGCGCTCATTGGCGCGGTCGCGGCGCACAACCAGCAGCGGGTGCTCCTCGGTGACATTCAGGGTCTGGGTGCTATCGCCAAAGTAGCGCAGCGAGTAGAGCTTACCCTGATAGGGGCGGCGCATCGTATTGTAGACCTTGCGGTAGCGGCCCTTGTGGGTCAGCACCTCATCGCCAACCTGAATATCCTCGATGGCCTTCTCGCCTTGGCGCGTGCGGACGCGGGCACCAGCGGTGAAGCAGCCCTCAATGTAGTGCGCCTCGGCACCCTCCTCAATGATGATCAAGGTGCGCTCGAACTGGCCCATGTTCTCGGCGTTGATGCGGAAGTACGCCTGGAGCGGAATATCGACCTTGACGCCCTTGGGCACATAGACAAACGAGCCGCCAGACCAGACCGCCGTGTTGAGGGCGGCGAACTTGTTGTCGGCGGAGGGAATGACGGTGCCGAAGTACTCCTTGATGATCTCGGGGTGCTCGCGCAGGCCGCTGTCCATATCGAGGAAGATCACGCCGAGCTTCTCCCACTCCTCGCGGAGCGAGTGGTACACCACCTCGGAGTTGTGGACAATCAAACCCTCGGCCACGAAGTTGTGGGGACCGTCAACCTCAATATCGTACACCATCTCCACGCCAGCCGGGGTGATCGAATCAATCTTGACAAACCCGTCGAACTCGGGCACATATGGCTCAGGCAGGTTAATGTCGTTGTAGCGTGAGGAGATGTCTAATTCGTATTCAACAGCCTGGTTGCGACCTATCACTGTGGTCTTAATTTCTGGCTGCTGAAGCTCATAGAGCACGCCTGTGTCAGGCAGATCCTTAGCCACAGCGACGAGATCGCCTACTTGCAGCTCGTGCAGATACTTCCAGGTGCGCGTGTAGCGACCGCGCTGGCGATCTTCAGGCTTCGCGTAGGCTAGCGTCAAAAATGGGTGGTTCGACGTAGCTTTGATCCGGCGAGTGCCGACGCGCACCTCGAAAACCTCACGCTCGCCCTTCTCAGCGGTGGCGCGAACTTCGGCAGCGATAATCTGGTTGGCCTCCTCATCGAACGAGTACACCACGTCGCCAGGCTGGATGTCGCGGATCGGCACCAAACCTTTATTGGTGAAGACCCGTGAATCACCGCTGAGGCACTCATATTGTGCGCCTACGCCGGCCAAGAACTTGCGCTCGGCCTCGGGGATGCCCAGGCGCTCGAAGGTGTTTTTGATCGACTCGGGCACATCGTCCCAGTCGCGCTCGGCGCGCTCGCCGGGGCGCACATAGTAGTAGATATCTTGGAAGTCCAGCTCGGCCAGCTCGGGGTTGGCCCAGGTGCCCTGGACGGGCAGGGGCTTTTTATTGAAAATCTCCAGGGCCTTGAGGCGGCGCTGGAGCATCCACTCCGGCTCGCCCTTCATCTTCGAGAGGGTGCGCACGACCTCCTCGTTGAGGCCCTTGGCGGACTTATAGGCATAGTTTTCTTCGTCGCGGAAGCCATATTTTGAATAATCGAAGTTCAGATCGTTCTCGGCAGGGTTTGACATCCCTGTACCTCCTCATAAGCTGTACGTTATGGTATGTGGCGCACTGTGACAGCGCTACCACGCATCGTCTTCCCAGTCGGTCAGGCCATACAGGCCGGCCTTGAGCGCCTTGAGCACCAGCAGCGCGCACTTGATGCGCACGGGGCCGATGGGAATGCCGAGCAGATCGAGGACCGCCTGCTTATCGAGCGTGCGGGCGTCCTCGACGGACCTGCCGACCAGCTCCTCGCTGAGCATGGAGGCGGCGGCCTGGCTGATGGCGCAGCCCTTGCCACGAAAACGCACGTCTTTAATAATTTCGTCCTCGATCAGCAGATAGAGCGTAATCTGATCGCCGCAGAGCGGGTTGTGCTCCTCGTGCACGATGGTGGCAGCGGGCAGCTCGCCGAAGTTCTGCGGATGTTTATAATGCTCAAGGATATTCTCACGATAGAGATCGTCCACAGCTCACCTTCAGCACCAGCGGGGCCGGGATCGCCGCCTGGCGGGCCTAGTCCAGGGCGAGCACTGCGCGCACCTGAGCCAAGGCGTGGGCCAAGCGCTCGATTTCTTCCTCAGTGGTGTACAGATAAAACGACGCCCGCACTGTTGCCGGCACACCGAGCAGATCGTGCAGCGGATGGGCGCAGTGATGGCCAGCGCGCACCGCGATGCCGAAGCTATCGAGAAACGCGGCGACATCGTGGGCGTGAACGCCAGCGACGCACAGGCTGACCAGACCGCCGCGCTCGGCGGCAGGCGGGCCAAAGAGCGTCAGGCCGGGGATGTCCGCCAGCTGGGCGAGGGCCAGCTCGGTGAGCTGCTGCTCGCGCTGGTGGATGGCATCCAGACCGACCGACTGCAGATACTCGACCGCAGCGGCGAGGCCGATGGCCTCAGCGATGGCGGGCGTGCCGGCCTCGAACTTCCAGGGCAGATCATTCCATGAGCTTTCGTAGAGGCCGACGCGGCGGATCATATCGCCGCCGCCAAGGAATGGCGGCATAGCCTCAAGCAGCTCGCGGCGGCCCCAGAGCACGCCGATGCCGGTAGGCCCGCACATTTTATGCCCCGAGAAGGCCAAGAAATCACAGCCGAGGTCATAGACATCGAGCGGCAGATGCGGCACGCTCTGGGCGGCATCGATGAGCACCGTCGCCCCAACCTGCTTGGCGGCGGCGACAAGCTCGCGCACCGGATTGATGGTGCCCAACACATTGGACATATGGGTAAAGGCCACGAGGCGGGTGCGCTCGGTGAGCACAGACGCCAGATCGTCGAGCACGAGGCGGCCAGCGCCATCGATGGGCAAGAAATCTAGCTGCGCGCCAGTCTGCGCGGCGACCATCTGCCAGGGCACGAGGTTGGAGTGGTGCTCCATCACCGTGAGCAGAATACGATCGCCGGGCTGCAGCTGCGAGCGGCCCCAGCTTTGCGCCACGAGGTTAATCGCCTCGGTGGTATTGCGCGTCCAGATGACCTCTTTCGGCGAGCGTGCGCCGATGAAGCGACCGACCGTGCGGCGTGCGCCCTCGTAGGCGGCGGTCGCCGCCTCGCTGATCTGATAGATGCCACGGTGCACATTCGCATTGAGCGTGCGATAGTACTGATCCATCGCGGCCAGCACAGCGGCTGGCTTCTGGGCGGTGGCCGTGCTGTCCAAATAGGCCAACGGATGCCCGTTGACCTCCTGGCTGAGCAGCGGAAAATCGGCGCGCAGTGCTGCGACATCGAATGGAGCTAAGTGAAGTGCTTCCATAGTTACTTTAGGAGCGCGACCGCTTGGCGGCGATCGCGCACATGCTTAAATCTTGGCGGCGACGAGCGCTTCGATCTGATCGCGCAGGTCCTCATCGGCCAGCAGGTCGATAATTTCACCGACAAAGCCGAGCACAATCATGCGCTTGGCCTCGACCGGTGGCAGACCGCGGCTGAGCAGATAGAACAGCTGCTCCTCATCGAGCTGGCCGCTGGTTGAGCCGTGGCCGGCCTTGACCTCGTTCGCATCGATCTCGAGGCCGGGGATGGAGTCTGAGCGGCTATTTTTGCTCAGGTGCAGCGCATTCTCGCGCAGGTCGGAGTTGGTGCCCTGGCCTGTTTTGGGAATGCGGACCATGCCATCAAAGACCGCGTAGGCTTCATCGTCGACCACGGTTTTGAAGTTGATCTGGCCCTCGGTGTTGAGGCCAGCGTGGTGCAGCGTGGGGGCGACGAGCAGCTGCTGCTGCCGATTGGCATAGATCAGGCCGTTCCACTCGATATTCGAGCCATTGCCCTGCAGATCGGCCTCCAGGCGCACATTCTGCGTCTTGGCACCGATGACGAGATTGACCCACTCGGCGTGAGCGTCTTTGCCGAGGAGGCGCAGCTGCTGGCCGCCGAAGTTATAGACCTGTGCGCCGAGCGTCTGGACCGAGTTGAAGGTCACATTGGCCTCGTCAGCGAGCGTGATCTCGGCCCCGGAGAGGACCATAGCTGGAGCATTCGGATCAGAGGAGACATACTCCTCGATGATCGTGGCCGAGCTATGGTGCTCGATCAGGGCGAGGGTGCGCACAGCGACCATTGCGCCAGCGGCGGGCACGGCGTACTGCACGTGGATTGGCTGCTCGACGGTGGTGTTCTTCGGCACATAGACAAAGACCCCATCGGCGACAAAGGCATTGTTGAGCGCGGCGAACTTATCGCGATCGGAGCGAATGGCGCTATACAACACCTTCTGGACCAGCTCAGGGTGCTGGTCAATCGCCTCGGCGAGCGGCAGCACCACCACGCCAGCGTCGCTGCCGTCCCAGCTAATCGTGACCTGGGCGGAGGCGGGAGAAAAATCGCTGAACTGAAAGCCTTTCAAGCTGGTGCGGCGCCAGAAGGGCATATCGGCGGCCTCAAAGGCGGCCCATGCCTCACGGCGCTGCGTCGTAAGCCAGCTTGGCTCCTGGCGACCGTTCAGAAACGACGTAAAGTGAACGGCGTCCAGGCTGGTTGACGTCTGTTGCTTAGCTGGCATTGCCGAACACTTCCTCCCGAATAAAGTCGTAGCCGCGATCCTCTAGCTCGAGGGCTAGCTCGGGGCCGCCCTCGCGAACGATCTGGCCATTCATGAGCACGTGGACGATATCGGGCTTGATATAGTTGAGCAAGCGCTGGTAGTGGGTGATGACCATAACGCCAAGCTCGGGGCGATCCTCTTTGACGCGATTGACGCCTTCGGCGACGATCTTGAGCGCATCGATATCGAGGCCGGAGTCGGTCTCGTCGAGGATGGCGATGGACGGCTGGAGCATAGCCATCTGAAGAATCTCCAGGCGCTTCTTCTCGCCGCCGGAGAAGCCCTCGTTCAAATAGCGGCGGGCGAAGTCCGGGGCCATATTGAGCATATCCATGCGCTGCTTGATCAGCTTGCGATACTCGGCCATGGGGATGGCGGTCTCCTTGGGATCGACGCCTTCCTGGGCGCGATGGGCATTGAGCGCCGCGCGCAAGAAATTGGCGACCGAGACGCCGGCGACGGCCACGGGGTACTGGAAGGCCAAGAACATGCCGAGCTTAGAGCGCTCGTTTGGCTCAAGGTCGAGGACATCCTGGCCCTTATACCAGACCTCGCCATCGGTGACCTCATAGCGTGGATGGCCAGCGAGGGCGTAGGCCAGCGTTGACTTACCTGAGCCGTTCGGGCCCATCACCGCGTGAATCTTCCCCTGCTCGATCGTCAGATCGATGCCTTTAAGAATCTCTTTGCCATCCACAGCGACGTGCAGATTGCGGATGACCAGATTATTGGCGTCCATGCTACTCCTTAATACGTTATGCAACATCCTTAGAAGGATTTGGGCGTTTCGGTGATTCGCTGGGTTTGATCACAAACTGGCAGCCATTGTGGCCCTCGACCATACGCTTCGTGATCTGGACTTTGTGGCCGATGGCGGCCTCCAGCATGGTGCGCTCCATGGAGCAGACGCTATCGTGCTCCTGGGCGACCTCATAGTAGGGGCAGGCGTACTCGCTGACGACCCAGCCGCCCTCGGGGTTTTCGACGATATTGATCGGGGTGCCCTGGCGGTTCATGGCAAAGGCCAGCGCCATCAGGCGCTCGCGCAGGGCGGCGTTGGCAAGCGGCAGATCGTACTGCTCGGCAAGCCGTGAGCCGACCACCGACAGCAGCTTAGCCAGCGTCTCGGGGCCTTCGTGCTCCAGAATCGCCTCCAGCAGAAGGTTGATCAGAACATCGTAGCCCTTGGGAAAGAGACCCTGCGCCTTGGGCGTAAGCGTGTAGCGATACAGCGGCCGCCCTGGCCCTTGACGGACCTTGCTTGCGGCAATCAGGCTTTGGTTTTGCAGATGGGTCAGCTGCTCGCGCACTGCGGTGGTGCTGACCCCAAGGGCCTCTTCAAGCTCCTTGACGGTGGCCGAGCCATTGCGCTGAATAAAAAGCAAAATATCGCTTGCCGGTGTGCCTTCACGAAAGCCAGCTACTGTCATCATATGTATCAGCGGTGCCGCTGCCTCCTGTTGTGATTTCCCACAAATCGAGAATCATTATAAGTGCACTCCTAGTTTCTGTCAATAAAAACGGAAATAATAGTGTTAAATAGCAGAATCGTTCTATGAATCAGCGCTTAGCCTGCTGCTAAAGCGGGTTCAGCTTACAATTGCCCGCAGGCCGCAAGCCAGGCACAGCGCCAGCATAAGCGCTTGATAACGCAGCGCAGCAAAGGAAATTTGACGTTTGACAAATCTACATGCTGACGCTATACTAGCCCGTGCTTGAGGGCCGGTAGCTCAACGGTAGAGCATCTGACTCTTAATCAGCTGGTTGTGGGTTCGAATCCCACCCGGCTCACCAGAATTCCATCTGGCTGAGACGCAGCCAATCAAGCAACAATAAAAAAGGTGCCACGGCAATTAAAGCCTGTGGCACCTTTTTTGTTTGCCAGCTCCGACGGGCGATCACGCGCCGCTGCGGCTATGCAGCACAGCCAGCATCCCAACGCGCTGCTTGATCTGCTCCACCTTCGGCGCGGGCGGTATTGATCACGCGCCGCTGCGGCTATGCAGCACGGCCTGTCAACCAACGCGCTGCTTAATCTACCACTGCACACGAGCGCAACGCTGCGCCGCGACTACGGCTGCTTTGGATAGCGCGTCAGCCGCAGCGCGACACCAGCGGTCCACAGGATGGTTAGACAGCCAAGCAGGATGAACTGCACCTGAATACCGCTGCTCGGCTGCTGGCCAACGAGCCAGCCAAAGAAGGGCAACAGTGGGCCGTGCGGCTGCATGGCCGGAGTAAACACATGGTCGGCAAAAAAGCCGGCGCTGATAAAGCCCAAGGTGAGCGCCAGCGAGGCGAGCGCGCTGACCAGCGCGAAAACCCGGCCGTGCAGCGCATTAGGCAGCTGCTGCTGAATCAGCGTCGCATGGTTGGTGCTGCCAAACGGCAGCATCGCAAAGTAAACAACAGCGGCGATAGCCAGGCCGAGCATACTTGGCAGCCAGCCAGCGAGCACCATCGCCAGCGCGCCAACCAGCTCAGCCAGCAGCACAGCCCGCGCCAAGCGCCGCGGCGGGCGCAGCAGACTTACTGCTACGCTGCCAGCCAGCATGCCTAGACCGCCCAAGGTCAAGAGAAAGCCGAGCGCAGGCAAGGAGTGGAGCTCAAGCACCAGCGGCGTGATCAGCACCTCGATGCTGCCAGCGCTAAAGTTGCTCAAGATGATCAAGCTCGTCACCGCGACTAAGGCTGGATGGCGCAAAAACTCGCGCCATCCAGCCAGGGCCGAGCGCAGCAAGGGCAGCGCGTCAGCGGTATGCTCACGAACGACAGGACTAAAGCGCGTAGTTGTGGTTGTGAGCAGCGCCAGCCCAAACGTCAGCACATCAACGGTGAAGATCAAGGGCATACCAGCCCAGACCAGCAGTGCGCTGCCAAACAGCGGCGCAAGCAGCTGCGCGAGCGCGTTGCTCAGCTGCATCAACCCATTGGCCCGACTATGCTGCGCTGGCCCGACCAGCTGCGGCACGCTGGCAGCATAGGCCGGCCACTGACACGCGCGCGCGAGCGCATTGACGCTGTTGGCCAGGTAGATCTGCCAGCTCACCAAGTGGCCCATACTGAAGAGCACGATCAAGCAGACGGTGCTGAGGCCGGCGATGCTGTCGCTGACGATCATCACCATGCGACGGCTGTAGCGATCGCCGAGCGCCCCGGCCCAGGGCGCGATCAGCAGCGCAGGCACGGTGTTGGTGAGCAAAACCAGCGCGTAGTCGCTCACAGCACCGTGCTGCTGATAGACCCACACACCCAGCGCGAAGCCGGTCATGCTTGAGCCAATCATCGAGCCAGTTTGACCAAACCACAGCACCAGAAAGCGCAGCATCCCCTGATAGCGCAAGCGACGGACAAGCATCATTATTCTGACTCCAAGCGTGCGCTGATCAAGGCAGCCAGCGTCTGCACATGCGGTGGGTGCAAGATCGTGTGGTGATCGCCAGCGATGGACTCGACGCGCACAGGCGCGCTGCTCAGCTGGTCCCAGCCCCAGTTCGGCTGCGCAGCGAGGGCTGGATCGACGGCCTCGTCGCGAGCTTTGACCAGCACGAGCGGCACAGCGAGCGGCGCTGGTGGCTGGAAGCTGGACTGGTGATTAGCGCGGAACACCGCCAAGAAGCGCTCAAGCAAGGCTGGCTCGGTCTGGGCAGGCAGCACAGCGTGGTCGATCAGCTCAGCGGTAAGGCGGCGGCACTGCTCCAGCGGCTCCAGCGTGGCCAGCTCAGCGTCGCTGATGGCGAACTCAACAGCAAAGGCTTGCTCCAGCACCTGCTTGCCGCGCAGCAGCCAAGCAGACCATGGCTCAGATTCGGCTGGCTGCTGCCGAGCCTGCGGCGCAGCGCTATCGATGCTGATCAGCTGCGCGATCGGCTGGTCTGCTGCAAGGGCCAGGCTGGCGATGGCCCAGGCGACATCGGCACCAAAGGAGTGGCCGATGAGCGTATACGGGCCGAGCGGATGCTGCTGCTGCATCGCCTGCCACGCCTGCTCGGCCATGGCCTCGACCGCAGTAAAGGGCGACTGACCAGGCTCAAGGCCATAGGCTTGCAGGGCATAGATCGGCCGCTGCGTCTGAATCTGCTGGGCCAGCTGCTGCAAGTACAGCACATTTCCGCCAGCTCCAGGCACCAAGAAGATCGGCGGCAGGCTGCTCGCGCCCTGGCGCAGGGGCACCACCGGCGACCACTGGCTTGGCTGCTGGCGCAGCAGCTGGGCAAACTCGGCGATGGTGGGAGCCTGGTATAGGCTGGTGAGCGGCAGCGGCTGCTGGGCCAGCGGCTGCACCAAGGCCATGAAGCGAATGGCCGCGAGCGAGTGGCCGCCGTGCTCTAAGAAGTGATCGTGAATGCCAAGCTGATGGCCCAGCACCTTGGCCCAAATATGCTGGAGCTGTAGCTCAACGGCGTCGCGGGCCAGCTGCGGGGCTGGCTGATCGGTCCATGGCTGCGGCAAGGCTTGCCGATCAATCTTGCCATTGGGCGTCAGCGGCCAGGTGTCAAGCGGCATAATCGCGCTGGGCAGCATATAGCGCGGCAGCTGCTGGGCCACATAGTGGCGCAGCGTCTCGGCTGAGAATGTTGGCGCTGCCGGAATGACATAGGCCACCAGCACCGCGTCCTGGTCGGTGGTTGGGCGCACGACCACCAGCGCCTGGGCCACATCAGGATGGGCCAGCAGCACAGCCTCAATCTCGCCTAGCTCGATACGATAGCCGCGCAGCTTGATCTGCTGATCGATGCGGCCTAGGCACTCGAGCGTGCCATCGCTGCGGAAGCGCGCCAAGTCGCCGGTGCGATACATGCGGGCGTTAGCGCTGCTGGCAAACGGATCGGCGATGAAGCGCTGCGCGGTTAACTCCGGCCGCTCGTGGTAGGCGCGCGCAACACCACAGCCGCCAATATACAGCTCGCCGATGGCCCCAACGGGCAGCGGCTGCTGCTGGGCATCGAGCACATAGCACTGTGTATTAGCAATGGGTCGCCCAATCGGAATATGCGTGGCCTGATCGAGCAACTCAGTGGTGATCTGGGCGCACGTCGACCAGACACACGTCTCGGTGGGGCCATACATATTCCACAGCTGGCTAACACGCTCCAGCAGGGCGCTAGCAAGCTCGCGTGGCAGCGGCTCGCCGCCGCACAGTGCGCGGAAGGGTGAGCGCCCGCGCCAACCGGCGGCCACAAGCATGCGCCATGTGGCCGGCGTGGCCTGCATGATCGTCACAGCGTGCTGGTCGATCAGTTCGATCAACTGCTGGGCATCGCTGGCGGCCGCGCGGCTGGCCAGCACCACCGTGCCGCCGCACAAGAGCGGCCCATACAGCTCCAACACAGCAATATCAAACGAGAGAGTCGTCACGGCCAGCAGCACATCGGAGCGGGCGATGCCGGGCTGCTGCTGCATCGATTGCACAAAATTGACCACCGAGCGGTGCTCAAGCAGCACGCCTTTGGGCTTGCCGGTAGAGCCAGAAGTGTAGATCGCATAGGCCAGATCGGCCTGGCTGGCGCTGGGCACGGGCGGCGTTGCGGGCATGCTGGCGAGCGCAGCGTCGAGCGTCGGCAGATCAACGACCGTCCACGGGCCGTGCTGCAAGGCGGGATCAATGGACTGGTTGGGAACTTGCGCCGTGAGCAGCACGCGAATGGCGGCATCATCGGCCATGTAGATCAAGCGCTCCGGCGGGAAGCTTGGATCAAGCGGCACGTAGGCTCCGCCGGCTTTGAGCACCGCAAGCATCGACACCAGCAGCAGCGCAGAGCGCTCTAGGTGAATGCCGACGAGGCTATTGGGGCCAACGCCTAGCCCGCACAGGTAGTGGGCCAGTCGGTTCGCGCGCTGCTCAAGCTCGGCGTAGGTGAGCCGCTCGGAGCCAGCGATCAGGGCGACAGCGGCGGGGGTGCGCTGAGCTTGGAGCTGAAACAGCTCGTGCAGGCAGTGGCGGCTATGCGGCTGCGCGGTGGCATTCCAGGCAGCGAGGACATGCTGATCGGCCTGGAGGGCGGGCAGGGCGGCGAGGGTGGCGTGCTGCGTGAGCGCGCCCAGAGTTTGGCAAAAAGCCGCCAGCAGGCTCGTCATCAACTGCGGATCGAAGCGCTCGGTGGCATAGCTAAGCGCGCATAGAATCTGTGTGCCTGGCGCGACCACCAGCGTCAGCGGGTAGTTGGTCTGCTCGGTGGCGACAACATCGCTGATAGTCAGCCCTGGCTCAAGCTCGTCCTGAGCGCTGCTAGGATAGTTTTCAAAGACCATGATGCTTTCAAACAGCGGCGTTGGCTGCGGAATATTGCTCCAGCGCTGGAGATCAACGAGGCTGCTGAACGCGAACTGCTGGCACGCGAGCTGGCGCTGCTGCAGCGTCGTCAGCCATGGGCCGAGCGCTGCTTGCGGATCAAGCGAGATCACACAGGGCAGCGTGTTGATAAACATACCGACCATCTGCTCGGCGGCAAGCAGGTTTGCCGGCCGCCCGGCCACCGTTAGGCCAAAGAGCACCTGCTTGTGGCCGCTGTAGCGGCTGAGCACATAGCCCCAGGCCGCCTGCGCAAGCGTGCTCAGCGTTACATGGTGTTCGCGAGCGAAGCGGGCGAGCTGCGCGCTATCCGCCGCCGACAGCGTGTGCTGCAGCTTGGCCCATGGCTGGTTCGCCTGACGCTGGCCGGTGTAGTCGCACGGCAGCGGAGTTGGCTGCTCAACCGGAGCGAGGTAGTCGCGCCAAAACTGCTCAGCCGCAGCTTGATCCTGCGACTGAAGCCAGGCGACATACTCGCGGTAGCTCGGCGCTGGCGCGAGCTGCGGGCGCTGATCGCGCAGCAGCTGTTGATAGAGCATAAGCACCTCGTTGAGCACAATCGGCACCGACCAGCCATCGAGCAGCAGATGATGGTGTGTCCAGATGCAGTAGTGCTGATCCAGGCCGACCTTGATCACGCTGATGCGCATCAGCGGAGCCTGCTGGAGATCGAAGCCACGCTGGCGATCAGCAACCGCATACGCCTGGATGGCCTGCTCGAGCGCGGCGGCAGGCTGAGCGGACCAATCGTGATAGCTGAGCGCAAACGGGCAGTGCGCCAGCACCACCTGGCAGGGATGGGTCAGGCCCGTGCTGTAGAAGGCCGTGCGCAGGACGGCATGGCGCTCAACGACCAACTGCCAGGCTTGGTCGAAGCACGCGAGCGTCAATGCGCCAGACAGCCGACAGGCAACTTGTTCGATATAAAAATGCTGCTCAGGCGCTAGCAGTGCGTGGTAGAGCATGCCCTCCTGCAGCGGCGTCAGGCGATAGATGTCGGCGACTGGCTGAGCGACGTGATTGAGCACGGCGGCTAGCTCGCGCTGCTCAAGCTGCGCATAGGGCACATCGCTGGGCGTCAACACCGGGCGGTCAAGCGACTGGCAGTGCGCGCTGATGGCGTGCAGCGTGGCGGCAACAGCGTGCGCCCACTCTTCAACAGCGGCTGGCGGCTGCCAGTCGGCGCAGTACTCCCACTGGAGCGTGAGACAGCCAGCTTGCACATAGCCATTAATTTCAACGATGCTGGTGCGCGGCGTGGCCGTGTCCTGCTCGCCACCAGTGTCGATGTCCGCCAGGCACTTGAGCGGCGCTTGGAGCGTGCCCTGATCGATCTGGCCCAAGTAGTTAAAGGTGAGCGCCAAGGGCGCAGCGACGTGGAGCGACTGACGGACGGACGCATCAGGATGCGCATAGCGCAGCCAGCCGTAGCTCAGGCCCAGCTCCGGCAGCGCACGCAGCTGCTCCTTGATGCCAACGAGGGACTGGGCCAGGTCGGCAGGGCTAGGCACGCTCAGGTGGACAGGATAGATGCTGGTGAGCCAGCCGACGCTGCGCGTCAAGTCCATGGCGAAGCGATCGCCGGCGCGGCCGTGGCTCTCGCGCTCCAGGCTGAGGCCGTGCTCGCCGCTCCACTGGCAGTAGGCCAGCGCCAGCGCCGTGATCAGCACGTCATCAATGGTGGTGCGATAGGCGTGATGAACAGCGCCGAGCAGGGCCGCCGTTAGCTCAGCAGGCAGCGTCTGCTGATAGCGCAGCGTATTGCCAACCGTGTTGACGAGCGCTTGATCCTGGCTGCCAACGAGCGGGCGCAGCTGACGCACCGTCTGCTGCCAGTAGGGCAGGTCGGCCATAAAAGCGGCGCTCGTTTGGGCGTGCAGGCAGCTGGTCCACTCGGCGACGCTGGCGCTGGCTGGGGGCGGCGTGACGCCATTGAGCAAGCTGGCCAGATCTTCAAGGATGATGCGCCACGAAACACCGTCGATAATCCAGTGGTGGGCGATCAACAGCAGCCAGGCCTGATCGTGCTGCTGGACGTAGGCGGCGTGCAGCAGCGGCGCGTGCTGCAGATTAAGCTGGGTTTGGCGCAGCTGCGCGTGGGCGGTGATCTGGGCCTGCGCCGACTGCTGCGGATCAAGCGCGACAACCTCCAGCGGCAGCTCGGCCGGGCCAAGCTGCTGAGCGAGCGCAGGATCACAGACGAGGCGCAGCGTGGCGTGAATCTGCATAAGCTGATTCAACGCGGACTGGACATCCTGCGCCGCCAGCGGGGCCGTCAGCTCCACGATGACGCTCTGATTGTAGTGGTGCGGGTTGGGCGCGGCCAGCGTGCGAAACCAGTGCTGCGCAGGCAGCAGGTGCTGCGGAGCCTGGGCGGGCTGGCGCACTATCGGTGCAAGGCTTTCGGTGGGCAGAATCTGAGCTAGCGCGGCGATCGTCTGATGCTGAAAGAGCAGGCGTGGCGTGAGCGCCAGCCCGGCCGCACGGCTGCGGCTGACCACCTGCATCGCCAAAATCGAGTCGCCGCCGAGGCCAAAGAAATTCGCGTGGCGGTCGATGGGCTGGCCAAGCACCTGCTGCCAGATTGCCGCGAGCGCTTGCTCGATGGGGCCTTGCGGCGCAGCGTGCGCGGCAGCTGGCACAGCTGGCGCTAGCGTGGGCGTGCGCGCTAGCAGCGCCTTGCGATCGATCTTGCCATTCGGTGTGAGCGGCAGCTGCTCCAGCTGCACAAGGCTGCTGGGCAGCATATACTCAGGCAGGCGCGACTGGAGCCACTGGAGCACAGCGGCCTGATCGAGCGGCGCGGCAGCGACCACGTAGGCCACCAGGCTGGGGTGCGGCAGTGGCTGCACCAAGGCAACCGCGTGGAGGATATCTGCGTGCTGCGCGAGGGCTGTCTCGATCTCGCCGAGCTCGATGCGAAAACCGCGCAGCTTAATCTGCTGATCGCCGCGGCCAAGGAACTCAAGCTGGCCGTCGCTGGTCCAGCGCGCACGATCACCGCTGCGATACATGCGCGCACCAGGCGTGGCGCTGAAGGGATCGGGCACGAAGCGCTCGGCGGTGAGGCGCGGCCGTCCGAGATAGGCGCTGGCCAAGCGCGGGCCGGCCAGATACAGCTCGCCGCTGGCCCCGCTGGGCACGGGCTGCTGCCACTGGTCGAGCACATACAGCGCCGTGGCCGCAAACGGGCGACCGATGGGCACCGCGCGCTCGGCGACCAGCGGCTGAGTCGAGTCGGCGCTGAAGTAGCAGCTGTCGATGACCGCCTCGGTGAGGCCGTAGGAGTTGATCAAGCGCGTGTTGGGGCCGAGCAGCGCTTGAAAGCGCTGATACTCCTCGCCGTACCAGATATCGGAGCCAGCGATGACGAGCTGCAGCTCCAGGCGCTGGTTCGTCAGCGCAAGATAGTGGCACAGCTCGCGCAGCACGGCCGGCACAAACTCAGCGCAGTCGACGTCCTCGGCCACCAGCAACTGGTAGAGGTCGGCTGGCGACAGCAGGTAGTCGCGGGGACAGAACACCAAGCGGCCGCCAGAGCCAAGCGCGCGCACAAAATCGCCAGTGCAGACATCGAACGAAAATGCCGCCATCTGGGCATGCACACGCACAGCGGCGGTCAAATCGTAGGCTGACTCCCAGGCGCGATAGGTCTGGGCCAGCGGGCCGTGGGCAACGACAGTGCCCTTGGGCTGGCCAGTCGAGCCAGAGGTATAGATCACGTAGGCGGGCTGCTCGGGATGCGTGGCCAGCGGGGGCGCATGCGGAGCATAGTCAGCTAAGCTGTCGGCCAGCTGCTCCCACACAGCAACAGCGAGGGTGGATGGCAGGCAGTCCGCCAACGCCTGCTCGACCACAATCAACCGTACATCAGCATCGCGACACATAAACGCCAGGCGCTCGACAGGGTAGCTTGGATCGAGCGGCAGGTAGGCCGCGCCTGCCTTGAGCACGCCGAGCCAGGCAATCGGCATCGCGAGCGAGCGCTCGAAGCACAGGCCCACGATATCGCCGCAGCCAAGGCCCTGCTGGCGCAGATAGTGGGCGAACTGGTTGGCGGCCTGATCGAGCTGACGGTAGGTCAGATGCTGGCCCTGCCAGGTTACGGCGCGGGCGTGGGGCTGGCGCAGCGCGTGCTGGGCGATCAGCGTGTGGATGGGCGCAGCATCGGGGATGGGCGCGGTCACTGCGTGGGCAGGCAGCGCGGTGATCGCCAGCGTGCTCAGGCGCTGGGTGGGCGCGGCGCAGACCTGACTAAGAGTCTGTGTGAAGTCGGCGATCCAGGCGGCAACCGTGGCGGGATGGAACAGATCGGCGGCAAACTCGACCTGGCCGGTGAAGCCGTCAGGCGACTCCTGCATGGTCCACGAGAGATCGAACATGGCCGTGCCAGCGCCGATGTCGTCGAGCACGCATGGCTCGATGCTGAGGCCGGGCAGCTGCACGCTGCTGGATGGCGCAGTCTGGAGATCGAACATGACTTGGAAGAGCGGATTGTAGCCCAGGGTACGCTCGGGCTGCAGCGCATCGACAACGTGGGCCAAGGGGGCATCCTGATTGGCAAAGGCCGCGAGGCACACGTGCTGAGTATGTTCGAGCAGGTCAGCGAATGATGCGCGCAGATCGGGCTTGACGCGCAGGACCAGCGTGTTGACAAAAAACCCAATCAGGTGCTCGGTTTCCAGACGGTTGCGGTTGGCGATGGGCGTGCCAATCGGCAGATCAGCGCTGCCAGTGAGGCGGGCGAGCCAGACAGCAAAGCCGGCGAGCAGCGTCATGTACGGCGTGCAGCCGTAGCGCTGGCCCAGCTGGCGAATCTGCTGGCTCAGCAGCTTGGGCAGCGCAAAGTGGTGCGTGTGACCGCGCCATGACTGGCTGGCAGGCCGCGGGTAATCGCTGGGCAGCTCCAGCAGGGCCGGCGCGCCGCGCAAAGTCTCCGACCAAAACTGCACCTGCTTTTCCCAGAGCGGCGCTTGGGCGGGGCTGCGCTGCCAGGCGGCATAGTCGGCGTACTGGATCGGCAGCGGCGGAAACTGCGGCGTCTGGCCGTGGGCCAGCGCCTGATAGCTGGTGGTCAGCTCGTGGACCAGGCAGCCCATCGACCAGCCGTCGGCGATGCAGTGGTGCATCACAACGAGGAGCAGGGCTTCGTCGGGGGCGAGCTGGATGAGGTGCAGGCGCAGCAGCGGGCCGCTGCTCAAGTCAAATGGGGCGAGCGCAGCGGCGCGCAGCGTGTGCAGGGCCTGCTGGCGTGGCTGATCGTAGCGCGAGTAGTCGTCGAGTGCCAGAGGCAGCGCGGCGAGGCTGGGGGTGGGATGAATGTGCTGGACGGGGCTGTCGGCCTGGCCGCCAAAGCTGGTGCGCAGAATCTCGTGGCGCGCCATGCTCAGCTGGAGCGCCTGGGCGAAGAGCGCCGCATCGAACGCCCCGCGCAGCCAGAAGCAGCCCGACAGGTTGTAGGCGCTGCTCTGGCCCTCCAGCTGATCGAGGAACCACAGGCGCTCCTGGCCAAACGAGAGCGGCAGCGGCGCAGAGCGCGGGACGGGCATAATGGTGTCGGCGGCGACGGCGGGCGCTTGATACTGCTCGCACCAGGCGATCAGGGCGGGCTTATGGGCGCTCAGAGCGCTGCGCAGCTCGGCGGTTAAGGCTCCCTTGGGCGCATTGACGCGGAGCTTCGCGCCCTCAAGCCATATTTTTATGTCGAGCAGTCGCAGCTGCTCCAAGAGCGTCTGCACCTCGGTCATAATTCGATCTCCTCGCGCTCAGTGCTCGCGCCAACGGCCTGCGACTGAAGCGTCTGACTCAGCTGCTGCTGGTGGACATGCTCGGCCAGCTCGGCCAGCGTTGGCGCTTGGAAGATGGCATGGAGGGCCAGATCGACCTGCAGCTGCTGACGAATGCGACCGAGCACCTGCGTTGCCAGCAGCGAGTGGCCGCCTAAGTCAAAAAAGTTATCGTGCATGCTCAGCTCCTCAACGCCCAGCAGCGCGTGCCAGATGGCGGCCAGCTGCTGCTCCAGCGGCGTGCGCGGCGCTACGAAATCGGCCGAGCGGGTGCGGCGCTGGGCAGGCTGGGCTGGCTGAACCGGCTGCGGGTACAGCCAGCGCTGGCGGCGGGCGGCGAGATCGCCGAGCACAACCTGCGGATTCAGCACGCCCTGCTGCTGGACAATCGCCGTCAGGGCGGCCCAGCCCTGGGCGAGGCTGAGGCGCTGCGGGTCTGGCTCGCCGGGGCTTTGCCAGCCGTCCCAGTTGATGCAGTACCAGGGCGTCGCGCTGGTCTGATTGAGCTGATGAACCACCGCCTGCTGGGCGATATTGGCGCTGGCGTAGGCGGCGAAGCCCAGCCCACCAAGATCGCTGGCGAGCGACGACATCACCACAACCCAGTCCAGCGACCAGGGGCGCAGCATCGTGGCAAGGTTTTGCGTGCCCTGAAGCTTGGCGGCCAGCATCTGCTCCCACAGGGCTGCGGTGGTCTCGGCGCAGCTGACCTGGGCGGCGGCACCGGCGATGCCGGCGGCGTGGATCACACCGTGGCACTGGCCCCAGTGGGCTTCAAGCGTCGCCAGGGCCTCGGCGAGCTGGCGCGGGTTGGCGACGTCGGCCTGCAGCACGAGCGCCTGACCACCAAGCTGCTCGATCTGCTGCTGTAGCGCTTGGGCGTCTGGGCTGGCGGGATCGAGCGAGCGGCCGAGCAGAGCAATCTGGGCCTGATAGTGCTCGGCTAGCTGGGCGGCGAGCTGACGACCGAGCAGGCCAGCGCCGCCGGTAATCAGGTAGGTGCCGCCAGTGCGAAAGCCCGCCTGCTGCGGCTGGAGCGCCAGCGCTGCTGGCTGCGGCAGCCAGCGGCCGTAGCCGCGCAGGACAACGCACGGCTCGCTGGCGCTGGCCAACTCTTGGGCCAGCATTGTAGGCCAGGCTTGGTGCGCAAAGTCGAGATCAACCCAGTGCGTGACCAGCTCGGGGTACTCTTGGGCCAGCACCATGGCCACACCGCGTAGCGCCGCAACGGTGGGGCTGACATCCTCCTGCGGCCCCAGCGCGAGGCTATGGCTGGCCACCACACTGATATGCAGCTGGGCTAGCCCGAGGCTGCGCGCATGGCGCGCGAGCTGGAGAAGGTCAGCGGCGGACTGCCACGTTGGCGCACTTTTGCTGAGGAAGTAGACGACGTGCGGCGACTGCTGGCCGAGGGCGGCAAGCTGCTCAGCGAGCGTGTCCTGATCACAGTGGGCAACCGAGCGGCCCGAGCTGGCGAGCTGCTGGGTGAGCTGCTGGACGAGCTGCTGCTCATAGCCCCAGATCAGCCATGCCTGCGGCTGCATGGCGGCGGCGGGCAGACTGTGCGGCTGCCAGAGCGTGGTGCTAATCACTGGCTCGGAGCTTGGGCGCAGCAGCATGGGCTGCTCAGCATCAACCCAGTGGCGGCTACGCTCGAAGACATAGCCAGGCAGCCAGACCTTGCGGTGCTCGGTCTGGTGCAGCGCGGACCACTGCACATCGACGCCGGCCTGCCACAGCTGGCCTAAGCTCTGCAGCAGCACCTGCTGATCGGTGGCCTGGGCCTGTGGATGCGGCAGGCTGGTGAGCACAAGCGTGTCGCGGGGGGTGATGGCGCGAGCGAAGGTGGCCAGCGCCTGGCCTGGCCCCAGCTCCTGCGCAATCCACGGCCCGGCGTCAAACAACGTCGCCAGGCATGCGGCGCACTGCACAGGTGCGACAATCTGCTCAAGCCAGTAATCGACGCTGGTGGCCTGCTCGGGCGTCATCCAGGTGCCAGTCACATTGGAGAGCAGCGGGATGGCCGGAGCGCGCAGTTCGACAGCGGCAAACTGTTCGCGCAAGGCTGCGAGCATCGGCTGCATCGCCCGCGAGTGAAAGGCGTGCGAGGTGTGCAGGCGGCGTGACGAAATGCCCTGCGCGGTCAGCTGCTGCTGAAAGGCGTCGAGCGCCGCCGCGCTGCCAGCGACAACAACCAGCTCGGGGGTGTTGATGGCGGCCAGATCGAGATCGGCGGGCAGCAGGGCTTGCATACGCTCGCTGGAGCACGACACGCTGAGCATTGCGCCGCTGGGCAGCTGGCTCATCAAGCGCCCACGAGCCACGACCAGGCGCACGGCCGTGGGCAGGTCGAGCACCTGGGCCAGGCAGGCGGCGACATACTCGCCGATGCTGTGGCCAAACAGCGCCTGCGGCTCCACGCCCCAGGCCAGCCACTGCTGGGCCAGCGCATACTCCAGCATAAACAAGCAGGGCTGGGCAATGTCCGTAGGCGTCAGGTCGCTGGCTGCATCAAGCATGCGCTGGCGCAGATCGTAGCCAAGCAGCGGCTCAGCATACGCATTGACCTGATCGACGGCCTGCCGAAACACCGGCAGCTGCGCATAGGCGTCCGCCGCCATGCCCGCGTACTGGCTGCCCTGGCCAGAGAAGAGCCACGCAACGCTCGGCGTTTGGGCCGGGCACTCGCGACCGACGCTGCTGAGCAGCGCCTGGCCAGCCTGCGCATGGCTCGCGGCCACGACAAACCCGCGATAGTTGAAGGCATGGCGGGCGGCCTGCAGCGTGTAGGCCACATCAGCCAGCGGCTGTTCAGAATGGGCCGGGAGGTAGGCGGCCAAGCGCTCCGCCTGCTGATCGAGCGACCAGAGGCTCGCGGCCGAGTAGGGCAGCAGCTGCCACGTCGGCGCAGGCATCGTCGCCGTCGGGAGCGCGGCGGCCTCCAGCACAACGTGCGCATTGGTGCCGCCGATGCCAAACGAGCTGACGCCAGCGCGCAGCGGACGATCAGCCCACTCGGCCAGCGTATCATTTAAGTAAAACGGCGACTGCTTTAGATCGGGATGGGCCAGCGCAGCGTAGGCGGTGGGCGGCAGCTGCCGATGGTGCAGGGCCAGGGCGGTCTTGATCAGGCCGGCGATGCCTGCGGCGTTATCGAGATGACCGATGTTGGCCTTGAGGGTGCCGAGGGCGCACCAGGGCTGGCTATCGGCGGAGCCAAACACCTTTTTCAAGGCCGCCAGCTCGATCTGATCGCCAAGGCTGGTGGCCGTGCCGTGGGTCTCAAGGTAGGCGATCGACTGCGGCTCGACGGCGGCGAACGCCTGGGCCTCGGCGATCACCTGGGCCTGGCCTCTGATGCTTGGCGCAGTAAAGCCGACCTTCTGCGCACCATCGTTGTTGATAGCGCTGCCTTTGATCACCGCCCAGATTAGGTCGCCGTCGGCGACGGCATCGACAGCGCGCTTCAGCAGCACCAGCCCCGCGCCGCTGCCGCCGATGGTGCCCGCCGCCGCGCTGGTAAAGGGCTTGCAGCAGCCGTCGGGTGAGTGGATCATGCCCGGCTCGTAGAGGTGGCCTTGAATTTGGGGGATGCGCAGGGCCGCGCCGCCAGCGAGGGCCATGGTGCTCTCGCCGCTCAAAATGCTCTGCACGGCCATGTGCGTTGCGACCAAGGAGGTTGAGCACGCCGTCTGCACGCTGACGCTCGGGCCAGCGAGGTTGAGCTTAAACGAGATGCGGGTGGGGGCGTAGTCCTTGTCGTTGGCCAGCATCAGCGCGTAGTCGCCGCTGCGCTCAACCACGGTTGGATTGGCCAGCAGCTGCTGGAGCAGGTAGGTGTTGGCTCCGACGCCGACAAACACGCCAACGCTCTGCAGGGTATGCGGCAGCGCATAGCCGGCCTGCTCCAGCGCCTCCCAGGCGCACTCGAGCAGCAAGCGCTGCTGTGGATCGAGCAGCGCGGCCTCGTGCGGGGTAAAGCCCCAGAAGGCGTGGTCGAAGCCGGCGATATCATCAAGCAGCGGCGCGCGCTTCACATAGGCGGGGTTGTTCAGCGTCGCTGGCGCAACGCCATGCGCGCGCAGCTGCTGATCATCGAGATCGGTGATACAGACAACGCCCTGCCGAATATTCTCCCAGAAGGTGGCGACATCATTGGCACCGGGGAGGCGCACAGCCATGCCAATGATCGCGATGTCCGTATCGGTATATGGTTGCATCATCGAGCCTTTTATTCCTCTTCAAAATTAAGCCGGACGCGCTGACGGCGCTGGCGCTGCTGCGCTTGGGCCTGCTGGCGCTGCGTGCGCTGCAAAGCGACATGATCGCTTGATGGCACGTCGAGGGCCTCAGGCGCGGCGGTGGATAGGGCCGCAGCCAGCGCGGCAATGGTTGGATGTTCAAACAACACGATGAGCGCAATCGAGCGCTGCAGGGCCGTCTCCAGGCGGCTGTGCACCTGGATCAAGGCCAAGGAGTGGCCGCCGACATCAAAAAATGGGCGATTGACATCGGCGATTGGGCGCTCAAGCACCGTCTCCCAGATGGCGGCGATGGTCTGCTCAAGCGGCGTCGTGGGCTGCGCCTGGGTCACAGCGGCGCTGATCACCGGCGCAGGCAGCGCCTTGCGATTGAGCTTGCCGTTGCTGCTGAGCGGCAGCTGAGCGAGCGGCACCCAGTGGGTCGGCACCATAGCCTCGGGCAGCCGTGCGCGCAGCCAAGCGCGTAGCTCCGCCTCGGCTGGCGGCGCTGAGCTAGGCTGGGCCACAACGTAGGCCACCAGCTGGGCCGCTGCGGTCTGGCTGGGCCGCCACGGGTGCACCACCGCCTGCTGAACAGCGGGATGCTGGCTGAGCTGATGCTCGATCTCGCCAAGCTCCACGCGAATGCCGCGCACTTTGATTTGAAAGTCGTTGCGGCCCAGGTACTCAATTGCGCCGTCGGCGCGCCAGCGGGCCAGATCGCCGGTGCGATACAGGCGTGCCCCGGGAGCGCTGGAGTAAGGATGCGGAATGAAGCGCTCGGCGGTGAGATCAGGCCGGCCATGGTAGCCGCGCGCCAGATTCACGCCGCCGATCAGCAGCTCGCCAGCCACGCCCACCGGCACAGGCCGCAGCTGCGGATCGAGAATGTAGAGCTGGGTGTTGGCGATCGGGTAGCCAATCGGCACGCTGCGCTCGGCGCTGGGCTGACAGTGCCAGGCGCTCACATCGACGGCGGCCTCGGTTGGACCGTACAGGTTGTGCAGCGCGGCAGGCAGCGTCTGGGCAAAGCGCTGGCTCACCTCGACGCTCAGAGCCTCGCCGCTACAGAAGACCTGGCGCAAGCTGGTGCACTGCGCCGCCTGTGGCTCCTCCAAAAAGAGGCTGAGCATCGAGGGCACAAAGTGCATAGTCGTGACCTTGTGGGCCTGGATCACCTCGGCCAGATAGCGGCGGTCGAGGTGGCCGCCGGGCCGCAGCAGCACCAACTGCGCGCCGCTGATCAGCGGCCAGAAAAACTCCCACACCGAGACATCGAAGCTGTAGGGCGTTTTTTGCACCACCACATCGCTGGCGTCGAGCTGGTAGGCCTGCTGCATCCACAGCAAGCGGTTGACAATCGCCTGATGGGTGTTGATCACCCCTTTGGGCTGCCCTGTGGAGCCGGAGGTGTAGATCATATAGGCCGCGCTCAGCGGATGCAGCGGCGGCTTGCGCCAGTCCAACTGCGGATCAGGCTGCCAGTCGGCATCGAGCACCAGCACTGGCAGCGCGTCCGGCGCAACGGCAAGTGGCGCATCGACGATCAGCAGGCGCGGTGCGGCATCGGCCAGCATGTGCTGCAAGCGCTCGGCGGGATAGCTCGGGTCGAGCGGCACATACGCCGCGCCCGCCTTGAGGATGGCGAGCAGCGCCACCACGAGCTGCACCGAGCGCTCCATCAGCACGCCTATGCGATCATCAACCTGCACGCCCTGGGCCTGCAAGGCCGCCGCAAGCTGTGTAGCCCGCCGCTCAAGCTCAGCGTAGCTCAGGCTGGTGTGCGCATCGCAGACGGCGACGGCCGCCGGGGTGCGCTGCACCTGCGCGTCCAGCAGATCGGTGAGCAGATCGGAGGTCGCCCAGTCCTGCGCGGTGCTGTTCCAAGTGTGCAGCAGCTGGTGCTGTTCGGCCTGATCCAGCAGCGTCAGCTCAGCGAGCGTCGCGGCGTGGGGCAGCTGCTGCAGCAGGCGCAGCAGGTGGTGGGTGAGCTGCTGAATGCGCTCAGGCGTGTACACCGCCTGATCGTAGCTGAGCTTGAGCGTCAGCGCCGCATCGGGCAGCGCCAGCACCGTCAGCGGCAGGTTGGTCTGCTCGGTGGTTTTGGCGGCAGCGATGGACAGATCGCTGAGCGCCTGCTCTAGGCTGTCAGCAATCGGATAGTTCTCAAAGACCAGCAGCGTTGTAAACAGCGGCTGGCTAGCGGCGATGGCGCTAGCCTGCTGAATCGCCGTCAGCGGCGTCGCGGCGAAGTCGTTGCAGCGGCTCTGCTGCGCCTGTAGCGCTTGGAGCCAGGGCACAACCGGCTGCTGTTGGTCGAGCTGCGCGCGCACGGGCAGGCTGTTGATGCATAGTCCAACTAGCTGCTCCATGCCTGCTAGCTCGGCGGGCCGACCGGCGACCGTTGCGCCAAACACCACATCAGCCTGGCCAGCGTATAGCCCCAGCAGCACGGCCCACGCGCCCTGCAGCGCACTGTTCAGCGTCAGATGATGCTGGCGCGCCCACTGCTGGAGCTGCTGGGTCTGCTGCTCATCAAGGCTCAGGCTATACTCCGCATAGCCGCTGGTAGGTTCGAGCGGCGCGTGCGGCGCAGGCAGCGGCGTTGGCGTGTCGAAGCCAGCCAGGTACTGCTGCCAGAACTGACGCGCCGCCTGCTGATCGTAGCCCGTGGCCCAGGCGATGTACGCACGGTAGGGCACGGCTGGCGGCAGCTGCGGTGCGCCACCGGCCTGGAGCTGCGCATAGACGGTGAACAGCTCGGTCAGCACGTTGGCGATCGACCAGCCATCGAGCAGCAGGTGATGGTGGGTCCAGACGCAGTGGTAGCGCTGCTCAGCGAGCTGAATCCAGGTCCAGCGCAGCAAGGGCGCATGGGTCACATCAAACGGGCGTGCGCGATCCGCCGCCAGCCAGGCGGCTAGCTCCTGCTGCTGTTGCTCGGCGGGCAGCGCGCGCCAGTCGAGCAGCTGCCAGGGCGTTTCCACCTGCTCCAGCACGATCTGCAGCGGCTGAGGCAGCCCCTCGCTGCAGAAGGCGGTGCGCAGCACGGCGTGGCGCTGCTGGATGTGCTGCCAGGCGGCGTGCAGGCAGTCGAGATCAAGCGGCCCGTTCACCGTCCACTCGACCTGCTCCAGGTACACGCTTGAGTGGGGGTTGAGCAAGTTGTGGTAGAGCATGCCGATCTGGAGCGGGGCCAGCGGGTAGATATCAACCGGCGTACCGTTGCGGGCGTGATAGCGCGCCAGCAGGCGATCAAGGCTTGGCTGATCGAGCCTGGCCAGCGCAACATCGCTGGGGGTCAGGCCCAGCCGTGGCTGCTGGGCGCAGGCAGCGATCAAGGCGCGCAGCCCGGTCAGGAAGGCGCTCAGCAGGCGCTCGATGGTCGCGGCGTGATGCCAGGCGTGATTGTACTCCCAGTCGATCTGCAGCTGGCCATCGCGCACATAGGCGGCGATGTTCAGCAGATGGCCGCGCGGCGTCGTCGCCGCCACCTCAGCGCCAGTTGGCTCAGGCGCTAGGCCCAGCAGCGGCGGCATGCTCACACTCTGATCAAGCTGGCCCAGGTAGTTGAAGACCAGCGGAACCGCAGCGGCAGCGGCGAGCTGGTCGGCGGTTGCTGTATTCAGGTAGCGCAAGATGCCGAAGCTCTGCCCGCCCTCGGGCACGGCGCGCAGCTGCTCCTTGATCGCCTTGAGCGCCGCCAGCGGCGTTGCCTCGGCAGGCAGGGCCAGCGCCACCGGATACAGGCTGGTGAACCAGCCGACGCTGCGGCTCAGATCGTGCGCTGGCTCTGGCGCAAAGCGGCCATGGCTTTCTAGATTAAGCACCAGCGTGGACTGACCGCTCCAGCCTGCGAGCGTCTGCGCAAGCGCGGTCAGCAGCAGATCGCTGATCGAGACGTGGAAGGCGCGCTGGCAGTCTTGGAGCAGCGCGCGCGTGCTGGCGCTGTCGAGCGCGGCGTGCACCATCACGGCATCGCGGGTGAGGTTGCGGCCATCGGCAGGGGTCGCATCGAGGGGCAAGGGCTGAACATGCGCGATCTGCTGCCGCCAGAAATCAAGGTCGGCCAGGTAGCGCTGGCTCTCGGCGTGGGCCTGTAGGCTATTGGCCCATACGCTCCACGGGGTTGTGCTGGGCAGCAGCGCCGCGCCGTTGAGCGCCGCCGCCAAATCCTCCAGCACAATGCGCCACGAGACGCCGTCGATGACCAGATGGTGCGCCACGAGGATCAGGCGCGCCTGCGTGGGCGTGATGACCAGCGCCGCCACGAGACTGGGGCCGTGCTCAAGCTGGAGGCTCTGCTGCATGCGCTGGCAGATGTGCGCCAGCGTCGTCGGCCAGTTCGGCGCATCATCGGGGCAGCGATGCACCGCCAGCGGCAGCCGCTGCGCAGCGCCGTACCACTGGCGGGCCTGCTGCGGGCCAAGCTGCCAGCGCACCCGCAGAATCGGATGCACGTCGAGCAGCTGATCGAGCGCCGCCTGCAGCGTGGCTGGGTCGAGTGTCGGCGGCACCACCAGCATCAGGCTCTGGTTGAAGTGCGCGGGATTGGCCGGCTGCAAATCGCGAAACCAGTGGCCGATCGGCGTCCAGGCGATCTCGCCCTCCAGCGCGCCATAGTCGCTCGCTACACTGGGTGCTGTCGGCTGCGCAAGCGCCGCCGCTAGCTCAGCGATGGTCTGGTGCTCAAACAGCTGGCGCGGCGTGAGCTGGAGGCCCGCAGCGCGTGCGCGGCTGACCACCTGCATCGCAATAATCGAGTCGCCGCCAAGGGCGAAGAAGTTGGCAGCGCGGCTGGTGACCTCCAGGCCAAGCGCTGCGCTCCACAGCTCCGCCAGCTGCTGCTCGGCCGGAGACTGGAGCGGGTCGGCCTGCGCCTGCGGCAGATGCACGTCGGCGGGGGCGGGCAGGGCGCGCCGATCCAGCTTGCCATTGCTGGTCAGCGGAAAGCTGGGCAGCTCGACCAAGGCGCTGGGCCACATGTACTCTGGCAGCAGCGTGCGCACATAGCTGGTGATCGCCTCCAGATCGAGCAGCGCCGGAGCATCTGCGCCAAGCTCGCGCGCCTGCGTTTTGGGAATCAGATAGCCGACGAGGCGCTTGTGGCCCGGCTGATCCTCGCGCACCGTCACCGCTGCAGCCTGCACAAGCGGGTGCTGGGCCAGGGCGGCCTCAATCTCGCCGAGCTCAATGCGGAAGCCGCGAATTTTGACCTGCTGGTCGATGCGGCCCAAGTACTCTAGCTCGCCGTCGGGCAAGTAGCGCACCAGATCACCGGAGCGGTACCAGCGGCTGTGCGGCGGCAGCGCAGGCGTCTGCTGGTCGGCGCGGATGAAGCGCTGTGCCGTTAGTTCCGGGCGGGCTAAGTAGCCCTGGGCCACGCCGGCCCCGCCGACGTACAGCTCGCCAGGCACGCCGATGGCAACCTGGCGGCCCTGCGCATCGAGCACCGCCAGCGCCAGATCAGGGATGGGCGCGCCGATGACGCTGCCGCGGCCAGCCTGCACATCGGCGCAGGTAAGCGGGCGGTAGGTCACGTGGACGGTGGTCTCGGTGATGCCGTACATATTCACCAGCTGCGGCTGCTGATCGCCGTAGCGCGCAAACCACGGGCCGAGCTGGGCGAGATCAAGCGCCTCGCCGCCAAAAATCACCGTGCGCAGGGGCAGCGGCTGCTCCGCCAGCGCGTCGGCCTGCATCAGCTGATAGAAGGCCGAGGGCGTCTGATTGAGCACGGTCACGCGCTCGCGCTGGAGCAGCTGATGCAGCGCCTCTGGGCTGCGGCTCACCCAGTAGGGCACAACCACGAGCTGGCCGCCGTAGAGCAGCGCGCCCCACAGCTCCCAGACCGAGAAATCAAAGGCGTAGGAGTGAAACAAGGTCCAGACATCGGCGGGGCTGAACTGGAACCAGGCGTTGGTCGCCAGCAGCAGGCGCACGACGTTGGCATGGCTCACGACCACGCCCTTTGGCTGGCCGGTGGAGCCAGAGGTGTAGATGACGTAGGCGGGGCTGCTCGGCGCACAGTCAACGGGCGGCGGCGTTGTTGGATAGGCGCTGAGCTGCTGCGGCTGGTCGAGCAGACAGCAGTGCGCCGTCGGCACCACATCCTGAAGGTGCGACTGCGTGACCACGTGTTCAATGCCAGCGTCGGCCTGCACAAAGGCCAGGCGCTCGGCGGGATAGGTTGGATCGAGCGGCACGTAGGCCGCGCCGGCCTTGAGGATGCCCAGCACGCCAACCACCAGCGCCAGCGAGCGCTCGACGCACAGGCCGACGCGGCTACCGGCGCGCACGCCCTGCGCACACAGCGCATGCGCCACCTGGCTGCTACGCTGATCAAGCTCGCCGTAGCTTAGCCATGTATCCTCGAAGCTGACGGCCTTGGCGGCTGGCCGCGCCTGCGCCTGCTGGGCAAACCACGCATGGATGCACAGGCTGGGGGCGTAGTCGGCGGGCGACCAGTTGCCCCACATGCGCAGTGCCGACTGCTGCCGCGGTGTCAGCACGCTCATATCAGCGAGCGTGGTCGCCGTGGTCAGCCCCAGCAGCGCCGCCTTGAGCTGCGCCAGCACAAGCTCGGCAGCGGCCTGATCGTAGCGCGCCTGATCAACGCTGAGCGTGAGGCGCAGCTGCGCACCAGGCACCACAATCAGCGTGAGCGGATAGTTGGTGTGCTCAGCGAGCGCGAGCTGATCGATGTGTAGCCCGGCCTGCTGCGCATCGAGCGCCTGCAGCGGGTAGTTTTCAAACACGATCAGGCTCTCGAACAAGCTCGCGCCGTGGGCCAGATCGCTCCAGCGCTGAATATCGACAAGCGCGCTGGCGCTATGCTGCTGCACCTCGGCGTAGTCACGCTGGAGCGCCTGAACCAGCGCGCGCGGCGTCTGCTCCGGCGCAAGGCGGATACGCACAGGCATGGTGTTGATGCACAGGCCGATCAAGCGCTCGCTCGCGGCGATCTCGGCTGGCCGCTCGGCGAAGGTGGCCCCAAAGACCACATCATCGGCCTGGCTGTGCTGCGCCAGCACGTAGGCCCAGGCTGCCTGCACACAATTATTGATGGTCACGTGGCTGCGGCGCGCCCACGCCTGCACCTGCATCGTTTCGGCATCGGAGAGCAGCAGCTGGTGCTCGGCGAAGCGCTGGCCGTGCTCGGCGTGGGCCGGGCGCGCCAAGGGCAGCGGGGTTGGCTGGCTGAAGCCCGCCAGGTAGCCGCGCCAAAACTCGGCGGCCTGGGCCTGATCGTGCTGCTGAAGCCAGTCGATATAGGCACGATAGGGCGGGGCTGGCTCAGCTGACAGCGGCGTGTGCTGCTGAAGGGCCGCATAGTGCTGCAGCACATCCTCAAACAGCAGCGCCACCGACCATCCATCCAACAACAGATGATGAAATGTCCAGACGCAGTGCCACTCGTCGGCGCTGAGCTGTACCAGCTGCCAGCGCTGAAGCGGCGCGTGATCGAGCGCAAACGGCTGGCGCTGATCGTCAGCGAGCAGGTCGGCTAGATCGCTGGCCTGCTGCGCCTGCGGGCGGTCGCGCCAGTCGAGCAGCGTGAAGGGCAGCGCAACGTGATTGTGCACCACCTGCAGCGGCTTCTCCAGCTCCTCCCAGAAGAAGGCGCTGCGCAGGATGGTGTGGCGCGCGGCCACCTGCGCCCAGGCCTGGCGAAAGTGGTCCACGTGCAGCTGGCCGCGCAGGCGACACTGCACCTGCTCGATGTACATGCCCGCAGCGGGGCTAGCGATGGTATGAAAGAGCATGCCCTGCTGCATAGGCGACAGCTCGTAAATATCCTGAATATCCTCCACAGCTAGGCTCCCTTTGCTTTCAAACGCGCCAATAGGCGATCAAGGTCGTTGGACTGCACGCGCGCCGCCGGAAAATCCGAGGGGGCCAGCGTGGCCGCAGCCGCAGGCTCGCTCAGCACATCGCCTAGCGCCTGCGCATACAAGTCGGCCAGCTGGGCGACGGCGGCGGCGCTGGCCTGATCACACTCCCAGTCGATAACCAAGCGCTCGGCGAGCACATAGCAGTTGATCTCCAGCGCGTGGCTGCGCTGGTTGGCCGGGGCGTGGGTTTGGCTGGGGAAGGTCAGATCAAGGCCGCAGAGTGGGTCCAGGGCCTGCTGACTATCAAGCTGGCCAAGGTAGTTGAACAGCACAGCTGGCGGCTGCGCCGGGGTCAGGCTGGCGCGGATGGTCGGATCGGCGTGGGCGTAGCGCAGCATGCCGTAGCCAACGCCAGCGCTCGGCACCGCCCGCAGCGTTTCTTTGATGTGCTTGATCCAGCTGCTCGGCGCGGGATCGGCTGGGAACTCCAGGCGCACTGGGTAGAGGCTGGTGAACCAGCCGACGCTGCGGCTCAGGTCGTGGTCAGCATCCCATGTCTCGCGGCCGTGGCTCTCGAGGTCGAGCACTAGCTGGGTGGCCTGCGACCAGCGCTGGTAGGCCAGGGCCAAGCCGCTGATCAGCAGCTCAACAACGCTGGCGCGCGTCTGCTCGGGCGCGCGATGCAGCAGGCTGTCGGTCAACTCGGGGCTGAGGTGGCGCTGGAGGCGCTGCGCGTCGGCCACGGTGCCAACGGCGGCCAGGCGCGGCGCGGGCGTGATCGCCTCAACCGCTGCGCGCCAGTAGGCCAGCTGCCCAACGATCTGGGGTGCCTGCGCCTGCTCGATTAAGCTGGCCACCCAGGTGCTGAACGGCGTGGTGGCGGCGGGCACCGGCTGATCATTCAGCAGCTGCGCCAGGTCGGCCAGCAGCACGCGCCACGAGACGCCGTCGATGATGGCGTGGTGCGCCACCAGCAGGAGCTGATCGCTGTCTGCGCCACGCCAGAGCGCAGCGCGCAGCAGCGGCGCAGTCGCCAGATCACATGCGGCCTGGAGCTGGGCGTCGGCGGCAACTTGCTCGGCGTGGCTGGGCTGCTGTAGCTCGAGCAGGGGCACCGGGGCCGCTGCGGCGTAGCGCTGCTGCCACTCGGCGGCGGGCTGCTCGGCGGCGGGCTGAAAGGTGAGCCGCAGGCTCGGGTGCAGGCGTACCAGCGCGTCAAGCGCCGCCTGGATGCGCTCGGTGGCGATGCCTGGCTGCACGCGCACCACAATGCTCTGATTGACGTGCTCAGGGTGCGCCAGCTGGCGCTCGAACAGCCAGCGCTGGATGGGGCTAAGCGCGACTGGACCAGCGAGGCTCAGCGGGTCGAGCTGGGGCTTGGGCTGGCGCTGCTGGCGCACCGCCTGAGCCAGCGCGGCGATGGTCTGGTGCTGAAACACCAGCCGTGGCGTGAGCACAAGCTCGTGCTGGCGCGCCAACCCCACCAGCTGCATCACCAGGATCGAGTCGCCGCCAAGGCTGAAGAAGCTGGCGTGGCGATCAACCGCGTCGAGGCCAAGCAGGCGCTGCCAGAGCGCCATCAGCTGCGCCTCGACGGCATCGAGCGGCGTCGTCTGCTCAGCGCTGAGCGCGGCGGACGGCTGCTCGGGCGCAGGCAGGGCGCGCCGATCCAGCTTGCCATTGCTAGTCAGCGGCAGCATCGACAGCTCCACTACGGCGCTTGGCAGCATGTAGTGCGGCAGCGACTGCGCCGCGTAGTCCAGGATGGCCGCTGGATCGACGCTGTGCTGCGCCTGGGCCACCACGTAGCCGACCAAGCGCTTCTGGCCCGGCCGATCCTCGCGCAGCGCCACCGCAGCGGCGTGCACGTCTGGATGGGCGGCCAGCGTGGCCTCGATCTCGCCGAGCTCGATGCGGAAGCCGTGCAGCTTGACCTGCTGATCAATGCGGCCCAGGTACTCAAGGTTGCCATCAGGCAGGTAGCGCACGAGATCGCCGGTGCGATACAGGCGCTCAAAGGGCGGCTGGGGCTGCTGGCAGCGCGCCAGCTCACGCTGCACGCCAGGCATCTGCTCCAGCCGCAAGAAGCGCTCGGCGGTGAGATCGGGTCGTCGCTGATAGCCCAGGCCGACGCCGACGCCAGCGATGTACAGCTCACCGGGCACGCCGATGGGCACCGGCAGGCCCTGCGCATCGAGCACATACAGCTGCGTGTTGGCAATCGGGCGGCCAATCGGCACGGCGGTGCGCTCGGGCGCTGGCGCAGCATCCTCATACACCACGCAGCCAACCACCGTCTCGGTGGGGCCGTACTCGTTGATCAGGCGCAGATGTGGCGCGTGCGCGTGCCAGAAGGCCACGTGCTGCTGGAGCAGGGCCTCGCCGCCAATCACAAAGGCGCGGCTAGGGCCGATCTGGTCGGGGTCAACCAGCTGCTTGAGCGCCTCCATGTGCGCAGGCGTCACCTTGAGCAGGCTGTAGCGCTCCTGGCCCAACCGCTGCGCCAGCACCTCGATCTCGTCCTGCTCGGGCAGCAGATCAACGGTCTTGCCAGCGCACAGCGGCCCCCACAGCGCGGTGATCGTGGCATCGAAGGCCAGCGACGCGGCGAGCGGCGCGCCGCTGCCAGCGTCAAACGGATACGCCGCCATAGCCCACTGGAGGTAGTTCACCACGCCCTGATGCTGGATCAGCACGCCCTTGGGCTTGCCCGTCGAGCCAGAGGTATAGATCACATAGGCGAGCTGCTGCGGATCGAAGTCCAGCGTCGGCGCGCTGCTGGGGAGCGTCGCGAGGCGCGGTTGCTCGGCCACAACATCTAGCGTGCAGGCGGATGTGGCCAGCGCAGGCAGCGGCGTGCGGCTGGCCTGCACGATCAGCGCAGCGTCGGCATCCTCCAGCATGTACTGCAAGCGCTCGGCGGGATAGAGCGGATCGAGCGGCAGGTAGGCCGCGCCCGCCTTCAGAATGCCCAGCAGCGCCACCGCCAGCTCCGGGCAGCGCGTGGCGTACACGCCAACAATCGCCCCGGAGCTAACGCCCTGCTCACGCAGCCTATGCGCCAGCTGGTTGGCACGCTGATCAAGCTCGGCATAGCTCAGCAGCTCAGCCTCCCAGCGCAGCGCGACCGCGCTTGGCGTGCGCTGCGCCTGCTGCTCCACCAGCATATGCAGGCCGTGATCATGCGCAAACTCGCGCTGGGTCTGATTCCAGTCGACCAAGAGCTGCTGGCACTCGTCAGCGGAGAGCATGCTGAGCTGGGACAGCGGTTGGTTCGGGGCGGCCAGCGCCTGCGTGAGCAGCGCCACCAGATGATCGCGCATGCGCTCGATGGTCGCCGCCGCAAAGAGATCGCGGTTGTACTCCAGGCGCGCCAGCAGCCCGGCCGGCGTCTCCTCAATAAACAGCGTCAGATCGAACTTGGCATAGCCAAGATCAAGCGGCAGCTGCTTGATCGTCAGGTCGGCGATGCTCAGCTGCTGGCTGGGCACGTTTTGATACGCCAGCATGGCCTGAAAGATCGGCGTGTGGCTAAGATTACGCTCCAATTGCAGCTGCTGGACGACCTGCTCAAACGGCACGTCTTGATGTGCGTACACCGCCAGACTCTGCTCGCGCACCTGCTCAACCAAGGTCTGCAGATCGAGCGCAGGCGTAAGCGTCAGATTAAACACCACCGTGTTGACAAAGAAGCCGATCAGCGGCTGGGCCTCAGCCGTTGTGCGGTTGGCAATCGGCGTGCCGATCACCACCTGCTCCTGGCGGCTGTAGCGGCTCAGCAGGCTGGCAAACACGGCCAAAGACACCATAAACGGCGTCGTCTGCGTGCGCTGCGCGAAATCTTTGAGCTGGCGGCTCAGGCTGTCGGGCAGCGCAAAGCTGAGGGTGTGGCCGGCAAAGCTCTGCTGGGCCGGGCGCGGATGATCCGTTGGCAGCTCCAGCAGCCGCGGCGCGTCGGCGAGCTGCTGCTGCCAGAAGCTGAGCTGCTGCTGCTGGCGCGGGCTAGCCAGCCACTCGCGCTGCCACTCGCTGTAGTCGGCGTACTGCAGCGCCAGCGGCGTGAGCTGCGGCGGAGATCCAGCGCGGTGGGCGGCGTAGCCTGCGACCAGCTCCTGAATGAACAGCTCCATCGACCAGCCATCGGCGATAATGTGGTGCAGCACCACGGCCAGGACATAGTGCTCGGCGCTGAGCTGAAACAGCTCCAGGCGCAGCAGCGGCCCCTGACCAAGATCAAACGGCACCAGACAGGCCGCCTTGGCCTGCTCCAGCGCCACAAACCAGCGCTGCTCTGGATTCAACGCCTGCAGATTGTGCACCACCGGAGTGAGCACCAGCGCATCGCTGATCAGCTGCATCGGTGTCTCATCGATCATGCCAAACGTGGTGCGCAAGCTCTCGTGGCGCGCGATGATCTGGTTGACGCTCGCCGCCAGGGCTGCCAGGTCAAGCGGCCCCTGAACGTCGAGCAGGCTGGCAATATGGTACAAGGCGCTCGCTGGCTGCAGCTGCTCCAAAAACCAGAGCCGCTGCTGGGCAAACGACATCGGAAACGCGAATACCTCTCGCTCGTTGACGGTCATGCGGCACCTCCTGTGGCAGCGCTATCTTCGCTCACGTGGCCAAAGCCGGCCTGATTGACGTTCACACGCTGGCGCTGGCGCTGGCGCGCGGTGGGCTTGGGCTGCTCTTGAGCTGATGGCGCGGCTTGGGCGGCGGCAACCAGCGGTGCGAGCGCCGCCACAGTCGAGGCCTCAAACAGCGTGCGCAGCGGCAGATCGGCGGAGCACTCGCTGCGAATAAGCGCGATCAGCTGCGTACCGGTCAGCGAGTGCCCGCCAAGCTCAAAGAAGCTTTGGTCGATGCTGACCTGCGGCAGGTTGAGCACCTGCGCAAACAGCGCCGCGAGCTGGGCCTCGAGCGCATCGCGCGGGGCGACATACTGGTGCGCCGGCTGCGCTGGAGCCTCCAGAGCCGCCAAGGCGCGGCGATCGACCTTGCCGTTGGGCGTCAGCGGCAGCTGCGGCAGCACCACAAACGCCTCGGGCTGCATGTAGTCCGGCAGCAGCTGGCGCAGGTGCTCGCGGAACTGAAGCGTCAGCGCCTGCGATTCTTGCAGCGGGCTGTTGGCGTAGGCGGCCCAGTCCTTGCGCGCCGTCGGCAAAAACTGTAGCTGCATCGGCAGCGCCTCGGCGGGCACGTGCTCGGTAGCGTAGAACAGCACGTCGTAGCAGTTCAGTGCGCCGCTGCGCGGCAGCGTGACGCTTACGCGGTAGCGCCCGTTCAAGTGCAGGCTGTGCCAATCTTCGGGATCGACGCCCTCCAGCGCCGCTGGCTGAAGCGCGGCGCGCAGCGCTCCAACCGTTGCGGGCTGCTCGGCGCTCTGCAGCGTTTCCCATAGCGCCCACGCCGCGCCAAGGCGACCGTTGGGAACATTGCTGATGCCGAGCGCCGCTGGGTGGCTTTGCTCCAGCACCTGGCGCACGAGGCGCAGGTTGAGGCCATCCTCGCGCCAGTCGAACCAGTGCGGCTCTAGCTCCACGCTTGGGCGCTGGACATGTAGCACCACATCGTAGCGAAAGCAGGTTAGCTCGTTGTGGCTGCGCCCGCGCTTGAGCAGCAGCTCGACCTGCGTGATCTGCGGAAAATCCTGCTGCAGCGCGTGGAAAAAGCTGGGGTCGATCACCAGCTCCTGATCGCGCAGATGCTGCTGCTGGGCGAGCTGGGCCAGTTGATCGACCGCTAGCTCGGCCGGGGCCTGGAAGCACTGGATCGACGTGTGCAGCAGCGGGTTCAGGCGTAGGTTGCGAATATCGCCAAGGTAGATGCGCCCGCCAGGCGTCAGCGCCGCCAGCCCGGCCTCGATCACCTGCACCAGGTACTCGATGCTGGGGAAGTACTGGGCCACCGAGTTGATCACGATGGTGTCCACGCTCTGCGGCGCGATGCTGCTGAAGTCGTGGGCCGGATACTGCGCCAGGCTCACGTGCGACCAGTGGTGCACTTGGCGCTCAAGGCGCTGCTGCACATACTCGATCACGTCGGCGGCGATATCGTGCCCGCGATAGCTCAGGCAGTACGGCGCAAGCGGCAGCAGCAGCATGCCCGTCCCACAGCCAAGCTCAAGAATTTTGGTCGGCTGGAGGTTAAGGATGTTGCGCACCGTCGCCCAGCTCCACTCGTGCATCACATCGTCAGAAAACGGCTGGCGGGTATAGCTGTCGTTCCAGCCAATTGTGTTGATCGCGCCATGCTCACCAGCGCCGAGCTGATCATAGGTGTCGTCCCAGACGCTGCTCCACTGCTCTAGGCGCGTGGCTGTGGCCTGCTCGGCCGTCTGCTCGGCTGCCTTGGGCACCACGTAGGCGATCAGCCGCAGCTGGCCCTGCGCGTTGGGCGTGGCGGTCACAATGCTCTGCTGCACCACCTGATGCGTGCCCAACGCCGCCTCAATCTCGCCTAGCTCGATGCGGAAGCCGCGCACCTTGACTTGATGATCGACGCGGCCCAAGTACTCGATGGTGCCGTCGGCGCGGTAGCGCGCCAAGTCGCCGGTGCGATAGCAGCGCCCGCCGGCGACAAACGGGTCAGCCATAAAGACCGCCTGCGTGCGCTCGGGATCATTCAGGTAGCCGCGGCCAACGCCGACGCCGCCAACGTACAGCTCGCCGATCACGCCTGGCGGCACCGGCTGGCGCTGCGCATCAAGGATGTACAGGCGTGTGTTGATGATCGGTCGTCCAATCGGCATGTGCACCACGTGCGGCGCTGGCGGCTGCGTCACCACATAGTGCGTCACATCGTCAGAGCACTCGGTCGGCCCGTAGGCGTTCAGCAGCGGGATGTGCGGATACCAGGTGAACCAGTCGCGACACGCCTGCGGCGGCAGCGCCTCGCCGGTGAGCAGCAGCCAGCGCAGATCGGCAAATGCCGGCAGCGCTGGGCGATGCGGCAGCAGATTCAGCCATGCGCCAAGCACCGAGGGCACAATCTCCAAGATCGTGGTCGCCTGCGCGCAGGCGTAGTCGAGCAGCGCATCTGGATCGCGGGCGATCGTCTCTGGGTAGATCTGCGTTTCGGCTCCCACCAGCAGGCCCACGAGCATCTGCCACACTGAGATGTCGAAGCTCTGGCGGGCATTTTGCGCCACGCGGTCGGCGGCGCTCAGCTGCAGGTCAACGATCTTGGAATACAGATGGTTGATCATGCCGCGCTGCTCGATCATGGCCCCTTTGGGCAGGCCGGTCGAGCCGGAGGTGTAGATCACATAGGCCAGATCGCTGGGCTGCGGGTCAATCGCAGGCGCAACGCTCGCAAGCTCGGGGCTGAACGCCTGCTCAAGCGCGAGGATCGGCGGCTGCTGATCGGCGGGCAGCGTGCTCAGCGCAGCGGCGAGTGTTTCACGCCATGTGCTATCGACAAGCACCAGGCAGCTCTGGCTTTGCTGTAGGACGTGGGCCAAGCGCTGCGGCGGGTGCTCCAGGTCAAGCGGCAGATAGGCCGCGCCCGCCTTGAACACGCCCAAGACCGCGCTCACAAAGTCGCACGAGCGCTCAGCGAAGATCGCCACCAGCTGATTGCGGCCAATCCCGCGCTGCTGCACGGCGTGCGCCAGGCGATTCGCCCGCTGATCAAGCTCGGCGTAGGTGTAGCGCGCATGCTGATCGCTGACGGCCGGAGCGTCTGGCGTGCGCGCCACCTGGGCGGCAAACAGCTCGCTGTAGCTACAGTCAAGCGGCACCGCGTGCGCCGTGGCATTCCACGTCTCAAGCAGCGTGTGGCGCTCGGCGGGCTGCAGCAGCGCCAGCTGATCAACGGCGGTGGTCGCCGTCTGCGCGGCATCGAGCAGCAGCGTTTGATAGTGGCCGAGCCAGCGCTCGATTGTGGCCTGCTCGAACAGATCGCTGTTGTAATCGCAGTACACCACCAGCTGCTCATCCAGCTCCAGCACGTTCACGCTCAGGTCAAGCGCCGTCGCACTGATCGGCTGGGCCACGAAGCGCGCCGCTAGCGGCCCAAAGCGCGGGGCTGGTGTCGGCGGCTCGAAGTTGAACAGCGTCTCAACAATTGCGGCGCGGCTTGCATCGCGCGGCGGGTTGAGCACGGCCAGCAGCTGGGCCAGCGAGTAGTCCTGGTGCTCGTAGGCATCAAACAGGCGCTGGCGTGTCTGGCGCAGATAGTCGCTGAACGACTGCTCTGGCTGAAGCTGGCTGCGCAGCGGCAGCAGGTTGCCGCAGTAGCCGACAATTGTCTCGCTGCCGTCAAACGAGCGCGCCGCCGCCGGAATGCCCACCACGAGATCGGACTGGCCGGTCAGGCGGTGCATCAGCAGGCTGTAGCCAGCCAGGCAGACCATAAACAATGTCGCGCCAGACTGGCGGCTGAGCTGCTTGAGCGCCTGGTAGGCGGCCGGATCAAACACCTGCAGCACCCGCTGGCCCGCATAGCTCTTCAGCGCCGGGCGCGGATAGTCGGTCGGCAGCGCCAGCGGAGCAGGCAGCTCGGCAAACAGCGCCTGCCAGTACTGCGCCTGCGCGCTCAGGTCAAGGCGCTGCTTCCAGGCGCAGTAGTCGCGAAACTGCAGCGGCTGGGCCAGCTGCGGGGCGTGGCCGCCGCTCAGCGCCTGGTACACCTGCGCGACCTCCTCTAGGATGCGGCCCAGCGACCAGCCATCGACCTGAATATGGTGCGCAACGACGCTGAGTGCGTAGCGCTCCGGCCCGAGCTGCGCCAGCCGACAGCGCAGCGCACTGCTCTGGCTCAGATCAAAGCACTGCTGATTATGCGCGGCGAACCAATCCGCCAGCGCCTGCTTCTGATCTGCGGCCTGCGTGAGGTCCGTCAGCGCCAGCGTGAGCGGCAGGTCCTGGTGGATGATCTGCTGGCCGCCGCTGGGATCAATCGTCGTGCGCAGGCTCTCGTGGCGCTGAACTACGTGGTTGATGGCCTGCTCCAGCAGCGCCACATGCAGCTTGCCGCGCAGCTCCAGGCCCGCTGGCAGGTTGTAGGCGCTAGCCTCAGCGTGGCCAAGCTGGCCGAGCACCCACAGCTGATGCTGCTCCTCGGTCAGCGCCAGCGCGCTGGGCGGGGCGGGCTGATGCACGGGCGCTGGTAAAAATTCGCCCTGCTGCAGCGCCTCGACGGCGGTGCGGATCGCCTGCTTCAGCCACGCGATGTCGTCAGCGCTGTGCGCCGTGGAGAAGAAGCAGTTGCGCCCTTCCCAGATGTAGATGCCCTGCAGCAGCAGGTGGTAGAAGAACAAGTCGAGGTTTTGGTTGAAGGCAAAGCGGAAGAGCGAGCCAAAATGCACGATGCGGATGGGTGCACCAACCGCGCTGAAGTAGGCGTTCATCTCCGCAGCAAAGGCGGCGGTGCGCTGATTAAGCTCGGTGTACAAATCCGGCCCAGCCTGCTCGATCAGCGTCAGCACTGCTTTGGCGCTGGCCAAGGTCAGCGGATGTTTGCAGAAGGTGCCGGCGACAAAGGTCGTCTCGGCCTGTGGAAACGAGTCGTCGCCGTACTGCCAGAAGCCGCCGTCAAGCGCGTCGAGCAGCCCGGCGCGCCCAGCCACCACACCGATGGGCATGCCGCCGCCCACAATCTTGCCGTAGGTCGCCAGATCGGCCGCAACGTTGAACCACGCCTGCGCGCCACCAGCAGCAATTCTGAAGCCGGTGATCATCTCGTCAAAGATGAGCAGACAGCCAGCCGCCGTGGTCAGCGCACGCAGCTGCTGCAAAAACTCCTGCGGCTGCAGATCAGGGCGGCGGCTTTGGACCGGCTCCACCAAGATCGCCGCCAGCTCCGGTGCAAGGCGCTCAAGCGTCGCCAAGCTCTCCGGCGTCGCGTAGTCCAGCACCACGATGTCATCGACCATGCCCTGTGGAATGCCTGGGGCCAGCGGCACAGCACGCGGCGCGTCCCCGTCGGCCTGCGCCGTGGCCAGCGTCGCATCATAGAATCCATGGTACGAGCCAGCAAAGAGCGCGATCTTCTTGCGGCCGGTGACGGTGCGCGCAACGCGAATTGCCGTCAGCACCGCCTCCGTGCCAGAGTTGCAGAAGGCCACGCGATCCATGCCCGTGATGCGACAGATGAGCTGGGCCACCTCGCCAGCGAGGCGCGTCTGCGGGCCAAGCTGATAGCCCTGCTCCAGCTGCTCCGCCAGCGCCTGCGTAATCGCCGCAGGCCGATGGCCAAACAGATTGACGCCAAAGCCCATGGTCAGATCAAGGTACTTGTTCTGGTCAACATCCCAGATCCAACTGCCCTCAGAGCGCTCGCAGATCAAGGTGTACAGCATCTCTTTGATCGAGAAGCGGAATCCGGCCGACTCGCGGTTGTCGGCGAGCTGTGCGCGGTATGCCTGGGTCAAGCGCTTGGAGCTGGCGGTGCGCGCCGTGTAGGCGGCGATCAGCTCCTGCAGGTGCGCCTGCTGCGTGGCGCTCAGATCGTTGGCCGTGATCGCGCCTGGCCGCAGCGGCTGGTAGGGCACATAGGCTTTTTGGGCTGGCGCGCTGGCCGCTGGCGGCAGCGACGGTGTGGCCGCTGGCGCAGCCGCTGGCGCAGCCGCTGGCACAGGTGCCGGTGCTGGCGCTGGCAGGCTCGCGCTCGGCTGGGCTGGAATTGGCTGCCCAGCCAGTAATGCCAGCTGCTGCTGCATCAGGGCCAGCTGCTGCTGCACCACCGCCTCCAGGCCCACGGCAGCAATTGATGGTTGGCTAGGCACAGCGGGCGGCGACACAGCGCGGGCTGGCTCAGCTGCGGCCACAGCGACAGGTGGCGGCTGCGGCGACTCAGGCGTATCGAATGAACCATGCTGGGCAAGAAAGCGCGCCAGCGCATCCAGGCTCGGCAGCTCCTCGAACAGCTGGCGCATCGTGATGTGCACCTTATAGCGTGACTCAATCGCGCGGCCTGCGTCGATCATCACCAGAGAGTCAGCGCCCATCTCGACAAACGAGCTATGGACGTTGATCTGATCCTCGCTGACGTGCAGCAAGCGGGCGGTGAGGCTGCGTAGCTCAGCCAAAATCAGGGCGTGGCGATCTGGGGCGCTAGCAGTGGTGGATTGCGCGCTAGCATGGTTCATACGTGGTCCTTCCGTAAACCAATAGCGTTGACGATCAAAGGTGTAGGTGGGCAGCAGCACGGTGCGCGCCTGATAGCCAGCGTTCATGGCGGCCCAGTTGAGCTGACAGCCATGGGCGATCAAGGTTGCGGCGGTGTGGTAGATACACGCCCACTCGTCCTGCTGGCGGCGCAGCGTCGGCAGCCATGTCACGTCGGCGAGTCCGGCCTGGCGGCCTAGGTCGATCAGCGTGCTGTGCGCGCCAACTTCGAGCACGTGGGTCACATCGCTGGCGAGCAGGCGCTCCAGCCCGCGCTGAAACTGGACTGGCTGGCGCGTGTGCTGGCACCAGTAGTCAGCGCTCGGCGCATCGGCGTGCCAGGAGCCATCGAGGTTGGCGATCAGCGGAATCTGCGGCGGCTGCGGCGCGTACTGGGCTAAAGTGGTGCGAAAGTCGGCCAGCATCGGCTCCATCAAGGCTGAGTGGAAGCCATGCGAGACATCAAGGCGCTTGGCGGTCACCGCCTGCTGCTCTAGCTCGCGCGCCAGCTGATCGATGGCGGCGCTGCTGCCGGCAACCACAACAGCGGTCGGCCCATTAATCGCGGCCAGATCAAGCTGATGGGCCGCAATCTGCGCCTGCACAGCGGCCAGCGGTGCGCGAATCGCCAGCATTGCGCCATGCTCAGGCAGGAGCTGCATCAGCTGCGCGCGCTGGGCCACAAGGCGCAGACCATCGGCGAAGCTCCACACGCCAGCCAGCGCCGCAGCGGTGTACTCGCCGATGCTGTGGCCGAGCAGCGCCACTGGCTCAACGCCCCACGCGCGCCACAGCTGGGCCAGGGCGTAGCTCACAGTGTAGATCGCTGGCTGGGTGTAGCGGGTCTCGCGTAGCAGCGCGCTATGCTCGGGCTGGTACAGCACATCAAGCAAGGGCACCGGTAAGCAGTCGGCCAACAGCGCGTTGGCCTGGTCCAGAATCTCACGCACCAGCGGCTCAGTGCGGTAGAGCGTCTGCGCCATGCCAGCGTACTGGCTGCCCTGGCCGGAGCACACAAAGGCCACACGCGGCGCAGGGTACTGGCGCTGGCCGTGTACGCAGCCGTGCGCCTGCGGCTGCCAAGCCTGCTGCAAGCGCTCCAGCAGCTGCTGCTTATCCCGTCCGTAGACGACGAGCCGCTGCTGCATTGCGGCGCGCTGGCTGTAGGCGCTCCAGCACACGTCGGCCAGCGCCTGCTCCGGCTGGGCCTGTAAAAAGTCCGCATAGCGTGCGCTCAGCGCCTGGAGCGAGCGCTCGTTGCGCGCCTGCAAGCACAGCATATGCAGCGGCGGCGCAGGTGCGCGGCCAGCGTGCGCCGCCGTCAGCGGTGCCGGGCCAACCACCACATGCGCGTTCGTGCCGCCAAAGCCAAAGCTGCTCACCCCGGCGTAGCTGTCGAGGCTGTACCAGGGCTGCGGCGTGGTGGCAATCGCCAGCGCCGACCCCAGCGTGATCTGCGGGTTGAGCTGCTGGAAGTTCGCCTGCGCCGGGATCATCTGCTGCTGGAAGGCCAGCACAAGCTTGATCAGGCCCGCGATACCGGCCGCCGCCTCCAGATGGCCCAGGTTGGCCTTGATCGAGCCAAGCCAGCAGGGCGACTGGCGTGCGCCGAGCGCCGCTTGCAGCGCAGCGACCTCGATCGGATCGCCGAGCGGCGTGCCCGTGCCGTGCGCCTCGATATAGCCCAGCTGATCAGGCTCGATCTGCGCCTGCGCCCACGCCTGACGCAGCACGGCCTGCTGGGCCAGGCCATTTGGTGCGGTCAGGCCATTGCTGCGGCCATCTTGATTGACCGCCGAGCCGTGGATAACAGCCAGAATCGGATCGCCAGCCGCCAGCGCGGCGTCAAGGCGCTTGAGCAGCACCATGCCACAGCCTTCGCTGCGCACATAGCCATCAGCGGCGGCATCGAACGTATGGCACTGCCCGGTGCCTGAGAGCATCTGCGCCTGGGCAAATGTGACGCTCAGCTCTGGATTGAGAATGAGGTTGACGCCGCCAGCGAGGGCCTGCTCACACTCGCCAGCGCGCAAGCTCTGGCAGGCCAGATGCACCGCTACCAGCGACGACGAGCAGGCGGTGTCGATCGCCATGCTGGGGCCTTGGAGGCCAAACACATACGATAGGCGGTTGGCGGCGATGCTATGGGCGTTGCCGGTGCCAGCGTAGGCATCCAGCAGCTCAAGCTCGGCAAACTGGAGCCGCGCATAGTCGCTGCTGCTGATGCCCAGAAAAACACCGGTGGCGCTGCCTGCCAGGCGATCTGGCGCAATGCCGGCGCGCTCAAAGGTTTCCCAGGCCACTTCCAGCGCCAAGCGCTGCTGCGGATCGATGCGGCTGGCCTCGCGGCCGGAGATGCCAAACACCAGCGGGTCGAACTGATCGACCTGCTGCAGAAAGCCGCCCCAGCGCGTGTTCATCTTGCCGCTGGTGCGCGCCTCGGCAGCGTAGAGCTGCGCATGATCCCAGCGATCTGCTGGCACCAGCCCAATCGCGCTGCGCCCGGCGAGCAGCAGCTCCCAGAGGGCCTCGGGCGTGTCGGCCGCGGGCAAGCGACAGCTCATAGCGACAATCGCAATCGCCTGTCCAGCGCTCGCGGCAGGCGGTGCTGGCGCAGGAGTAGGCAGCGCCAGCACCGCCGCCTGATCCTGCGCGAGAAACTCGCTCAGCGCCTGGATTGTTGCATACTCCCACAGCACCGTTGGCGCGACAGCGCGCCCAAGCCACGTCTGCAGATCGCCGCTTAGCCCAACCGCCTCGCGCGAGGAGAGGCCGAGATCGGCGAAGGGGGCCGTTAGGGCGATAGCTTCAACTGGGCGCTTCAGGCGCTCGGCGATCTGGGCTTGCAGCCATGCGGCGATGGCAGCAGCGTCGTAAGCCGCAGCGCTCATTCCTCGCCCTCCAGCGTGTGCAGGGTCTGGTTCAAATAGCGCTGGCGACACTCGCGCCGCCGCACTTTACCGCTGGAGGTTTTCGGCACCTGGCCGGGCCGCACCCACACCAGATCGGCGGTGGCGACATCGTGCTGGCGCTGCAGGGACTGGCGCACAGCGGCGGCGGCGGCCTCGGCCTGATTCGGTCGCCGTAGCTCGGCCACAATCACGATCTGCTCACCATCAGCGCCGTCGATGGCAAAGGCGGCACAGCCACCCTGGCGAATCGCCGGATGCGCGCTTTCAACACACAGCTCAATATCTTGCGGATAGTGGTTGCGTCCATCGATAATAATCAGGTCTTTCAGGCGCCCGGTCACATACAGCTGATCAGCGTACACAAAGCCAAGGTCGCCAGTGCGCAAAAACGGGCCGCGACCATCGGGCAGCGTGAAGCCAAAGGTTGCCTGGCTGGCGGCTGGGTTATTCCAGTAGCCTTGGGCAATGCTGCGCCCGTGGATGCAGATCTCGCCAACCTGGCCCTCGCCACACAGCTGCTCGCGCTCTGGGTCAACAATCGCCACCAGCTGTGGCTTGGCCACCACGCCGGAGCTGACCAGCAGCGGGCCAGTGCTGCTCGGCACAGCCTGATGCCTGCTCAGCGCCTGCGCATCGACCTGAAGCGTGGTCGGCGCATCAGCGTGCGGCGCGCCGCTCACAAACAGCGTCGCCTCCGCCAGCCCATAGCAGGGCAAAAAGGCGTGTGATTTAAACCCGAGCGGTGCAAATGTGTGGCAAAAGCGCTCCAGCGTTGCCGCACGAATTGGCTCGGCCCCATTGAAGGCCACGCGCCAGCGGCTGAGATCGAGGCCCGCCAGCGCCTCGGGCTTGGCCTTGGCCACGCACAGATCGTAGGCAAAGTTTGGCCCGCCGCTCACCGTCGCCCCTAAGTCGCTGATCATGCGCAGCCAGATCAGCGGCTGCTGGAGAAAGGTCAGCGGGTCGATCAGGCTTAGCTCACAGCCAGTGAACAGCGGCTGCATAATGCCGCCGATCAGGCCCATATCGTGGTATGGCGGCAGCCAGATCATCACATGGTCGTCAGCGGTGATGCCAAAGCTCTGCGCGATCAGGCTGGAGTTATACACAAGGTTTTCATGGCTGACCATCACCCCGCGCGGCTGCGAGGTTGAGCCAGAGGTGTACTGCAAGAAGGTGAGTGCGTGGGGGTCGATCTCCGTCGCCTGCCAGAGACTCGCCACCTGCGAGTTGATCAAGTCGCTGGCGATCCACTGCATGTCGGCCAAGCCAGGATACTGCTGGGACAAGGCCCGCTGCTGCGCCACAAGCTCGCTGGCGGCGAGCATAATGCGCGCCTCGGAGTCGGCAATAATTGCATCAAGCCGCTGATCGCGCCGATTGGGCCGCGGCGGATAGGCGGGCACAGCCACAATGCCAGCAAACAAGCAGCCAAAAAACGCCTCAACATACGCCAGCCCAGGCGGGTACAAAAGCAGGGCACGGTCGCCGGGCTTGGTCATGCGCTGCAGCACCACCGCGATGGCCTGACAGCGCTGAGCAAGCCGCCCGTAGGATAGGCTTGTGCGGTAGCCATCGGCCGTATAAAAGCTCAACGCAATCGCTTCAGGAGCTGTTTGCGCCCGCTGAAGGATAATCTCAACGAAGCTCGTCGGCGCGGCGTCTGTCGCTGGCACGCCTCCGCCAATCTCCAACATCAGATCATGTTCTAGCACAGCAACCTCTATAACTCACACAGTTCGACTGTCTCGTATTACATCACAGCGGGCCGCGTGCAGAGAAGTTATTAATCTGATCTTGATAGATCGTTAAAGTGATCCTTCTAAAGTATTCATTGATATCAGTGGTGATATTGCTTAATAACACTGATCTTTAAGCGCTCAGCACCTTGCTTAGCTATGGTATGATTGTGCGCAATGGAGAAGCAACCGCCATTTGCTCTGCTACGTTTGGGCCATCCCAGCCCCTGTGGTGCGCGCTGGAGATTGCTGGCTGTGCCGCTCGCAGTGAGCGCACAGCCATAGACGCGCAGATAGCCCTTTTCAGAGCAGCAGCTCCGGCGGAAGCAGCTGGCCGCATCCTTGCAAATCACATCGAACCGCTTCAAGGCCACTGCCCCACATCGCCTGTTGCACATGCTGAAGCCCGACTATGGCGAACAGCAGACGCCACAGCGCCGATCTCCACGGTTCCAACCCGCAGCGCACGATGCCTGCTGCCAGCCGACCTGCTACCAACGGATGGTTCACCAGCAGGTGTGCTAGCGCCGCCACCTTGACAGCGCTCAGCCGTCTGAATGCGGGATGGTGGGCACAGCGTGGCGCAGTTTGTTTAAACAGCGCTCAGCTGTAGCTGCGGTATTGGTTGTCGATTGGTCTGGCACACCATCGCTGATCTGCCCACGCGGGCAACCACCCAAGTGCATCAACTCAGCCTAGCAGCCTCGACATGACCTATCACGCATGGGTCAGCCGTCCAGGTGCAGCACACACGCAGCGTGGCGCGGCACGCTGGCCCAGCCCAGCCGCCGCCCATAGTGTGCGAGTGCATCGCGGCCCTACTAGCAGCTATAGTTACGGCCGCAGATTTACGAAAATACAACGTTCACTCATGGAGGCATAAGTGCGATGAAGCAGCGCCAAGCGTTTGCTGCATGGCTCCGTCATGTACGGCACGAGCTACAGTTTACTCAGGATCAATTTGCAGAGCAGCTGAACTATGCGACAGTCACCTATCGCAAAGTTGAGCGGGGACTAGCACCATCAGCGACGTTTCTGGAGCGGCTGGCGGCGCTGCTCGAGCTGCCCACCAGCGATATGAGCACCCTACAGGAGTTTGCAAGCTCCGACGTTGTCGTACAAGCTCTGGCCTTACCGCAGCACCTGGAGCACTTGCAGCCAGCTGTAGCACCGTCGAGTGAGTGTGCCCCAACAGCGCCGCACACCCTGCCAGCCCTGCCCTACGAGCTGGTTGGGCGGCAGCGCGAGATTGAAACGCTGACGCTGCTGCTGCAGCATCCGCAGCATCGCCTGATCACGGTGATTGGGCCACCAGGCGTGGGCAAGACGCGCATCGCGCAGGCCGTCGGCTGGGCCAGCCTACACGCCTTCGCCGATGGTGTCTGGTATATCGAGGGCTTGCAGTGCGCCACGATTGAGGACTTCTGGGTTACTGTCGCCAGCGAGCTTGGACGCTCGGCCAGCAGCTCGACAACGATTATCGAGCAGATCAGCGCGTTGATCGGCGACACCAGCACCCTCTTGATTTTAGATAACTGCGAGCACTTGAGCGGCATCAATCTGGACCTAGCTCAGCTGCTAGCGCAGTGCAGCCAGCTCAAGATCATGGTCACCTCGCGCACCAGCCTGAAGCTGCGCATGGAGCACCTTTTCTGGCTCCATCCGCTGCCCACGCCCGATCCACACAGCAGCGATCCCGCCGCCATCTGGGCCAATCCCGCCGTGCAGCTGTTCTGCCAGCGCGCCCAGGCCACTAATCAGCACTGGCAGATCAACGATAGCCAAGCGCCGATCATCGCCCAAATTTGCTATCACCTCGATGGCCTGCCCCTCGTCATCGAGCTGGCGGCGGTGCGCACCCAGTTTGTCACGCCAACAACGCTGCTCGCACGGCTCAACAATCGCCTCGGCATCCTCACCAACGCCATGCACGACGCACCAGCCCATCAGGTCACGCTGCGCCACACGCTTGAGTGGAGCTACCAGCTCTTAGAGACAAAAGAGCAGCGTATTTTTACCCGCCTAAGCGTCTTTTCCGCCGATAGCGATCTGGAGGCCATCGCCGCCGTCTGCAGCGATCTGGAGCTGTCCAGCGATGATATTTTCAACGGCATCGCGAACCTGGTAGCTAAAAGCCTGGTCACCCACCGGCCAGACACACACGGGTTTTCGCGCTTTGGCATGCTGGCGACCATCCGCGAGTTTGCCGCCAGCATGCTCGCCGAGCAGGGTCAGACCGATCACTATGCGCAGCGCTATATCAACTACTATATTGAGCTGGCCGAGCGCATCGACCGTGACCTACGCGGCCAGGAGCAAGTCCGGCTGATGGAGCAGCTTGAGGCTGAGTTTCACCACTGGCAGGCTGTCTTGCGCCTGTGCCTCAATCAGCAGAACTACAGCGGCTTTCTGCGTTTGTTTGCGGCGCTCAGTCAGTTCTGGTATGGCCATGGCCATTTTATGGAGGCTTGGCAGTGGCTGGGCGCTGTTGATCTAGCCATGGCCCATGTCGAGTCACCGGCGCTGCAAGCCCGCGCAACCCTCGGCGCTGGCATTGTGACCAATATTCACCACCGCCTGGATCTGCCGCTCGGCTACCTCACGCGCACGCTTGATCTGTGCCAGCAGCTCAATGACCCGCAGGGCACGGCGATGGCGCAGCTGCTGTTGGGGCTGGTGATGATGCGCAAACACCAGTATGTGCAGGCCACCAGGCGGCTCGGGGCCAGCCTAGCCTTCCTAGCGCAGAGCAACGAGTTCTGGCTCTTGAGCATCAACCACCTGCTCATGAGCCAGCTCAACATCTACCTCAACGACTTGGCCCAGGCCAGCCACTACCTTGAGCTTGTCGCCCAATCACCTCAGCTCGCACACGACCCATTTCGCCTCTCGTGGTATCAGTCGCTCAAAGGCCACGTCGCCTTCTACCGCCAGGCGTATCAGCAGGCGCTCGCATGGCACCAGCAAAGCCTGCTGGAGCGCCAGAAGCTTGGCATTAAAGGCGATATTGCTGTTTCATGGCTGCGCATCGCGCAAACGCAGCGCGCGCTCGGCAACTATCCAGAAACCCGCCGGGCCTTGGAGCAAAGCCTCCAGCTATGGCGCATGCACGATAATCAGGAGAACGTGCTGCACTGCCTGGAAGAGTTCGCGGCCCTCCTGGCCCACGAGCACGAGTATCAAACCGCGACATGCCTGCTAGGCTACGCCTGGTTCCATCGCGAACAGCGCCAGCTCCCCTATGCGCCAATAGATCAAGCGAGCGCGCAGCAGTTTGCAACGTGGCTGCAAACTCAGCTGCCCAGCAGCACATGGCACAGCGCCTGGATCCATGGCCAAAACCTCTCCCTCGATGCAGCAATTAGCCTGGCGCTCAACTCAGCGGACGGCGACCAGCTCGTCTACGATCCCCTGGCAAGTCAGCTGGACATCGGCCTGCTCTCAATCGCATCAGGGTAAGCTCATCAGTCAGCTCCACGATCCCCGTAAGCACGACGACGAGCGCTGCCGCTGGCAGCGCTCATCGTCACCGCCTGGTTGCGAGCCGATCCACTATCTAGCTCACCAGCAGACGCCATGCTTTGCCATGGTCCCTGTGCTCCTTGCTCAACCCCGCCGCACGCACCACGCTGCCCACCAATGCTCGCGAACTTCATCAATGGCTTGCTCAACGCAACCGCTGCAAACGGTACCCTGACCATAGCAGGCACCATCTCGGCCAAAATACCATTTACAATCCACCAATCAGCCTGCTGTAGCCGTAGCTCCAAGGCGTACACGCACCACCCCAGCCAATACCGCACGCTACAAACGCAAACTACAGGCGCTTACTCAGCTCCGACCGCTGTGACAGTTCCTAAAATGTTGGGGCTATGCGCACAGTCTCTCCACTCACACCACAACCAGTAGCCCGCTTAATCCGGCCCGCTGCGGGCGCAGCCCTGGTGGCCCTGGCGATCACCCCAGCCAAACACACACACTAAAACGCCACGCGGAACCACAATCCCGGCCGCTGCGGGCGCAGCCCTGGTGGCCCTGGCGACCACCCCAGCCAAACACACACACAGAACAACGCCACGCGGAACTACAATCCCGGGCCGCTGGCGGGCGCAGCCCTGGGGGCCTTGGGGATCACCCCAGCTCACACACAC
>JABXJS010000248.1 GCA_013538855.1 Herpetosiphonaceae bacterium
GGTTCCTTTCTTGGTTGGCACCACAAAGGATACCGCACGATTCGGCCGCCACACCGTTTACCCTGGCCCCAGGGAGTCCTGTGATCTACTGATACTGTGCAGGCCTGGCCGGGCCAGGCGCTCGACTGGCTCTATCGCACGGTGCCCGCCTCGCGCGATATGGCGGCGCTGCTGCTGAAGCTGTATCAGCCGCTGCAGTGGGCGCTGGTGCTCGTGCTGCTGTGGCTGATGTTCGACCGTCTGTCGGCCGCTCCCGCCGAGCAGCAGATGATGCAGTCATCGTAGAGTTAAGCTAGCCGTTGTTCCGAATCGACGCCCCGTGGTCGCACATACCACGGGGCGTTTTTGCAGCGCTGGCGAGTCACGCTAGCCGTTGTTCAGCGCCTCTGCTGATCCGCACGCCTTGGCGATAGCGCGCCCCTCCAAAGGCGGAGTACAATGAGCAGCACCCCATGCATGATCGAAGAAATCCAGCCTGTTTCAGGTGCTGTGGAGCCAGTCAAGAGCGCGGGGCCACCAATGTGGACGGGGCAAAGCGAAGGACGCTGATTATGTCCAAGCATACCCGTTTGAACGGCGTTCCATCCCCAGTGATACACTATCGGAAGCCAGATACTACCGCTGACAAAGCGTAGCCCCATACACACAGCGCCAAGCATAAAGTAGCCGCTGGCTGCTGGTACGCTTGCTGGTCGGTGGATAGCGGAAAATAAGAGCAGTAATCCCCCTGTCGAAACAGCGGGGCTAACGGCTTCAGACCATACGTCAAGCCCGTAGCCGCGAAACGCCTGTTCCTCATTGTGGGCAACCGCCAGGTGACAGAGTGTGCTGATCCAGACAGCAGAAGCGATGGTGGGCCAGCATCATCAGGACCATGTGGTGGTGCCAGCCCGCCCAGCTCCGCACTTCATCGTGATCCATGTCCAGTTCGCCCTTGCCCGTTTCGAACAGCAGCTCCACCGGCCAATGCCTGCCCCCCATCGCCGCCAGCACCGTCTTGGCCGTCGTCTCCGGCGCATTGCTCAGATAGTACCGCACGTCCGTTGGATCGTGCAGGCTGCGGCGGATCACCAGCCACTGGCGGGGGCCGGGCAACCCGCCCCGCGCCTCCGTCACCCGCAGCACCGCCAGGTCGCACACAATCGGCCCTTTGCTGCCGTCCTTGATCTCCGTACGCACCCAGGCCGTTTTCGGCAACCGCCACAGCAGATCCCGCACGGCGTAGGGCTGGTTGCTCGCGGTTTTCAGCGGAGGGCTAGCCATATGCTCGGCATCTATCTGGCTCATCATGTCCGCCGTGCGGTTGCTGAGGGGTTGCGGGCGCGGGGCGTGGATGTGCTCACGGCGTATGACGATCAGCATCACACGGTGCCTGATTCCGACCTGCTCGACCGCGCAACGGCGCTTGGCCATGTGCTCTTCAGCCAGGATGACGAGCTGCTGGTTAAGGCACATCGGCGGCAGGTGGAAGGCCGTCCCTTTGCGGGAGTTGTCTACGCCCATCAGCTGCGCAGCACGCTTGGCGCATGTTTGGCTGATTTGGAGGTGCTGGCGAAAACCGCGACGCTCGATGATGTGGCCAACCAGTGCTCTTTTTGCCCCTGTGACCCTCTGAACTCCCCGACGGGAGAACAGCCATGGATGCGCCGACAGTGAGACCGCGATGGGGGTTCAACAACGCGGGCATGGTGTCGCCTGTGGTGCCATGCTACGCCTGCGCCAAGTCGGCTCATCCATGACATCGTCGTCGTGTAGAGTATGTCGTTCCACCGACGGTGTCTGTACAAAGCGATAGTATTTCGATTTGATACTGATTCTCAGACCCTGATTCGGCGTTCTCCACGACCTGCGTCAGCCGATCCTGCTGATCATAGCCGAAGCGCGTCAGGTGGCCGTCGGGCGCAATCGTGTCGCGCACATGGTAGGTACGGGTTCGACAACCATCTGACGGGAACAGGCGGGGCTGATGGCAAAGGTATTTGACTTAAACAGTTCCTACCACTTTATACAGTCCCAGTGAGCTAGCCTATGCGTGTAACTGCTGTAGAAGGCTAGCCCGCTGGCGGCTGCAGTGTATAGCGCTACAGCGGAACGTAGGTCAACCTGATGACCTCCTCGCCAATGCGATCATGCGCCACTAGCTGGAGCGGTGGCCGGGGGCCGGCAAAATAGGGCGTGCCATGTCCAAGCACAACAGGGTGCAGATAGATTCGATACTCATCGATTAACCCACGCTCGGTGAGGCTGTGCGCCAAGGTTGGGCCAGCAACCTCGATCTCGCCTTCGTGCTCGGCCTTGAGTGTGTGAATCGCGCCCTCAAGATCGTCGTTGATCAGCGTAGCATTGGGGCCAACTGCCGTTAGCGAGCGCGAGACGACCCACTTCGGCTGCCTGCGCCATGCGGCTGCAAAGATACGCTCGTCTGCATCCCACTCCGCATGATCATCATCCCAGTAGCGCATAATCTCATACATGCGGCGGCCGTACACACTGCCTGCCTGCTCCTGCGCCTCTTTGATAAAGTGACGGAAGACCAGTGGCGTTGGCGCAAACGCCGTATGATCGACATAGCCATCGAGCGACTGGTTCATTCCAAACACGAGCTTCGCCATACCCACTTCCTTTTCTCACGCGGCACTGCGCGTGGCGTTATTGCGGTATTCCAGCTGCATACCTTAGTGTAACGGCTTGAAATCGTTGCCAAACTGTTTCCAGTGCCCCTCAGAGACAACCTCGACAACGCCATCAACGACTTTGAGCGCGGTTTCATCGTCAATGGCATAGGCTGGCCCCGCGATATCGGCGGCCCACTGCTCTGCGGCGGCCAGCGTGTTCTCTGGCAGCATCGCGTGATCCAAATGCGGAAAGATTGCGAAGTCAACAAGGCCCAGGGTGCGGTCGTTTGGAGCGGCCTGCCACTCCATAAAGTACGCACCGATGCGCGGAGTCATCACCATACTGCCAGCGCTCAAGCCGACCCAAACGGTTTCTGTCAGCGTCGGCAGCAGATCTACCAACCCGGACTCGCGCATCCAGTGGCACAGGTAGGTGGCGTCGCCGCCATCGACGAGCAGGGCATCAGCCGCCTGAACCCAGGCAACCCAGCGCTCCTTAGTGATGGTGGGCAGTGCAGTGAGTTCAAGCAGGCCCACGGACTTCCAGCCTAGGCTGGTCATGTTCCACGGCGGCGCACCAACGACAAAGCCGCGCGCTGAGGTCGGCCCACACATCGGGTGCCCCCACTGCGCCGTCGGGATGCACAGCGCCGTTGAATCGGCGATTGGCTTGCCTAGCAGATCGACTAGGGCAGCGTGGATGCTAGCATTCGTAATGCCCCCAGAGGTGAGCAGAAGTTTCATTACATTGCTCCTTTCAACGCGCCGCCCTCGCTGACGCAATCTGAGGCGCATTGGCTGAATGGGTTTGAGTATAGAACAAATGAGCTATAAGGTCAACTAGTGGAACTGAATTGGGAATCGAGTGCTACGTCGAGCAGCTATGTGCGGATTACAGGCGTGGAATGGGGTTTGCTGGCATTACCAAAGACTAGGGAGTGGCTCTACAAGCTGTTGCCAGCGCTCGGGTATGCCAACAACGCCTATATTGAGAACCACGACACCGCCAACAATTGCCGCCACAGTATCGGTATCTCCCTGGCCCTCAAGCGCAGCCCAGATTGCTTCTTCGTAATCATCCAGGTGCTGCGCTGCGCACCACAGGGCAAACGGCACGGTCTCCGGCGCTGTTGGCCTCTGGCCATTGCCTAGCACCATCGCCGCAGCACCAACCACGGTGTCAGCAGCTAGCTGGCGCGCCTGCTCAAGCCGCTCGCGGACAAGGCTGTGTGGCACAAAGGGAATAATAGCGTCGAGAAAATGGTCAGTGGTGTCGCGCAGTGTACTCCAGTGACACGCTTGGGCTGCCGCCAGCGCTACCGCAGAAGCGCCAGCTGGCGCCTCTGGGTGTGCGTGGGTAACTGCTGAGGATAGCTGGGCCTCATACACGACCCGCTCTAGATCGGCGGCAAAAAAGGCCCCGAGTGGCGGTACGCGCGATGCGCTGCCGTTGCCTAGTGAGCCAGCGCCGCCAAACACGCGCTGGGCGGCACTGCTCCAGTCCTCCCCGCTTCGAATACCTTTAAGTACCGCGCGTGTGCTCATGCCGTAGCCGCGCGAGCGCTCGTAGCGCTCTGCGAGCAGTTGGGCCAGTGCCGCCTGGTCAATGCTGCCGTACCGTGCCAGTATTGACATAATTGATATCGCTGTGTGCGTGTCGTCGGTCCAATGCCACTCAACCTGTGGCACGCGGCGCTCGCGCACCCAGGCAGGCCCTGTGCCATGGGAAAACTCACAGAATCCGCCAAGCCCATCGCCGACTGCCAAACCTAGCAGGGCCACAGCGGCCCGCTCAATATCTGCATTCATAAACACTCTCCTTGCGCTATGGCCAGGCGAACCAGCGGCGCAGCAGCAGCGTCAGTAGCAAGCATAGGCCAATAAAGGTAGTATTGATAGCGCCGCGCACCGCCCACGACCGCTGGGCAAAGTTTAAGCCGAAGCCCGTGCCGAGCGCTACCGCCAGGCCCATAAAGAAGAACCAGGGCGTAAAAAAGAATGCGGCCGCGCCGCGCACCGCCATTGTAACCGCATCGTGGAGCGCACCGCAGGCGATAAATGTCATAATCAGTGCCAGCGACGCTGGAATCCTTCGCCGCAGCGGCGCATACACGTAGCGCGCCAGCCCATAGCCAAAGATCGGATTCCAGTGCTGCCAGAAGCCAGCAAACGAGCTTGCGCCAAACGAGCGCCGCAGCATGTTCTGCAGTGAGCCGCGCGCACCTAGTGGGAGACCATTGCGGTACAGGACAAACTGCGCGAGCGTGATCTGCCGGGGCCGCCGTTGCTTCCGTCTACCGCTGTAGTGTGTGCCCTTGTGTAATTGCATGATGATCCTTTTAAGACAAAGCGAAGCCAGTCAATCCTAAGCAGTACGCGAGGATGCATACGTAGGTAACAGCATTCAAAGCTTTACTATCTAAAAATCAATTATAAACCATCATCAACCAAGCAGTACCGTAAGGAGCACACTAGCATGACCATATCAGTAGCAACATTCTCGTTTTTCATTGACCACTATGAACTTCAGCTCTCTACTGAGCAATCAGCAGCTATTGACAAACGCTACTTCCACCATGCCCAGCTTGTAGATACCCACACTGAGGCCAGCGGCGAGCCGTGTATGCTCAAGGTCTCACTGCCGACTACTTGGCCGTTTCTAATCGTCGCTCAGACCTACCGGCCAGCAGGCTATGGCTGGTACCCTGGCGTCATGCTCATCGCTGAGACACAGCGTCTCTTTGTTGGGGCAGGCGAGCGCCTGCTCTGCTACGACCTTGCAGCTGTGCGCCGATTGTGGGTCGATAGCGCCGATACAGGCTTCTATCGCTGGCAGCGCCACAATGACATCGTGCTTATGTCTGCTGAGCTAGAGCTGGTTGCATGGGATAGCTACGGGCGCAAGCTGTGGTCACGCTTTGTCGAGCCACCATGGTCGTATACTGTTGAGCAGAGCTTCATTCGCCTTGATATAATGGGCACAAGCACACTCCTAGCTCTTCATGATGGAGCGACACTCGATGCATAAGATCACCGCCTACCAGACGCTTCGGCCCACGCGCTTCCCGCTCATCTTCTCACTTTCGCTGCATCAAGTACACGCGGACACACGCCATCCACCACTGCTGCTGCTTACGCTGGAGCTTGCTGCAACACTCAATCAGCCTGCTGAGCTGCTACGTATGGAATTCCTCAACGTGCAGCAGCTCACGCTCAACCATAGCACGAGCCTCCTCCACATTACACAGCTAGAGATCAGCACCCTCGATAAACAGTGGGAAACGTTGCGCTATATGGTATTTGACGCAGAGCAAGACGCTACGCTTAAGTTTCTGTGCAGCGACTTCAATGCAGTTATCAGTTCTAACTAGACATAAAATACTGTGTATGCCGTCACGCCACGCACCGTGTGATGCAACCAGCTATACTAAACCTATACTCGTTTAGCCTCGAAAGAAGGAGCACGAATGCAAACACGTATGCTTGGGAATGAGCTGAAGGTTTCGGCCCTCGGCCTGGGCTGCATGGGCATGAGCCAGTCATATGGCACGCCGGAGGAGCGCGACGAGCGCGAGTCCATCGCCACCATCCACCGCGCCATCGAGCTAGGCATCACCCTCTTCGACACCGCCGAGGTGTACGGTCCCTACACCAACGAGGAGCTGCTCGGCCGTGCGCTGGCAGATCGGCGCGAGCAGGTGATCATCGCGACAAAGTTTGGCTTTAAGCTCGGTGACAGCGGCATCACGGGCGTCGATAGCCGTCCTGAGCACATCCGCGCCGCCGTCGATGGCTCGCTGCGCCGCCTCAACACCGACTACATCGATCTGCTCTATCAGCATCGCGTCGATCCCGCTGTGCCGATCGAGGAGGTTATCGGCACGCTGGCCGACCTCGTGCAGGCAGGCAAGGTGCGCTTCCTGGGCCTGTCCGAGGCTGGCGCGCAGACGATCCGGCGCGCCCACGCTGTCCACCCCATCGCCGCCCTACAGAGCGAGTACTCGCTCTGGGAGCGCAACCTGGAGCCGCAGATCATCCCGCTGCTGCGCGAGCTAGGCATCGGCCTTGTGCCGTTCTCACCGCTCGGCCGCGGCTTTCTAACTGGCAATGTGCAGCGCGCCGAGGAGTATCCAGAGGGCGACTTCCGCCGCAACGATCCGCGCTATCAGGGCGCAAACTTCGACGCCAATATGCGTGCCGCCGCCACTGTGCATGAGCTGGCCAGCAGCAAAGGCGTGACGCCAGGACAGATCGCGCTCGCCTGGCTGCTGCATAAAGGCCCAGACATTGTGCCCATCCCCGGCACCAAGCGCCGCACCTACCTTGAGGAAAATGTTGCCGCCAGCGCTGTGGCGCTCAGCACAGCGGAAATGGCGGCGCTCGATGCGGCCCTCCCGCCTGAAAAGGTTGCTGGCCCGCGCTATGGCGCACAGCACATGACGCTCATCGACCGCTAGCGGCGGCGATACAGGATTGTGGCTGTTGTCATCTGCAGCAGCGAACAGTCAGCAGCGAAAATCAGCAGCGAATGGCGTCGGCGCAAGCGCTGTCAGTATGCAGTGGCAGGCTACCATCGCGCACGCTAGCATGCAGCCCGGCCTGATCCACTACTAGCGCGCACTCTCCGAGCTGGGCTACGTCGGAGAGTGCGCCGAGCCGTACCCTGCGTTGGAAGGGTCGATCAGATAAAGGGGCGTTCTTGGATTGTTGTTAACTTGGTGAGTTCAACATAGGTCTTGGTATCTACTGTAAGTATCTGAATCTTCACCGTGGTCCAGCTTGTTCGCCCATCGCGATCCTTTGTCCGGTCTGGCTTATCAAACGCCCACGTCTTTCCACCAGCGCGTCTTGGCGCTAAGGGTCCGCCTAAAGTCCAGCCTTGTGCGTGCAGCTGCTCCGCATAAAACTGGTAGACGGCATCAGGGGGATCGCCCGTATAAAACGAGAAGATGCCGCGTTGCGGCTCAAACACGGCTGCGTCAATCGCTGGGTAGGCCGGAAACCCGCCCATTGTTTCAATAAAACGCTGCTGCTGGACATCGTCCGCCTGGCTCGCCGTAGCTGGATCGTGCAGGTTCGTACATCCGCAGAGGACGACGAGGCAGCAGAAAATAAAACCAACTTTCATCTGTCTTCTCCTTGAACATATAGAGTATAACGACATTATCAAATGACATTCATGCTACAGCAGGTGTTCTGCTGCACAAGGCTATGGCATCCTTGAAACTCTCGGTGTCAATCTGGATAGCGGCTAGATGATGGATATTGATCACGGATTGAGAAAGGTATGTGCTCCCGATTGATACTCCTCAATCTGGATATACCTGCACGCTGGCGCTCCAGCCGCATTAGTGGCTGAGCGCCAGCACGTGGCGGCACAGGCGGACGTGATCACCTGAACTCTAGTCAGCTAGGTTCCGGCGGACTGCTCGCTGGCGGCGAGCGACTGTAGCACCTGCTGCACATCGCAGGCCGCTGCACGGTTGTACGGCAGCTTGCTCAATAGCAGCGCCATCGTGCAGCTATCGGTGAGGGCAGAGACGCCAAGGCCGGCCCCCATAATGCCAGCGAGCGCCAGCAGTGGCGGCCAGAAGATGCTGCCAACAATGCTCGCGAGGACGGCTGCACCAGCGACGCCGCGCACCTGACGCTCCAGGCTCCAGCGCTGGCGACCACGGCGCACAGGCATGCGCGCAGCCTCCCACGCCCCTAGGCCGCCATCAAGAATATGCAGGTTGGTGAGGCTGGTCGAGCGCAGCACCTGCTCGGCCTCGCGGGCGCGCGTGCCGCTGCGACACACCAGCACCACCGGTGTCTTAAGCGTCTCGGCTAGCTCCTCGCTGTAGTCGGGCAGCTGATCGAGCGCAATATGGTAGCTGCCCGGAATATGCGCGCTCTCAAACTCGGCGCTTGTGCGCACGTCGATAATCGTAAGCGGTGTGTGCTGCTCGCGGAACTGCGCAAGTGTCTGCACATCAACCACTGGCGAAAGTGTTGGACTCATGGTTCTAACATACCTCAACAGGGCTAGATAGGTACACAATGGAGTTTGACATAAGCGTACGCTTGATTGTGCTCCACTGACTTTGATGCAGAAATTCAGCCCAACGTTACATCCACCGCCGTGCAGGCCCAAGCTAGCTTGGGCCTGCACACTCAGCGCTATTGCGCTCTACAATCAATTAACATAGCGCAGAACAAGGCCAAGCAGGCTCCCCGTCACACTCAAACCATAGATCCAGCCAGCGCTGACCTGCGCTGGGGTGTGCTGCCTGATCGGCAGCCGCGCCAGCCCGACCAGCACAGACAGCACGGCAAGCAGCACAGACAGCAGCGGGACGAACGGCTCCACCAGCACGGCACAGCTCATCGAGAGCGAGGCATGAAAGCTCATATTCCAACGCCGGTTGATCCAGGTTGCCCCAAGCGTGACACAAAAGGTCGTCCCGATCACGCCGAGCGCTCGCGGCGGCGCGCCAACCGCAGCATAGATCAGTCCCGTGACTCCAATCCCTCCAAGGAGCAGCGGCAAGAAAACCGCCGAGTAAGCAAGTGCGCGCCGCGCACGCTTCATGGCGATCAGGTAGGCCAGCCCCGGGCAAAGGCTAAGCCAAAAGACCAGCACATCGCGCAGACCTAGGGCCACCTGCCCCTCAATCGTGCTCAACACAGCGAGCGACGCTATACCCACAAACACGAGCGGATGCAGCAGCGCAGACAGCACCACAGCGACAGACTGCACACACGCCTGGCGCATCGACTCACTCTGTCTGCTCAAGTGCATACAGTGACCTCCTCAAAATACACCTATCCACGGCCTGAGATTATAGCCCAATCGCTCACGTGCTCGCTACGCTGACACATGCAGGGACGCCGCTGAGGACAGAGCGACGCTATGCTGCCATCAGTACTGTTTTTGGAGGCACCTATGCAGATTGTACTTGTCGGCGGCAGCGGGATGATCGGTCAGCGGATTGCGCAGGAGGCGCTGTCACGCGGCCACTCGGTCACAGTGGTTGTGCGCAATCTCGATAAGCTTACCCTGGAGCACGAGCGGCTGCGCGCCGTGGCCCACGACGCCAGCGACAGCGCTGGCATGCAGCAGATTATCGCTGGCAGCGACGCGGTGATCAGCGCCGTTGCGCCGCCGCTGGATAACCCGGACACACTGGTGACGGTCACCCAGCAGCTGGCCCAGGCCACACTCGCCGCAGACGTGCAGCGCCTGCTGGTCGTTGGCGGCGCTGGCAGCCTTGAGGTTGCGCCTGGCGTCGCGCTGGTCAACACACCCGACTTTCCTGACTTCATCAAGCCGATCGCGCTGGCGCATGACAAAACACTGAGCTACCTGCGCTCCGCGGCGCCTGCAGCGCTTGCGTGGACCTATCTCAGCCCGGCGATCACCATCGAGCCAGGCCCGCGCACCGGCTCCTTCCGCCTTGGCCACGACCAGGTGCTCTTCGATGCCCAGGGCCAGAGCCGCATCTCCGCCGAGGATTTCGCCGTGGCGCTGATCAACGAGCTAGAGCAGCCCGCCCACACCCGCCAGCGCTTCACCCTGGCCTACTAAATGAGCAGCGTATTTTGATGGTAGAAATGCAGCGCTGTGCTTAACCGCCAGCGCTGCCGCAGGATTCGGCTCCGTTGCCAGCCCCCACGTTGATTGCCCCAGGCCACGCTGGCGCTGCCCCACACCTACGTGCGATGGCGTACAGCGTGGGTTAAGCCGTCGAGAATCGGGGCGCAGATCACCATACCCAGCTGCGTACACCATCAGCGGGCGGCGACCAGCACAGCGCCCTCTGCGTGCGACAACCAACACCCAGACCTACGCTGGAACATCCGCCGCATCAACCACTGACTACCCATTCACCATAGACGCTAGATCTGGAGGCCCACATCAAAGCGCACGGCATAGCCCTGCTGCTGCGGCGTGGCACTGACCAGCAGCTCAGGGCGATAGATGCCATCGTTGCCGTTGAGCGTGCTGCGCTGGCCTTTGGCGGCATAGGGCGCTTGAGTAAAGACCGCGTCGCTCAGGCTGTCGTCGAAAAAAAGCTGCGAGGTGAACTCCACCGACTGGCCAGCGGCGTTCTGGGCGCGAATTTTGAAGTGGATGTGCACTGTGCGACCTGGATACCAGCCCGGGTAGATCGTGGTGAACGTCGCGAGGCCGCTGCTGTCGGTGCGCTGATAGCCGCGCAAAAACTGCTGGCCTTGGGTGTTAAACGAGCGGTCGGCCACATCCGAGTAGACGCCGGCGGCGTCGCAGTGCCAGACATCGACCATTGCTCCGGCCAGCGGCGTGCAGCCAGCGCCGTCTACCTGCGCCACACTGAAGGTGAGGGCCAGCGGCAGGCCCGGCTTAACTGCGCCTGTGCTTGGATCGGCGCGAATATCGGCACGATCAAGCCGCTCATCGACAAAGTACGGCCCCTCGGTGACCTCTGGGCGCACGATGCAGCTTGGGAGCGTGGCCAGCGCGGCGGTTGTCGGCGCGGCACTGGCCGCTGTTGGTGCGCTCGCAGCCGGGGATGGACTGGCCGGGCTGCGCGCACCAGCAGCGCTGGTTGTGGACGGCGCGGATGGCTCGGCGGTCGTGGTGGCACAGCCGGTGAGCAGCGCCAGCCCGGCGGCCCCAAACAGGCCCAGCACCTCACGGCGACTGAGAATACGGCCAACAGGAAGATCGTCGTTGTCAGTAGCGAGCGATGGTTGCATTGCTTCCTCCATTAGAGAGTCCTTGCGCTAGCAGGATAGACATCAGTGGCTCGCAGTATAATGGGCAGATATGGAGAAACAATGAATAGATCTTTTAGCTAGCAGCCCATGCTGGCCCCAGCCAGGGAGGAGCACGCAATGACCGTTCGGCGCATTCTGGACGTGAATATCGAGGCCGACCACAAGATACTCAAAACGCGCTGCCAGCCAGTGCGCTTTCCCAACCAGCAGCTCAAGCGGCTCGTCGATGATCTTTTTGAGACACTGGCGGCCACGCCGAACGGCGTTGGCCTGGCCGCGCCGCAGGTGGGCGTAGCGCTGCGCGTGACCGTGATCTGGATTCCTGCGCGCAGCGAGGAGGATGCGCACGGCCAGCTAATTGAGACTGCGCCAGAGCAGAAGCTGGCGCTGATCAACCCGGAGATCGTCAAGCGCAGCCCAGAGGTGGTGCTCGACTATGAGGGCTGTCTGAGCATGCCTAATCTGCAGGGCGAGGTGCCGCGCGCCAGCTGGGTCACGCTCGACTACTACGATGTGCATGGCAAGAAGCAGCGCATCAAGCGGGCCGAGCCGTACCTTGCCCGTGTGATTCAGCACGAGCTTGACCACCTCGACGGCATCCTCTTCCCCGAGCGCATGACCAACCTCGATAAGCTCTACCGCATTGTGCCGCGCACGGAGAGCGCTGCCAAAGCCTAGGCGCGCCCGCTCCCGCTAGCCAGCAAGCGCGCCTAGGCCGACAGAAGCGCTATGCAGCGCTGCGCTCGCGGATGAACGCCAGCAAGCGCTGCCAGGCATCAGCGGACTCCGTGGCGAACGTCTCGGCGCGGCGATCAAAGAAGCTGTGCGGCGCGCCAGGATAGACCTTAATCTGATGGGCGACACCAGCGACATCAAGCTGCTCATCAAGCGCGTCGATGGCGCTCTGGGGGATGCCCTGGTCATCGCCGCCGAAGAACGCGCAGACAGGGGCCTGCACATCCTTGGCGTTGTCGATCGCGGTGCCATGGCCGCCGAGATCGCGGGTCAGGCCAGCGTAGAACGGGATGAGACCAGCGAAGCCGAGGCTGGCGTTGGCTCCAGTCATCAGCGTCAGCGTGCCGCCGAGGCAGAAGCCCACCACAAAGAGCGGCGCATCCGGGGCGGCGGTGCGCACATAGCCAACCGCCGCCTGCACATCCTGGGTCACGGTTTCAAGCTGTAGCTGCATGACGTGGGGCATAAAGTCAAACGGCTCAGCGCGGCTGGTAAGGCCAGCGGTGCGGCCGAAGTAGTCGATAGCCAGCGCCGGAATGCCGACCTCGGCGAAGCGCAGCGCCAGCTCCTTGTAGAAGTTGTGCAGGCCGCGCACGTCGGGGTAGATCAGCACACGCGCAGCGACGGGCTGGTCGGTGGTTGCGCTATAGGCGGCGAACTTGGTACCATCGGCGGCGGTGAGCACAATATCCTCACCGTGGGCGCTGCCGCGCTGCTCTGGCGGCAGCGGTGGCTGAGCCTGATCATCGTAGCACATTAGGATGCACTCCTATCCAAACGAAACACACTGGCAGTATAGCACTGCTAGCCGCCACGCCACACACACAGCAGGCCCTGCACCGAAGCATCGTGCAGGGCCTGCTGTCATATTTCAGCGCCTGCGGTGTATTAACTCATGTCGATGAACCGCCGCGCTCGTGCGCACGATGTGGGAGGATGCGATGACAGCAACCCTAAGACTACTCGCCAATGAGCCAACGCTGGTGGCGCAGGCCAAACGGCACCCGCCAGAGTTTGGCCCGCTCTATGATCACTACTATCCGCTTGTCGAGCGCTATGTTCGCTACCGGCTCGCTAGCCGCGACGCCGTCGACGACGTTGTCGCGCACATTTTCGAGCAGGCGCTCAGCAAGCTGGCCGACTATCAGCCAGAGCGCGGCCCCTTCGGGCCATGGCTCTTTGGCATTGCTCGCAACGCAGTGAGCAACTACCAGCGCCAACAGCGCCGCCGCCGCTGGCTCACACTGGACTTTCTGCACCACCAGCGCGCTGAGACCGCTATGCCCGAGCAAGACGTGCTTGTCAGCGAGCAGCACCGCGCGCTGCTCCACGCCGTAAGCCAGCTCAGCGCCCGCGAGCGCGAGCTGATCGCCCTGAAGTTTGGCGCACAGCTCAGCAATCAACAGATCGCCGCGCTGCTTAAGCTCAGCGCAAACCATGTAGCCGTAATTATCTATCGAGCCCTTAAGCGCCTGCGGGCGCTGCTAGCAGAGGAGCACCACGATGTCAGATAATCTGCACGCTCAGCGCCTTAGCGCCCACATCGACCAGCTGCTGGCTCACGGCCAGCTCTCCGATCTCGCCGCAGCGCCAGCAGAGGAGCGCGCGCTGCTCTCCATTGCCGAGCAGTTGATCAGCACTCGCGTAGATAGCCAGCAGACCACACGGCAGGCGCTGCGCCAGCGGCTGCTGCAGACACCGCCAGCAACCAACGCTCCAGCGACGCTGCGCAGCAAGCGCCGCGTCGCGCTTGTGATCGCGCTCGTGCTGCTGGCGCTGCTGACCGTTCCGGCGGGCCGCAGCTTTGCCCATAGCCTGCTCGTGCGGGTTGGACTCGTTGCAGTGACAAACGCGCCCACGAGTGCGCAGCAGTTCATCGAGCAGGGCAGCGCCGCCGTGCCCAGCGAGACCAGCCAGCCCACGCTGGCACCGCCGGTGCTAAGCAGCGCACAAGCCTACATTCCCGGCTGGCTGCCCGCAGGCTATCAGGCCGAGCCAAGCATCGACGGCATGCGCTATGTGCTGCATGACGCCCAGGGCAGCGACTTCTTGAAGATCTATACGCTCGACGCGGGCAGTGACGAGCTGGCGGTTGGCGCAGCCAGCGTGACACCAGTCAGCGTGCGCGGCGCTGACGGTGCCTACATCGCTGGCGCGCCGCTGTACATCAAGGACAAAGGTGGCCCAATGCTGTTCGAAGACCTAGAGGTCGAGCCGTACAACCTGCTGCTGTGGCCGGAGGATGGGCACACGATCGTGATTGAAAGCGCCCGCCTGGAGCAGGCCGATCTGCTGCACATCGCCGCTGAGCTAACGCGCTAGCATCAGCCCTTGCTGTCGGCGACCATGGCTGTATGGTCGCCGACAGCGTTATTTTAGAAAAACAGCCTGAGGTGTGTCGCCTGCCTGCTGCGCTGCATGCGCGTACAGCTCAGCACCCGCACGCACAGATGCGCGACAACATGTGGCGGCACCTGGCACCTACGTGCGATGGCTGAAGCCGTTGGCTGATGACACATGACACTTGTAGCGAGCCGCATGCTGGTGCTACACTCCACACGCAGCATACCACGCAGCATGAAAGGACGAGTATCAATAATGGCACTTAAAGTGATTGGCGCAGGCTTTGGCCGCACGGGCACGCGCTCGCTCAAGGATGCGCTGGAGCAGCTGGGCTTTGGCCTATGCTACCATATGGACGATCTGCTGGAGCATCCCGAGCACGTGCGTGCCTGGGCGGCGGCGAGCGCTGGACAGCCGGTCAACTGGGAGGCGCTGCTGACCGGCTGTCAGGCAGCAGTGGACTTCCCGGCCTATCGGCTGTACCGCGAGCTGCTGGCCGCCTACCCAACGGCGAAGGTCGTCCTGACAGTGCGCGATCCAGATCAGTGGTACGCGAGCACCTACGAGACGATCTATCAAGCTGGGCCAAGCATCGGCGAGGCGCTGGGGCTAGCGCTGCGGCTGCCGTTCTCGGCGCGCGCCCGTAATCTGCTGCGCGTGTTCCAGCTGCCAGGCAAGCTGGTGTGGAAGGGCGATTTTGCCGGACGCTTCGGCGACAAAGCCTACGCGCTGGAGCAGTACCATGCGCATATCGCCGCGGTGCAGCGCAACGTGCCCGCCGCGCAGCTGCTGCTCTACGATGTCAAGGATGGCTGGGAGCCGCTGTGCACGTTTCTGGGCGTGCCAGTGCCAGCGAACACGCCCTTTCCGCACCGCAACCTGCGCGCCGACTTCAGCCACGCGCCGCGCGCGCAGCCGCTGCCGCCGGAGCACGCCGAGCGCTAGCCCCTAACCGTTGGAGCCTAGCCACAGAACAGGAGCACACTTATGGACTGGAAGCTGACGCTATCAATTGCATCAGGCGTCTTTTGGACCATCACGTACATTTTGATCATCCGGCGCTCGTTTCAAGATCAGACCTACGGCATGCCGCTGGCGGCGCTGTGCACCAACATCACCTGGGAGGGCATCTTCGCCTTTGTGCATCCGCACGATGGCGTGCAGCGCATCATCGACATTATCTGGTTTGGCTTCGATCTGGTGATCCTGTATCAGCTGCTGCGCTATGGCCGCCGTGAGTTTCCGCGCATGAGCCAGGCCGTGTTCATCAGCATGATTGTGGTGGGGCTGATCACCGGCGGGCTGCTGGTCTATCTGATCTCCTATGATCAGCAGGACTGGCGGGGAGCCTACGCGGCGTTCGGCCAAAACCTGATGATGTCCATCCTGTTTATCAGCATGGCCTACCAGCGCAACTCGCTGCGCGGCCAGTCGGTGTGGATCGGCGTAAACAAGCTAATCGGCACGCTGCTGGCATCGCTGGCCTTCTACATCTACCGCATTCAGACGCCGCTGTTCATCTTCTTGTACCTGGCGATCCTCTTCTTCGACGGCGTCTACGTCGCACAGCTTGCGCTGATGGCACGGGCTGAGCGCGCTAAGCAGGCTGCGCCTGCGGAGACGGTGCGGGCTGTAGGCGCATAGGCCTAGCCAACACGAACGTTACAGCGCCGTGTATTTTTTGCAGTTGGACTGGTTGCGCTACGGGAGCAGCATCAGCCCAGCCGGCCAAGCAAAGGTATAGGGGCCGCTGCGAACAGTAAAGCTGTGCATACCCTGGCTCAGCATAACATTGGACAAGGTGGCACTCTTGCCATCGGCAGCGAGCGTGGCCGCCCCCAGATCGCGATTGCCATCGAAAAAGTGAAACTCGCCGGTCTGAACGAGGCTAAAGGTAGCGGTCAACGACAGTGGCGTATGCGCATTGAGATCGCGCAGCTGGCTGCCAAAGCGTGGCGCAGGCTGCTGGGTGAAGCCATTCGACCACGAGTAGGTCTGCGTCGGCCACTTGATGGTTGCCAGCGGCGGATCGGGCAGCATAAACCCGCGCCAGAGCTGTGCGAGCATTTCGTTGGGGAACCACGCCGCCGCACGTTTATCACCGCTATACTGGGCATAGGGCGCAATCGTGTTCCAGTCACTAATGTTGCCCAGCCAGCCGCTCTGCTCTGTGAGCGGAAGCAGCGGCTGGCCTGGCGCGCTTGGCAGGCGCATACGGATCACCGCATCGAGGAAGGGCCAAGCCAAATCACCACAGCGATCACATTTGTGATCGACCTTCCACATCAGTGCCGGGGCCAGCAGCGCACCCTGAGCGCGATTGGGCAAAAAGTTATTGGTGATAGTCTGCGCACCATTATCGCGCTCGCCGACAATCATGAGACCGGGCACGCTGGGGGCAACTGCGCTACTGCCAGAGACATAGATCGCGTAGCCAATCGCCCGCTCCGGGTGCTGCTGGGCAAACTTCGGCCCAAAGCCCGCAAAGCGCGAGCCGCCCATGTAGGCAATCGGCGCGCTGCTGATCTCGGCATGACCAGTTGCGGCGGCAAACTCATTCAGCGCCGACTGCATCAGCTGTTCCTGCTGATCGTAGGAGCTGCGGTTGCTGTCGTTCCAATTGGTCCCCGAAAGGTAGGCAAAGTCCCATAGGCTCACGAGCTGGCGTGCGGCGAGCTCGCGGTTCTGGGCCACCTCGTTGCGCCAATCCGGGTCGCTCGGATTCGGGCGAATCGGCGTGCCATTGCTAAAGAAGATGCCGCGCACGGTCGGCGTGTTGGGCGGAATCCATAGCGATAGCTCGCCGGTGCTGTTGAAGAGCTGGCCCTCGAAGAAGGCGGTCGCCCCCTGCACGGGGATCTTAACGCCCAGGCTCGACTCAGGCAGCAGCTGCGGCACACGGGTTTTCTGCACCAGCGGCAGGTAGATCACCGCTGTGCTGTTGCGGCTGGCAAAGCTCGGTGTACTAAGGCCGATACAAAGCGTCAGGAAAAAGAGCGTCACAATTCTACGTCGCATCCATACCCTCCAGTTGAATCCTACCAATTCACCGTCAAGCGGGTGCAGGGTGGAATTGTGCCGAGGGCGTGTTGCTCCGGCCCAAACCGCTGGTCTATGCGGCGTATCCCACGTGAATAGGCAGCAACAATAGCGAATCGATGCTTCTATTTTAAGGATACTTTTACAGCTATGCTAGTCATCCATGTACACAAAAAAGCACATAGATTGAGCGGGCCATGATCCTTTACGATCACAGCCCGCTACTGTAGTCCACGAATTGGCTGCTACGCCAAAGCCGGCGCGCTGCTCAGACCTCGGCGCGCACAAGCGTAGCGGTGCACGCTGCGCTCTGGGTGTGCTGGAGCTGCGCGAAAGCATTCAGCAGGTCCATGTGGGAGTAGGTGCGGTCTTGCTCCGCAAACGCTGCCCACAGCGTGGCAGCCTCGGCTGGAGCCAAGCGTGGAAAGCGCACCCAGAGCTGGCCAGTAAACCAGTAGCCAGCGACCACCTGCCCGCGCTCGAAGTGAATCCAGCGCCAGTTATCACAGCGATCATTATCATGGCCATACAGCGCACGACACTGACTCTGCATAGATAGAAAGGCAACCAGTCCTTCGTCGCCAGCATCCCATGCGCTCCAGATCTCAGTCCAGCCGCTTGGATCGGTTGGGCCGACCAGATACATGGCCGTCGGCCCAGCGGCGCTATCCGCCAGATCACTGGCCTGCGGTGCAGCGATGACCTCTGGCAGCCAGCCCTGATCGGCAATCCAGCAGATGATGCCATCGACCACCGCCGCATGGTCGGCCTGGATATGGTAGTTGTGCGAGTACAGCCCCACTGGCACCTCCTCCGGATACGCCCGTGCGTCTATGCACGATACAGACGCAGCATATGATCCGTTGTGCGCCTATCCGCCTGACCTCTTGATCGGCTATCCATAGTCGATACTCAAGATATACAGGTGGCCGTGATCAGCGCTGATCACGGCCACCTGTGCAGGAAATCGGCTTAGGCCGCCGAGGCGACGAGCTGAGCCATATCGTCGTTGGTGGTCAGCTCGCGGGCGCGGTCCTCGCGGAACTGGCGTGTGTAGAGCTGATAGTAGTAGCCGCGGGCCTGGATCAACTCGGCGTGCGAGCCTTGCTCCAAAATGCGGCCGGCGTCGATCACCAGGATGCGGTCGGCGCGGCGAATGGTGCTCAGGCGGTGCGCGATCACAAACGAGGTTCGCCCGCGCATCAGCGTCTCCATGCCCTGCTGGATCAGCGCCTCGGTCAGGGTATCGACCGAGCTGGTCGCCTCATCCATGATGAACAGCTCGGGCTGGGCCAGCACGGCGCGGGCCAGGCTGATCAGCTGCTTCTGGCCGAGCGAGAGCAGGTTGCCGCCCTCGCCAACCTCCGAGCTGTAGCCGTCGTCGAGCGCGCTGATAAACGTGTGCGCTCCAGCCAGCTGCGCGGCCGCCTCGACCTCCGCGTCGGTGGCGTTGAGCCGACCATAGCGGATGTTATCGCGGATCGAGCCAGAGAACAGGTGCGGCGTCTGCAGCACCATGCCGATGCGCGAGTGAATGCTGTGCAGCGTCAGCTCGGTGTAGTCGCGGCCGTTGATCAGGATGCGCCCGCTGGTCGGCTCGTAGAAGCGGCACAGCAGGTTGACGATGGTTGACTTACCCGAGCCAGTCGCGCCGACGAGCGCGATGGTCTCGCCGGGCTTGACGCGCAGGCTGAAGTCCTTGAGCACGGGTTTGGCCGGATCGTAGGCGAAGTTGACCTGATCAAAGACGATCTCGCCGGCCAGCGTCTCAGCATCGACCGCGTCGGCGCGGTCGCGCACCTGCGGCTGCTCGTCGATCAGCGAGAAGATGCGCTCGGCGGAGGCGATGGCGTGCTGCATCTCGGCGTACACGCGCGCCAGATCGAGCACCGGCCAGAGCATAAACGTCACGTAGCCCACAAACGCCTGAATGCCACCGATGGTCAGGCCGCCAACGCGGGTCTGCCAGCCGCCGTACCAAGCGATGGCGGCGATGGCGGCGGCGCTGATCACCTCAACGACGGGCATAAACAGCGCCGAGAGCCAGGCGGCGCGATAGCCAGCGTTGTACATCGTCTCGGTCAGACCGCCGAACTCATCGAGGTTGGCCTCCTCACGGCGCAGGGCCTTGATCACCCGCACGCCGTTGATGCTCTCGGCGTAGGTGCCGGTGATCTTCGAGTTCAGCTTGCGCACCTGGCGGTACTCAACCAGAATGCGCTTCTTGAACTGGGCGGCGATAAAGACTAGCACCGGGATAATCGAGAAGACGATCAGCGCCAGCTGCCAGTTGATCGCCAGCATAAAGACCAGCGCCGTCACAATGCTCACAAAGGCCCAGGTGATATCGAGCAAGCCCCAGGTGACCAGATCGGCCACGCGGCTGGTGTCGGACGTGACGCGTGACATGATCCAGCCCAGCGGCGTGCGGTCAAAGTAGGACAGCGACAGCTCCTGCAGGCGGTTGAACATCGCCTTGCGCAGATCGTAGCTCAGACGCTCGCCGAGCACGCCGGCCAAGTAGATGAAGCCGAACACCAGCAGCGACTGGAGCACAAACGTCGAGCCGTAGAGGATCGCCACTGCGCGCAGCGCGCCGCGATCTCCAGCCACCACGCCGGTATCAATAAGCTGCTTGCCCAAGTAGGTGCGGTAGGACTCGATGAGCGCCACTGCGCTGATGCAGGCCAAGAAGCCAACGAGCATACGCCAGTGGTTCGCGGCCAGCCGCAGCACGCGCATAAGTGTGCGACCGTTGAACTGACTATGAAAGTCTTCTTCTTCAAAATGCAGATCAGACATGCGCGATTTCTTTCTCTAGCTCGTCCTCGATCTGCTCCTGCAGCTCGAAGATACGGCGGTAGATGCCCGGCTGGTCGATCAGCGCAGCGTGGGTGCCGTGCTGAACGATGCGGCCCTGATCGAGGACCAGGATCTGGTCGGCGTGCATCACGCTGGTGATGCGGTGGGCGATAATGAAGGTCGTGCGACCATCCATTAGGTTCTCCATCGCGGCGCGAATCTGGGCCTCGGTCTCGGTGTCCACCGAGGAGGTCGCGTCGTCGAGGATCAGGATGCGCGGGTTTTTGAGCAGCGTGCGCGCAATCGTCAGACGCTGCTTCTGACCGCCGGAGAGCGTGACGCCCTTCTCGCCGACCAGCGTATCGTAGCCGTCGGGGAAGTTCATAATGAAGTCGTGGGCCGCCGCCGCCTTGGTCGCCGCGATCAACTCAGCCTCGCTGACTTCATGGCCGACGCTATAGGTGATGTTGTCGCGGATTGTGCGCGAGAACAAAAACGGCTCCTGCGAGACGATCCCGATATGCTCGCGCAGATAGTTCCGCGTGTACTCTTTCAGCTCGATGCCGTCAAGCTTGATCGAGCCGCCGGTGTAGTCGTAGAAGCGCGGCAGCAGGTTGACCAGCGAGGTCTTGCCGGAGCCAGTCGCTCCAAGCAGCGCGACAACCTGGCCAGGCTGCACGGCGAAGCTGATGCCATGCAACACCGGCGGTCCAGAGCTGTAGGCGAAGTCAACGTCGCTGAAGCTGAGCGCACCGGTTGGCGCACGCTGGGGCTGGTAGGAGCCTGCGTCAAGCGGCTCCTGCGTCTCGGCCAGCACCTCGGCGACGCGGCTGTAGGAGACAAGGCCGCTGGACATCTGCACGATCAGGCGGCCAAGATTGCGCATCGGCCAGATCAGCCAGACGACCAGCCCGGCGTAGGCGACAAAGGCACCGATGGTCAGCTCGCCGCGCAGCGCCATCAGACCGCCGATGATCAGGCCCGCCAGCATCTGCATGCCGCACAGCAGGTCGGCAACCGGCCAGAAGGTCGCGTGCTGGATGAGCAGGTGGCGGCCACGGTCGAACGTCTTGGCGTTATCGCCCTCAAAGCGGCTCCGCTCGAAGTCTTGGCGCGCAAAGGCCTTGACCACGCGCACGGCGGCGATGTTCTCCTGCAGCGTCGTCGAGAGCAGGGCCTCCTGCTCCTGATGCAGCTCGTAGGCGTCGGAGATGCGCCGGAAGAAGAACATCGAGACCAGCACGACAAACGGCACCACGATGATCGACAGCAGCGCCAGGCGCAGATTAAGCTGGGCCACAGCGATAAAGTTGATGATAAACAGCATAACGATGCGCCCGATGCCGGTAGCCTGCTCAGAGTAGAAGCGACGGATCGCGTCGATATCCGAGCTAGCGCGCTGAATCAGCTCGCCGGTGCGCATGGTGTCGTGATAGGTGAACGTCAGACGCTGGAGGTGGTCGAAGAGCGTATTGCGCAGGCGCTGCACCACGCCCTCGGCGGTGCTAGCGGCCAGCTTGCCGCTCCAGAAGGTGAAGCCACCCTCGATCAGCGCCAGGCCCACGAAGGCCAGCGCAATCAGCGGCAGAATGCCCATGCCGCCAACGCCATTGCCCAGCACATCGTCGATGAAGTAGCCCAGCAGCAGATACGTGCCGGTCTTAGCCGCTGCTGAGAAGCCGAGAAACATTGTCGCCCAGAAAAAGGCCAGGCGATACCTACCGAGCAGCCGTAGCAGCCCAATGAGGCGGCCTCGAACAGTCGTGGGAACGGACACAGAGCACCTCGCTTTGTTGCGCTTAAATCGAAGGACCTGCGCTGGCGCAGGTGCTCTGATCATACGAGGGATTGGCCCACTCTTGCTCAGTCTGAGGACCGACCACACGGCTAGGCTTTGGGTCTAGCCGCATGATCTAGCCCATCGACTGACCTGCCGCACTATTGCACAGCCCAGCTGCGCGTTGCTGGCCCAAACAAGTGCGCTGACGTTAGCCGTATGCCCAGTAAAAGTCGCCTGCTTGCTGCCGTCGTGGCCCCACACCCACACCTTGTGATCGAGTCCAACTGCGGCAAGCTTCGATCCATCGGGACTCCACGCGATCATATGCATTGTACCTACGTGGTGCGTCTGGCTTGTAGGCTGCTCAGCACCTTGCTCAACATACACCGTGTAGATACCCCAGCTCGACTCGCCATTATCGCCCCATTCTGCCCGAACCGAGCTATAGCCTGCGTAGGCATGCAGCAGCGTATCTTGAGCACCAAGGCGGTCGACCACGCCTGTCGTGGTGGCAAACACTGTCGTCCGCGCAAACGGTGCATCCGATGGGGCAACAGCCAAGGCAATAACATCACCGTCGGTGGTAAGCGCGACTGGAAATCCGACCGGCTGACCGTTGGCGCTCCAGCTATACATTGTATGATCACCACATATAGCATAGATTGTCGAGCCATCAGCGCTCCACGCCACAGAGAAGATACGCTCGGGATGCTCTAAAGTGGCAATGAGGCTGCCATCTGTACGCCACAGCCGTACAGTAAAATCAAGTGACGCAGAGGCCAGCACTGTACCATCGGGACTCCAGGCGAGCGCCGTCACACTATGCGAGTGGCCTTGCAATTCTGCAATTGGATAGCCATCTGCCGACCAGAGACGCACCATATGATCCCAACCACCGGAGGCTAGCACTGCGCCATCGGGACTCCAGGCGAGCGCATCGACTTGGGCGGTATGCCCAGCGAGATCCAGCTTTGGTCGGCTATCCGGCGCGTATACGGCACGCAGCTTAACAAGGTTGTCCACAGCGAGCGCGACTGTCTGACCATCTGGACTAAGTGCCATGTCGTAGATTGGCACACTATCCTTGAGGCGCACAGCGGTCAACGGCGCTGGCGTAGCAGCGAGCGCTACAATGGGCTGCGCTGATCCAGCAGGTTGGTCAGCGGCTGAGATCACGGTAACATCTTTGGTCATACCCAGTTGAGGCGTATCCTGCTTGCGCATCCATGCGGCACAGCTGCCGAGCAGTACAATCACACCAAGCAAGAAGCCCATTTTGGTCAGCTGCTCCTGGTATGGCACGCCACGTCGGCGTGGCGTGCTCGGCGCTTGCGGTTGAGCAGATTGCAGTAGAAGTGGGCTGGTAATCTGGGCCGCCGCCGCTGAATCATACGGATGGGTCTGCTGCGCCTGTCGCACAGCAGCACGCAGCTGCTCGATCTGGACGAGCCGATCAGCTGGATAGAGCGCCAGCGCCTGCAGCAGAGCTGTGTTGAGAGCGTCAGGCAGTGCCGGATTCAATGTCTGCGGTAGAACAAGTGGATCAGGATCGCCATCAAGGAGCATAGCAGCACGCACAAGTGCGCCCTGTGGCGGCTGACCAGTAAAGATATGATAGAGTGTTGCACCGAGGGCGTAGATATCGGTACGCTCATCAGTGGGCAGGTTCTGCATTTGCTCCAGCGCCGCATACTGCGGTGTATAGCCGCCAGCGTGCGAGATACTGTGCACAGCCTGGGTGACAGCACCGCCCTTGGCTAAGCCAAAGTCGAGCAGGATCAATTGCCCGCGACGGTTGATCTTGATATTCGCAGGCTTGATATCGTTATGCAGCAGGGGCGGCTGCTGGCTATGAAGGTAGGCCACAACATCACAGGCTTGATCCGCCCAGTGAAGGCTTGTAGCGAGTGGCAGTGGCAACGTGCTCGTGGACAAAAGCATGGCGAGATCGGCACCCTCAATGTAGTCCATTACAATCAGCAGCCCAGCTGGGTCTAGGAGATAGTCGCTAACAGCGGGCAGTGCTTGATGCCGCAGATTCGCTAGCAGACGCGCCTCGCGCTCAAACGCATGCTGGCCCAGCGCACCTGTTGGCAGCTGTTTGATCGCTACTGTTCGACCAAACCGAAGATCAGTGGCACGGTAGACCGTGCCGGTGCCGCCTTGACCAATAACCTGTTCAATTCGATAGCGCCGATTGATGCGGGTGTGTGGTGCAACCATGGATACTCCCTTTTCTCAGCAGTGGTTTATAGACGCTATAGTACGCGATTTTTATTCTCTGTTCTAGTGTTCGGATGCGGCAAGGCCAGCGTGCTATACTGGCGCTGAGTATCGCCGTTCTACTGGAGGACAAGCGTATGAGCCATACGAAGCTGACCGTCTATGGGGCCACCTGGTGCAGCGACTGCAAGCGGACCAAGAAGTTTCTTGGCGAGCAGCGGGTGCACTACGACTGGGTCGATGTCGAGCACGATGCCGAGGGGCTGGCGCTCGTCGAGCGCATCAACCAGGGCAAGCGCAGCATCCCCACGCTTGTCTTTGGTGATAATAGTGTGCTCGTCGAGCCATCGAACGCTGAGCTGGCGGCCAAGCTGGGCCTGCAAACCCGGGCAAAGCTGGCTGTCTACGATCTGATCTGCATCGGCGGCGGGCCTGCCAGCCTCACGGCGGCGCTCTACGCCGCCCGCGAGGGCCTCGATGTGCTGGTGATCGAGCGCGGCGGCCTCGGCGGCCAGGCCGGCGTCACCGAGCGCCTCGATAATTTCCCTGGCTTCCCCGATGGCATCGGCGGCGCTGAGTTCGCCGATCGGCTGACGCTGCAAGCCCAGCGCTTCGGCGTCGAGACGCTGCAGGCCCAGGAGGTGGTCGGCCTGCGCGCCGAGGAGGAGTCGCGCTACGTGCAGACGTCCGACGGTGCGGAGTATGGCGCACGCGCCGTGCTCATCGCCACCGGCTCCACCTACAAGCGCCTTGGCGTCCCTGGCGAGGATGAGTTGATCGGTGCTGGCGTGCACTTCTGCGCCACCTGCGATGGCCCGTTCTATAAAGGCCAGCACGTCGCGGTGATCGGCGGCGGCAACAGCGCCGGCGAGGAGAGCCTGTTCCTGACTCGCTTCGTCGACAAGGTGACGATGCTCGTACGTGGACCGCAGCTTAGCGCCAGCAAGATCGTCAGCGATAAAATTGCCGAGACAGCCAAGGTCGAGGTGCGCACCAACACCAGCGTCGCTGCGCTCGAGGGCACGAGTCGACTAACCGGCATTACCGTGCGCGACAGCGCGACTGGCGTTGAGGAGACGATCCACCCGGCGGGCGTGTTTGTCTTCATCGGCCTCTCGCCCAATGCAGGCTGGCTGCCGCCGGAGATCGAGCGCGATTCAGCTGGCTTCATCATCACCGCCACCAACCTTGAGACGAGCATGCCCGGCGTGTTTGCCGCCGGTGATGTGCGTCTTGGCAGCACAAAGCAGGCAGCCAGCGCCGCCGGCGAGGGCGCAACCGCCGCCTTGATGATCCGCGAGTACCTCAAGGGCGTCTAGCGCACGCCGGGCTGTCTGCAGGATCGGCGGTCGATGTGACACGACAATACATGTACAGCTGAATCGAGGGAATGCGCAGTTTGCCTATCTTGCCAGTGATGTGCTCTGTCCGTTGTGTGGGACGGTATTGACGAACCTGGTCTCTTTTCAGTGGGGATATCGTTCTGGACTCTTGCCGCGCGAAGGGATGATCTACGCTGTTGGCAATTCAATTATTTGACATCCAGCATGACTCGGCTCCCAGCGTTTGCCCACCGTGTGACAGCGGAGCGTGTCGCATTGCACTCACGATTCGCCGCGGCCATGCCTCAGTCACCAGCTGAGGCATGGCCGCAGGTGCATCGACCCTAGCGTCTGAGTATTGGCAGATAGGCGGAGTAGGTGAGCGCCGCCGTCGCTGTCGCTGAGGGTGTGCTGGTTGGCGCCGTCGCTGTGGCTGTGGCCGTCGCTGAGGGCGTGCTGGTTGGCGTTAGCGTGCTCGCTGTTGCGGTGGGTGTCGCCGCCGTGGCTGTGGTTGAGGGCGTGCTGGTTGGCGTTGGCGTGCTCACCGTTGCGGTGGGTGTCGCGGTTGCCGTGGCTGTCGTGGTGAGCGTCGGGCTTGGCACCAGCGTTGGTGTTGGCGTCGCTTGGATACATAGGTTGAGCGGCGCGGAAGTGTTGCGTGGCGCTGGGGTGCTGGCGGCGAAGTCAGCGGCGTTATCGTCGCTATCGATGCAGCCACTGCCAGCGCGCAGCGCGGCGACGGTCGCATCGAGTGTCGGGGCTGCGCCTGCGCCCTCGAAGCAGTTGGCGCTACCGTAGCCAATGTGATCGCGAATCGTTGGCCCGCTTGGACATGTGCCGCTCAGGGTTGTATTGGACGTCGATAACACGACCTTGGCGCTGCTTGATGACATGGCGATGCTGCCAGCCGCATCTGCTGGCGGCAGCGGGCTACACGGGCTGGTGCACGTGCCGCCGCTGGCCTCCTGCACCAGCAGATACTGGCCAGGAAGCAGCGTCAGCGCTGGTAGATCGGTTTTCTGCCAGCTGCTGCCGCTCGCTGAGGCGTACTGCACGCTCCAGCCATTGAGCGCAACCGGGCCGCTGCCACGATTGAACAGCTCGATAAAGTCGTTGGCGTAGAGCGCGCCGGAGCTGCTGGCCCCACCGTAGACTTGGCTGATCACCACATCTGTGCCGCTGGAGCCAGGTGTTGCGGTGGTGGTGGCGGCGGTGGCGCTTGGAGTGGTTGTGCCTGGCGTGCTGGTTGCGGTGACTGGCGTTGGCGTTAGGGTCGGCAGCAGCGTTGGCGTGGGGCCACCAGGGCTGCCATCGACTTGGGCCTCAACGATGGCCTGCACCGCTGGATCAACGTTTGATAAAAAGTCAAAGCCCGTCTGTGCCTCGATGAAGTCGACGGATACGCGAAAGTCCTGCCAGGGCGTCGAGCGAATGCCCTGCACGTTGGGCATCCAGATGCCGATGACGCGCGTGCTGGCGCTGACGCGGCTGGCGTCGTCGTCGCCAATCGGCAGCACAACGATCACTTTCCAGGTGTAGGCGGGTATCTGCACTTGGCCGCTGGCGATGCTGCCGAGGCTGCCCGCGCCACCGCTGATAATATACAGCTCGCTGCTGCCCAGCAGGCTGCGGCAGTAGTTCTCGAGGCTGGCCCACGGCCCTTGATTGTTGTCAGGAGCCTGTGGAATAATATTTGACATAATGAAAGTAGCGTCATTGTTTGCGCGGGTGCTGGTGCGATCGCCAGAGGGCGTCATATGGCCACGGTCATAGCCGCTGCCGCTATAGTCGCCAGGCTGCACCTGATACCAGCCAGCAGGCAGGCTTGTGTCGGGCACAAAGCTGCCGCGTCCGACACTGCCAATATCGCTGCTGTCAAGGTGCCAGCTGACCCAGGCCGGAATGCCAGCGTCACGCTGGTAGGCCAGCGCATACTGGGGGCGATCAATCAAGTAGTTTGTCGGCTGCGCTGGATCAGCGACGGCACCGCTGGGGTTGCCAAGCGTGAGGTGAAGACTTGTCGGGCGGGCCTGCGTGGTGAACGGGTGGGTGCCAGCGGCCGCGCCTAGCAAAAGCAGGACGAGGATCAGCACCAGACGACGCTGTAGCGGCATGGTTGTCCTTGTTGTGATAGCTGTGTGAATCGATGTGTGTACTATACCATAATGTACCTGCTGCGCTGGACCCTATGTGTGCGAGGATGGCTACGCGAGCAGTATCCGCGCCCAACAAGCGCTATGTTTGCTCGCTGGCATCGTAGCGCAGACGGGCTGCCTCGATGGAGCCAACGTTGTGCTCGGCCCATGCGCCAAGCTGGCAGATCGCGCTGATCAAGGAAGCGCCGACGCTGGTAATGTGATACTCCACCATCGGCGGCATCACCGGATACACCTCGCGCAGCAGGATGCCGTCGCGCTCGAGGCTGCGCAGCGTCTGCGCCAGCATTTTCTGGGAGATACCGTTGATCTCGCGCAGCAGCTGGTTGTGGCGGTTGATGCCACGTGAGATCGCCGCTAGCACCAGCAGCGTCCATTTGTTCCCGAGCATCTCAAACACTTTGCGCGAGGGACACTGGGCGTTGAGGATATTGACAGGATAGTTGTGCATACACTTACCTCGTCGATCACAAGAAAATGTTGCCAAAAAATTAATGACTGTGGTACGATGGCGGCGCTGGCTGCGCCACACTCCTGCGGCGCACAGTGCTCCACGCAGTGCGTGGTGATTGACAACCAAACCTTACAGCGGAGAAATTACAGGCAGCATGAAACATCTACTCTCGATCTCAACTATGTCGGCTGAGACGTTGTCGGCACTGGTCGCCTCCGGTATGGAGATTGTGCGTGGCGCGTGGGCTGAGCGTCAGCCGCTCAAGGGCAAAGTCGTCGGCATCCTCTTCCAGTGCTCCTCGACGCGCACGCGAACATCGTTCTCGGTCGGCGCGCTACACCTTGGTGCTTCGATCGTCTCCTACGGCCCCAACGATCTCCAGCTGACGACCGGTGAGTCGATCACCGATACGGCGCGTGTGCTTAGCGAGTACCTTGATGCGCTGGTCGTGCGCACCAACGGCCCCATCGCTGACCTTCAGGCCATGGCCCAGCAGGCCAAGATGCCGATCATCAATGCCATGAGCGAAAACGAGCACCCCACGCAGGTCATCGGCGATCTGATCACGCTCAATGAGGCCTTTGGCGACCTGCGGGGGCTGCATGTGCTCTACGTTGGTGAGGGCAACAACACAGCGGCAGCACTGGCGCTGGCCATCGCTAAAATGCCCCAGATGCAGCTGACGCTGGTTACACCCAAAGGCTACGGGGTGCAGCCAGCGATCCTGGCCCAAGCCCAGCAGCACGCCGCTGCCCACGGCTCTACCATTGTACACCACCACGACTTAACCAGCCTGCCCCAGAATGTCGATGCGGTGTATGCCACGCGCTGGGAAACGATGGGGGTGCAGCACGACGATCCTAACTGGCGCGAGGTCTTCAAGCCCTACTGTATCACCACTGAGCTGATGACGGCTGTGTCGAAGCCGCAGGGCACGATCTTTATGCATGATCTGCCAGCAATGCGCGGCGGTGATGTCGTTGATGCGGTGCTCGACGGCCCGCAGTCGTGGGCCTTCCGCCAAGCCCATCACAAGCTCACCAGCGCTAAGGTCGTGCTCAATTGGGCGATCAACGGCTAGACCTAACGGCTTCCGCCCCATGCCTATTAAATAGCAACAGGGTGCGTTTGTCATCACACCCTGTTGCGCTAGCTTAACTGCGACGGTTGGCATCACGCTGGCTATACACGCCAGCGCAGTGCTGGCCGTCGCTTGTGCCGGGCCTATGGCTTAATCTGGCGGGCCTGCGTCGGCAGCGGACGCGGCATCCTCAATGGATTGCTGCCGCTGACCTGCAAACCATGCAGCGCGGATAGGTTGTTGTCCTCGTGCAGCTCGGGCACTGCCGCATAGGGGTGGCTCGGGTCCCAGCTGTCAACGAGCAGGTAGAGATCGGTTGTGCCCGCAGGCAGCCAGCCACTCCAGATGGTGTGGCCAGGTGAGTAGCTGCCTAGCGTCGAGGTGACGGTAATGCTCGCGCCTGGCTGGAGGGTGCGGGTGATGGCCCAGGCTAGGCCCATGCATGGGTCCATGCTACACACGTCGTACCAGCGTTGATTAGCGACTGGCTCGTGGGCTGGATTGATATAGAAATCGACCCAGAACGGCACGGTTGGCGCAGTGCCAGCGTTGGTGATCACGGCGGTGATCGTCACTGCCTCGCCAGCAGCAAAGGTGGTCGTGCTTGGCGTTAGGCTGAAGCTACCGATCAAGTCTGCGCTGCCGCTGCGCGCCAGCATGGGTAAATAGATGCGATACGTGGTGGGCGGCGGGGTATCATCGTTGGTGATGGTGCCCATGCCCTGGGCGTCGGTGATGGCGGCGTTGGCGGGGCTGCTAAGCATGACGGAGAAGGTCTCGTTTGGCTCGACGAGGGTGTCGCCGCTGACGGTGACGGCGAGCGGCTGGCTGGTCTGGCCAGGGGCGAAGGTGAGCGTGCCGCTGGCGCTGGCATAGTCGCTGGGCGCGGTCGCAGTGCCGTCGGTGGTGGCATAGCTGACGGTGACGGTGGTTGGTGCGGCCTGATCGAGCGTGACGACAAAGCCAAACGGCGTCGGCCCGGCGTTGCCCTCGGCCTGCGTCAC
>JABXJS010000249.1 GCA_013538855.1 Herpetosiphonaceae bacterium
GATGCCGTAACGGCCATCTACGGCATGGTTCGGGCTATCCCGCTCGCACCGTACCGACCCTACACGCCACCCGAGCCAATCCTGTGATCTACTGATAATGTGTAGTTTGGATTTGTAATATCAATATCTGTCTCCCAGCGCACTCGAGCGATGGTGCGCAGTGGAGGGCGTAGCCGCATTGTACGCGCCTCAAGCACGCCTAAAGGGCTATTACGTCCTTGATCATCCATGCGCATAAGCAAGGGATGTTGGGTACGTAGCACTTCCTCAGAGTCATTGCCAAACAGCAAATAAAGCAACTCCCGTGGATTCATCGGCGTTTGTCCATGGTCTTCGGCAAACGCATATGGGGCGATTGGAGTTGGGCCTAAATAACATGCATGAAGCCGCACAAGCCGCTGATCGGCTGGTGCCGCCGGATCAGAGTCAGCAGCGGCTGTACCAATCACAGCCCCGGCTTCGCGGACAATCAACGGCCGCTCAAAATCTATTCGACTACCCTGCAAAAACTCATCAATGTAGGCTTGCCGGGCTACCAAATCATTACTCACCTCTGTTGGTAAGCTCAGGCCAAAAAAACTGTCGCTATGCACGAGGTTATTCACTAAAGACGCAAGCTCTGCGACATTGATATTTTCATAGACCAGAAGGTATGGAATACACACGCCCTGCCCTACTTCCGTCCAACGCTCCCACCAGGGAACTTGCTGCTGGGTGATGAGTTGGAAAATCGGCATCTCTAAGATAAGGTGAGCTTCCATAGCAGCAGTAGCAGGACGAAACCAGAGCCTACCTGACGTTACTGCATGCAGACGAAACGCAGGATCTGGCAAGTTTCCTTGATTGACATAGCCACCATTTGGCGGATTGATCCGAATAGTTAAAACGGGATCATTCGGGTTTTGAAAAAAAGGATCGTTCAGGTTGGCGCGGGCATCAGCTAAAGCAAACTGATTTGGATCAACTAAACCTACTTCCGTACGTTGCGGCGGCAATGAGGCTATCGGCGGATAAAAAGCGCGCCGATCACCACCGGCTATGCTTAATTCTTCAACAAGACTCCAAGGCATAAAGTGCTCCTATCGATTTAGCATCTATGGTGCGGCAACTGTCTGCTCGATCGTCGACTCCAACACTACACCTGCCTGATTAATTAGGCGCATACGGTAGCGCTGCGTTGAGTCTGAACGCGCTGTGTCGTCATACACCGTTAAGCGCCAAGCGGCTGTGCGCTCATCAAATTCCACCGCTTTTGTCCAGGCGGTAACATTGCGCCAGCGGGATGAGTATCGCTGCGCCATAGCGCATATATTCGGCTGGGATACACGAACAACAAGGGCGACTGCGGGTTTAAGTTCCGGTGCAGTATCGCTCCATGGATGCTCTATGTTGTTCGCATCGAGTTTTACCCAATTAGCACGCTCCCATACAGGCTCTTCAGGTATGCCGTAGTCATAGGCAGCACTATTTCCTATAGCTGATGGGGCTGACACGTTGCCCGCCGTGTCCACGGCAACTACGCGGTAGAAGCATGGCTGATAGGGCACCACGGTGGCATCAGCCCAGGTCACGGACGCGGGGCGTGCGGCCGGGTCGGCGGCGGCTGGCGCGGTGTGCACCAGCGTCATCAGGCGAATGTCGGCGGCCTGCTCGGCGCTATCGGCGCGGTAGACGCGGTACTCGGCTAGGTCTGGCTCGCGATTGGAGGCCCAGGCGAGGCTGATCTGGCGGTCGCCGCCGGCTACGCTGGTCAGCACTGGCGCACGCGGCGGCACGACGTTGGGCAGGGCAACGGGAGCGCTCGCCAAGCTCATGCTGCTGCGATTGTGCGCGCCGTTCACATACACCGCGCGGTAGCAGTAGCGATTGATCGCACGGCCGTCAAGCGTGTCTTGGAAGGCGCGCAGCGCTGGGTTGGGCGTGTAGTCGTCGGGGCTATCGGGGCCTTGGCGGTCGGCGTTGGCCGCATCGGCGGGATCAAGCGGCTGCACAGTCAGCTGGGTGAAGGCGCGCTCGTTGCCCGGCAGGCCCGCCAAGATGCGCAGGCCATCGTTGGATAGCGCGCGGTAGTAGGCCAGCGCCGCTGCTGCACCAGCCGCATCGTGGGCGAACGTGTTGAGCGCGTTGAGCTCGGCGGCCACCTGCTCACGCTTGGTGCTCGTCCAGCGCGGCTCGGCGGTGGGGCTGGGAAAGCGGCTGGCGTCGCTGGCGCTCAAGGCTGGCCGCGGTCGCTGCGCCCAGTCGATCTTAAACAGCGTCTCGTCGAGCGCGCGGTAGATATGCGCCTTGAGGTGCGTGCGCGGCGTCCAGCGATAGGTGAAGAACGAGCGCCCGAAGTAGTCAGCGGGTGTCGCCAGCAGCTGCTCGCCATCGGCAGGCGGCGGCTCGGGCGCAGGCGGTGGCTCGCGCAGCACACGGAAGATCGTAACTGGCGCGCCGATCATGCCCTCGTTGCCCGGACGATTGCCCCAGCTGCCCGTCGTGCGCTTGTCGCTGGCGTGCGTCTTATCATCAGCGGCGCTCACGCCAACAGCGGCGTAGACAATCGGCTCGGCCAGCGAAGGCTGGAGACCAAGACCGGCTCGATCAACATCGCCGACGGCGGGCAGCAGCACCTCGTAGATGCGCAGCGGGTTGCCATCCGCATCAACGGTGAGGTCCGCAGCATCGGCATAGTCCACCACATAGATGCGCTCCTGCCAGTTATGCGGATCATAGCGCGCTGGGTCGGTCAACACACCTGAGGAGTGGTAGTAGATGCGAAACTCGTGGGTGTCTGGGGCCTGCTGCATATGCGCATGCGTCCACAGCCAGCGCACGCGCAGACCGATCACATGCTCTTGCTCGGCAGCGCTGAGGGTATCGAACCACGCTGAGTAGGCAGCATCGCGCAGCAGCAGCGGGTCAGCAGGATCAAGCGCTGAAGCCTCGACGCCGCTCGGCGGCGGTGGTGCGACCGTATCCAGCACCTGGACCGCAAAGGGGTGAATGGCCCGCTGGCCGGGCGGCTCCTCGTAGTACCATGGGCGCGGCTCCGGAGGGTTGCCAGCGACATCCCACTGATACCAGGCGGCAGGTGCGCTGCGCAAGCTGTGGCGGCCAAAAATATCGATGCCGCTAACTTGGTAGCTATACCAGCCATCTTTTAGGCCCCGGTCAAACGCAAACAATGCGAACGGCGGCCAGTCTGTCGGGCGCTCCGGCGTAGCACCAAGCGGCAGGCGCGCATCGCTGATCAACAAGGGAGCGGCCTCTGTCAGCACAGCATAGGCGCTCTCGGCCGGCTCTGCGCTTGGCTGCTTGGCATGGTTGGCGCGCCAGAGATGGTACAGCACAGGACGATCAGGCAGCAGCGCGCCGCCAACGGTCCGGCCGCTGTCCCAGCGCAGGCCAGTCGCACAGGTGTGATTAATGCTGACTGGGCTGGTCGGCAGCGCATATACCTCCACGCCATCGGGCGCGGCCAGCGGTGCAATCACATCGGTGTAGCGCTCAAAAATAACGGACACTTCAATGTCATCAAAGCGCTGCTCTTGCACCAGGCCCAGCGCAGTTGCCGGTTCAAGGCCGGCCACGCCGGTATAGTCGGCCACAAGCATATAATCGTAGGCGACGCCTGGGTTGGCGGTCTCGTCAATCCAGTAGAGGCCCAGCATTTGGGCAATCGCCGGATTGATCGCACTCATCAGCAGCGAGTCCAGCGGATAGTGGCGGCGCATGCTGGCACCGGTGTCGGCATCGTCGGCGGTAGATTGATAACCCGCAGTGAGCAGATACGCCTGGAACGCGGCGCTCTGGCCTGCGTAGGGCCGGGCGATCTCCAATTCAGTGGGCGAGAGCACCTGCGCAATCGTGTAGCCAGCCGAGTCATAGATTCGGTAGGTCAGGTTGCTGGCGCTGCCGCCCTGATAGGTGCGATCAAGCGTGAGGCGCGTCGGCAAGTCCACGCGGGCAACCTTAAACAGCGCTCCATTGACCTCAATCGACATACCAACAAGCTGCTGGCTCCACCGGGTGCCGCTGCCCAGGACGTACGGTGAGCCATCGATGACGGTGACAGCTCCAGGCCCCTCCTGCGCCACATACAGCGTCAGCCCGACCATGGCGCTGCTCCAGCTTGTAGAGCTGCCCTGAACCAGCGTTGATTCATGCGTGAGGTGCACAGTTCCAGCGGCGGCAATCGGCTGCGGTAGGGCGCGGTTGGCCATCGCACCAGCAGCCGGACCGCCAACCGTCAGACCGAGCATGTGATCGTACAGCTCACCGTAGGCATCTTGAAGCAGGCTGTAGTTTTTCACACCCGCGCTGCTCGAGCCGCGGTACGGCTGATTGAGCACCAGCACCGTTGGGCTAAGCACTGTTGCAACTGTGTAGGCGTCGGCATCGCCAGGGACACGCAGCGTTGCGCCAGCCAGATCGCTTGTCCACTGCGTGTCGGTGCCAAGGACGATCGACGAACCTTGGCTCACCGCGATCAGGCCCGCAAGATAGACTGGGGCAGCGGTGGCATCAGGTGTGCCATAGCGCACGCGCGCCTGCATCTCCGTCACTGCTGTGGCATAGCTAGCCGTGCTGCCAGGGGTGCAGGGATAGTCGGGATGGGTTATGGGCAGCCGGAGCGGCGCTGAAAGCCCTGGCAGCAGCTCCCAGCCTGCGTCCACCTGGTCGGCCACCGTATGAAAACGTATGTCGATCAGGGCTGCTGGCCCCTGAAGCAGCTTGATGGCGGTGATGCTGTCGGCCTGAAGCTTGACGGTGCTGGTGCCGCCGGGGCTGCCGAGCACTTGCACCTCGGCCACAGGCACAGCGCCGTTCAGCGCGATCACGGTGACCGTACCTTTAGCGCGAAAGCCCAGGACAACATCGGCCTTGAAGATCGGGCCATCGGCAAACGTGCACTGAAGATACGTGCCGCTCGCGAGATCAAGCTCAACTGTGGAAGTTGGCGGGAAATCTTGCGTTAGCAGCAGCTCCGCATCGCTCTCGATATAAAACCCGTCAAGGCGCAGCTCCGCACCGCCGGTTGGCCCTGGCGGCGGGCCGCCCTGCGCCGGATCGAGCGCTTGGCTCAGCGCATGCTCGCCATTGGGGCGCGACAGACGCCGAAATAAGAAAAAGCCATACCACGGAAACCCACGATCGTGGCGAAAGGCCCAGCGCAAGTGCATGCCATCAACGAGCGGCGGCTGAAGCGCGTTTGGCGGCGTATCGTTGAGCACCCCCAAACCGAACAAAACAAGATTGTTGGATTGCAAAGCCATGCAGTAAAGCTCCTTCTATGTAGCCTAGGCAGCACAGCGCCGTGCTGCCAGCGCGCTGTGAGACTTAAGCGTTATGCGCAGGAAGGTGGTTGATGGGCACGTTGTGCAGTTCACGAGACCAAGCAGCCGCAGCTGTGGAGGCCGGGTCGGCGCGATAGGTCAGGCGGTATTCCTGCCCGGAAAGAAAGGCCAGATACGGCAGCTTGGGCTGGCGCGCTGCAGGCATCCAGGTAGCGTCCGCGCAGTGGTTGTAGTACCAGCGCGTCGCCGAAAGCTGCGTGTCGTCAGCCGACGCGCCTACCGCCGCATACAGTGCAACACGCTGCACTGGCCGCTCGGTTGGCAGCCGACGCACAGCGCTGCTGCGGCGCGGAACATGCAGCGTCCGCTGCTGGCGGCGGCCTGCGCCCTGGATCAGGGTGCTCGTCAGCGCCAGCCCATCTGGGAGGCTGCGGCCCACGACTATGTGGAAGTGGCTTTGCTGGGGATTCAGCAGATTAAACGTCACGGCAATATCAGCGCCGAGCGTGCGTGGAGCCAGCAGCGTATCGTGGATGAGCATCCCCAGCAGGTGGGGCTGCTCAGGGAGAGCGACCAGATGCAGCTGTTCCATCAGAAACGGGAAGCCCTGGCCTTGCAGCTCTTGAACAATCTGCTTGAGCTGGGCCATGCCCGGCTGGATCGCGCTGGGCGTTGCCAGGTGGGCCGGAATGGGGTTGCGCAACGGGGCCGCCCCGGCGGCGAACGAAATATCAACCATCGTTCCAGCAACAGTCAGGCCGAACATCTTTAAAAAAGTGCGACGGGATACGGATGCGAAAGGACGCGCTGGCTGTGGGGCAGACGCAGCGCGCTCAGTATCACTGGGCATGTGCATACAATTCGTACTCCTGAGCAATGATCGACAACACCGATCCAAATCAACGATTTACTGATCTGCGCGCTTCGTTGTAGACTGAGCTGCCGAGGTTGGCGCATCATCGTTCACAGCCCGGCGAAAATCACGAATACTCTTGCCCATTGCGCCGCCAATATCCGCCACACGACGCGCACCAAACAACAAAAAGACAATCAAAAAAATGATCAACAGTTCCCATGGTCCAAAAGCAGGCATACACAACTCCTTGATCAGTACAGCCACACTGGCGCTCAATAAATCCGGCAGATACGATGCGCACAGTATAGAAACAGGCTGTTATTGCTCAATCACTTTGGTGTTATTTAGGCGTTATTTAGCGATGCAGCGTGCTGAATGCACAATGGAGGAATTAGGCAGTCGAGGTGCCGACCAGCAGGCAATTCACCTGCACGGGCGGGCGGAAGTGTGCTATCATAGAGCGCACAGCTCAGCCCCCCAAGACGAGGAACCTCAGTATGCCATCGCCTGTACCAGAAGGACGCACCCGCGGTGCTTTGCTTCCCATCGGTGGAGCCATGGACCTCCATCGCAAGCGGCTCATTGTGCAGCGCTTCTGCGCGCTAGCTGGCGGAGCCGACGCGCGCATCATCATCATTCCCACGGCATCTGAGCTGCCCAACGGCGGCGAGGAGTATATCGACGTGTTCAGCGGCGAGTCTGGCAGCCGACAGGTGCATGTGCTGCCGCTGCGCAGCCGCGCCGATGCGCTTGACCCCGACCACGAGGCCGAGATCGGCGAAGCGACGGGCATTTTTCTTACCGGCGGCAACCAGCTGAAGTTCACCGCCATGCTCGGCGGCACGCCGATCGCCACCGCCATTCGCCGCGCCAACGCCCGCGGCGTGCCGGTGGCCGGAACCAGCGCCGGGGCCTCGGCCATGAGCGCCCATATGATCGCTGGCGGCGCGAAGGGCCTGGTGCCGCGCTACGGCATGGTGCAGTTCGCCCCTGGGCTGGGGCTGAACAACCGCGTGGTGATCGACCAGCACTTTGGCGCGCGCCACCGCCTTGGCCGCCTGATCACCGCAGTCAGCTTCAACCCCTACCTTATCGGCCTCGGCCTCGACGAAAACACTGCCGCAGAGATCGACGACGATCATCTGATGCGCGTTGTGGGCGAAGGCAGCGTCACCGTTGTCGATGGCTCGACCATCAGCCATAGTAACGTTCATCAACTTCGCCCCGGCCAGCGCGCCACCATCATCGGCGTGCAGCTGCACGTGCTCACTGGCGGCTGGGGCTATGATCTCATCAAGCGGGAGGTTCTAGCCGATGCGCATTCTTGAGACGCGGGTCTATCGCGGCCCGAACTACTGGCTGTACAAGCCGGCCATCAACATGACCGTCGATCTCGGCGAGCTTGAGGAGCACCCCACCAGCACCCTCGGCGACTTCAACGACCGGCTGGTGGAGCTGATTCCTACCCTCGACGATCACCACTGCTCCTATGGCGAGCCAGGCGGCTTCATCCGCCGCCTCTACGAGGGCACCTGGCTCGGCCATGTGATGGAGCATATCGCGCTGGAGCTACAGTGCCTGGCTGGCACCTATGTCACCCAGGGCAAGACGCGCAGCACCGACACCAGCGGCCAGTACCACGTTGTGTTCCAGTATCAGTAGATCACAGGACTCCCTGGGGCCAGGGTAAACGGTGTGGCGGCCGAATCGTGCGGTATCCTTTGTGGTGCCAACCAAGAAAGGAACC
>JABXJS010000250.1 GCA_013538855.1 Herpetosiphonaceae bacterium
ATGCCGTAACGGCCATCTACGGCATGGTTCGGGCTATCCCGCTCGCACCGTACCGACCCTACACGCCACCCGAGCCAATCCTGTGATCTACTGAGATTCACCGTTAACTTAAGCGCCCCCACACGAACGGTGTGGGGGCGCTGCTCTTTGCGCTCTGGCGCTTGCATGCTTGCGCCTAGATGCAGTTAAACTGGAAGCTGCGTAGGCTGTCGAGCTTGGTAGAGCTGCCAGGAGGCGTGAACAAAGACCGGCACTAGTACTGTCAGCGCAATATAGTCGACCGTCATAGACGTAAACGGTAGAAACCAAATCCACGATAGCGCTGCGGCGATATATGCGGCCCGTCGGCCAACAGCTATCCAGTACAGCAGCACGGGGACAGTTGCATAAAAGTCGGCCAGAGGGAAGATGCAGAGCTGAATCAGCATGAGCTGCACCCACCAAGGTTTTTTCCAGGCAGCAATTAAGAACAGCGGTGCTACGGGGAGCAGGTTGCCAGGATGCGTCACGCGGGTATAGATTTGTACTTGCTGGAGCCAAGCGCTAATCCAATCAAGCTGAAACCAGAAAGCTGCACCGAACAGTAGCGCTCCGCTGCCACCTGCCCACAGCCAGACACGCCGATCATGCTTCCACCCCCACCATAGGGCGTACAACGCATAGAGTATACCAACCTGTGGCTTAAGCAGCACACACGGTATAAGCAACCCAATGAGCCAGACTGTGCGGCGCTGGAGCGCAAGAATCAACAACACGCTCAGCCCAAATACCAGCAGCGTGGCTTGCACACTGAGTGTCACGACCACAAAGGGCGCGTAGCACAGCGGGAGCAGCAACAGGTGATCGACGTTGTCGGCAAGCCGCACAGCCTGATAGCCTAGCCCCAAGCTTATCAGCAGCATAACTGTCGCACTGACCGTGTAGGGCAGCAGACCAAACGGTGCTAATAGCAGGAAATACGGCAACGGGTAGGCCACACCTGCCTCGCTTGACCATGCGGAAGAATAGCCTGAGCCATCCCAGCGCTCTTTGATGTAGGTGGTGGCGGCTGGCCCATACGGTGATTCACCCTGCCAAATAAGCTGGGTCGCAATATACAGCGGGTAGTAGTCGTTGCCGAACGACTCTCGATGCATAAATGTAAGCTGAAGACCGATGATAAGAATCAGACTAGCGACGCAAACTTGAACTGCTGCTCTGCGCCAACGTACTTGATCTAAGCGCATTACGCTCTACTCTCCTATGCAACGTACTTGATCTAAGCGCATTGCGCTGTCTTGCCTACCTTAGTGCCACTCCTGCCGGGCTAGTGCCTGCTGACCTGGCCCTTCGGAGACCCACACGCCCACCGATTGGAGTTGACTGGTATCCTCATGCTGAAGCCGCTCGCAGAGCGTAGTGCAGAAGTAGGTTGCCAGTAGCTCGGCGGTGGTGTTTTGAATAGGGAGCAGGATGACTTCATCGCGGGGGAAGACGTATTGCTTCGCGCCATACTGCACCTGCACGTGATCGGCGCTGTGGGTAAAGGTTAGCTGCTCGTTTTCGGCCGCTAGCAGCACCCGATGATCGAGCGAGCGGGCGATCTCGCGGGCGTGGCGCTTCAGCACGCCAAAGTCAATCACATACTGATCTGGGCCTAAAGTGCCGCTAACCTCGATGGTGACGCGGTAGTTATGCCCGTGCAGCCGCTCGCACTTGCCGCGCATGGTGATGAAGTGGGCCGCAGCAAACCCTAGCTCATCTTTCCAAACCTGTAGCTGATACACACGTTTACTCAAGCCCGTGACTCCTCTTGATGCTCGGCACAGTGTGCGCAAACTCGATAGGGAATGCCTGTGCCGCATACTAGCTGTAGCTCTTCGCGCGAGGCACAGTGGCGGCAGACGCTGAGATTCTCAATGTCGTCGGCGCGCCAAAGCTGCGGCAGAATCACCAGCTTGGCCTCGGGCAAGATATAGAGCACGGCCAGTTTAACACATACTGCGGCAGGGAATACTTCCTCCACACGTGCGTAAATCTTCCGCGAGGTGCAGATGACCTCATCGCCGATGCAGATGTTCTTCATCCGTGGATGTTGCCGAATCTTAAACTTCATACAATCACACGTTTCATTGCAATGCGTCGCGGCAGCGATCTGCAAAGCCGCAGGCGCGGCAGCGTCGTGCATCGTTATGCGAACGTGGTACGTCGGCACAGCGCCGATCATGGCGCAGCGCCTCTAGCGTGTCGAGCAGCTGGGCGTAGAGATCATCGTCCCAGCGAATTTCAAAGGTCGCGCTGGCGTAGCGCAGCAGCCCGTAGGGCGGCGGCCTGCCGGTGGTCTCTTCAACCAGCAGACAGTACGCCGCTACCTGCATGATGTCGCCCTGGCGCGGCGCTTGATCGTGGCGGGTTGGCTTAACTTCGACTGGAATGGAGTCTGCGCCAAGCAGGTAGTCGGGCTGCCCGGTTAGACGGTAGCGCGCCGAGTAGAGCGGCCGCGTGAGCTGGCGGCGCTGTGTGTCTTGATAGACGACGCGACGCCAGGGCAGGCCCGTCGCTTGACGCAGACGCAGACTGTGCCACACAAGCAGCAGCCCAACTGCAAGCAGCCCAACAACCCAAATCATTGCACCAGCAGCCACAGCAGCGCGAGACCTATGCACAGCAGCCCCACCATCAGCCAGCGCTGACTCGCTGCAACTGTGCGCCCATGCGCCGCATGGGCCTGCGTGCCGCGCTCAAGCCGCTCAGGGTAAGCTGTCTCCCAGCCCGCAACGTGGTGCAGCCACCAGGAGCGCGCACAGTACTCATACTCGCCTAGCTCGCTGGCGCGCACGATTGGCTCTTGGCCGGCCATTAAGGTGCGATCCCAGGGGTTGGTGCCACAACGCCGGGCGTTGCGGTAGGCATAGGAATGGCGGGGTTGCCGTTGATGATGTTGCCAACATCGGAGAGCGTGATGATCACCATCAGCCCTAAAAGCACCATCATGCCGACGGCATGGACCACCGCCTCGCGCTCGGGCGGGATGCGCTTGCGGCGCACAGCCTCGATGAGCGCAAAGACGATGCGGCTGCCGTCGAGTGCTGGCAGCGGCAAAATGTTAAAGAGCGCCAGGTTGAGGCTGAGCACGGCCGTGAGACTTAGGTAGGTCTGCCAGCCTGACATTGCCGCCCGCCCGGTGAAGCGGGCAATCCCAACCGGACCGACGAAGCCGCCGCTCGGCTTCTCGCCGTAGCCCAGCAGCCCGGCTAGCAGCGTGGTGATGCCGATTACCATGTCGCCAAGCACGCGCAGACTATAGGTTACCCCGTTGGCAAAGGCGGCGAAGATGTTTACCGGCTCCAGCGTTGGCGCTAGCCCAATGCCAAACAGGTACTTCTGCGTGTCCTCGCGATACTTCGGCGCGGCGTTGATGGTCAGCTGCTGGTCATCGCGCTCTAGCACCACCGTCATGGGCGCGCCATTGCTGTCGGCGACGATCGTGCTGACTTGCTCTTGATTCGTGATCGCTTGCCCATTGATCGAGATGATGCGATCATCTTCCTGAAAGCCGACGCTCTGCGCATACTCGTCTGGCGCGCTGACCGAGACGCTGTTGGCCATCGGTCGGCCCCAGATGGCGAAGATCAGGCCGAAAAGGAACATGGCTACGAGGATGTTGGCGATCACCCCCGCCGCAAGCACCGGAATACGCCGGCGCGGCGCTGCTGATGCTAGACTGTCCGGGTCGTCAAACCCGCCCTCCTCACCAGCAAAGCGCACAAATCCGCCTATTGGTAGCCAGTTGAGCGTGAATGGGACACCCTTGCGCACAAAGAGAACCTTCGCCCGTGGGGGGAAGCCAATCCCAAACTCTTCGATCTTGATGCCCATTTTGCGCCCAACCCAGTAGTGCCCAAGCTCATGCACTACAATGAGAAACCCAAGCGCTGGAAAGACTGCCAACCAAGCGAAACTGCCGAGATTCATGAAATCCTCCGTAGATAGACCGCGCATGTGACGCTTGATTAGGCCCATACACGTCTTTTGAATCTTACCACAAAATCATCGGGAACCGTCTGCTTCAGCCGCTGCTGGTTGTTGGTATGGCTTGCGCGGCTGTGCTGTGCGGCTTGATGGATGCGGTCGATCTCCTGTGGGTCGTCAATGCAACAGTGCGGATGGTGTGCTGGTGCTGCTGGCGTATCCTGATGTCAATACCATTGGTGGAGTACGGTGTATGATACAACAAAACTCATTCCTGCGATGGCAGAATCCGGCGCTGCTGGCGCTGCCGGTTGCCGATGCGCTGCTGCGCTGGATAGAGACGGCCATCCAGGCCGTTGATCCGGCCGCTGCCACGCTCCAGGCGCTTCAGCGCCAGCAGCGCACGCTCGCCTGCGCCGAGCAGCACTGGACGCTCGCGCCTGCTGACCGTGTGTTTATCTTCAGCATCGGCAAAGCGAGCGTGCCGATGGCCTGGGCCGCGCTGCAGCGCTGCGGCGATTTGGCTGCTGGCGGCGTGGTGATCACCCGCGACGCTGCCATGGATTGGCCGCCGCTCCCGCCGCTCCAGGTGCTGACAGCTGGCCATCCGCTGCCCGATATGCGCAGCGTGCTGGCCGCCGCCCGCTTGCGCGCCTGGGCTGCGCTGGTGCAGCCGCAGGACATGGCCCTGGTGCTGCTGTCCGGCGGCGCGTCGGCGCTGCTCACCGATCCTGCGCCTGGCCTGTCGCTGGCTGCGCTGCAGGCGACCACCGATGTGCTGCTGCATGCTGGTGTGCCCATCCAGGCCCTGAACACGGTGCGCAAGCACTGCGAGCGCCTCAAGGGCGGCCAGCTGGCAGCGCTGCTGCCCTGCCCTATCCTGACGCTGACCGTCTCCGATGTGCTCGGCAACGACCTGGCCGTGATTGGCTCCGGGCCGACTGCGCCAGATCCAACCACCTACGCCGATGCATGGGCGGTGCTAGAGCAGGCGCACGCTTGTGCTTTGGTTCCGGCCGCGGTGCGCGCGCACCTCCAGGCGGGCATAGCCGGGCAACTGTCCGAGACACCCAAGCCACAGGCTGCGCTTTGGTCGCAGGTGCGGCAGCGCATTATTGCTGATAATGCTATGGCGCTGGACGCGGTGCAGCAGCGCGCCTGTCAGGATGGCTGGCATGTGCTGCGTGAACAGGTACCACTGCACGGCGAGGCGGCGGTGGCTGGTCGGCGGCTTGGGCGTCAGCTGCGTGCGCTCGCCACGCAGGCATCGCGTCCGACACTGCTGCTGGCAGGCGGCGAAACCACCGTTACTATCGCGGAGCCTGAGCGCGCGCGTGGCGCTGGCGGCCGCAATCAGGAGCTGGCGCTGGCCGCCGCTGTCGAGCTGCACGCTGTGCCCAATGCGGCGCTGCTGGCCATCGCCACCGATGGCAGCGATGGGCCAACCCCCGCCGCTGGCGCGGTGGCAACCGGTGCCACTGTCGCCCAGGCGGCCGCACACGGCTTTGATGTGCGCCAGGTCTTAGCCGAGCACACAGCGCTGCGCTGCTGGCAGGCGCTCGGCGCGGCCTTGACACCAGGTCCAACCTTCACCAATGTCAATGATATTGTGCTGGGCGTTGTTTGGCCCCAGGAGAACTAGCAATGCGCTTGTATGCGATTAGTGACTTACATTTGGGTATTCCGGCTAATCGTGCGGCGCTGGAGGCGCTGCCAAGCTTCCCCGACGACTGGCTGATTGTGGCCGGCGACGTGGGCGAGACGCAGGCCCACCTCCAGCTGTGCCTCGATGTGCTCACGCGCCGCTTCGCCCAGGTCATCTGGGTGCCAGGCAACCACGATCTGTGGACGGTGCTGGGCGAGACGCTGCGCGGTGTGGCGAAGTATCAGCGCCTAGTCGAGATCTGCCGTGCGTATGGGGTGCTGACGCCGGAGGATGCCTATGTACGCTGGCCTGGCGCTGGCCCGCCCACGCTCATCGCGCCGCTGTTCATGCTCTATGACTACACGCTGGCCCCGCTGGGCCTCGATCCGGCGGCGGCGCTTGAGTGGGCCGCCGCCGCCGATACGATCTGCGCCGATGAGCATGTGCTCTGGCCCGATCCCTACCCCTCGCGCGCCGCATGGTGCCAGGCGCGCTGTGCAGCTACGGCGGCGCGCCTTGAGCAGATTGATCCGGCCTTCCACACCATCCTGGTCAGCCACTTTCCGCTGCATCCGGCCACCGTCTGGCTGCCAGCGATTCCGCGCTTCTCGATCTGGTGCGGGACGGTGCTGACCCGCGACTGGCACCTGCGCTTTCGGGCGCGCGCGGTCGTCTCCGGGCATCTGCATATTCCGATGAGCCGGGTGATCGACGGTGTGCGCTTCGAGGAGGTTTCGTTTGGGCATCCACAGCAGCGGCGCTTTCATGCGCTCCAGCCCTGCTTGCGAGAGATTTTGCCCGGGCCGCAGCTGTAAGCCTGCTGGGCCGCTTTAATCAGCACGCGCACGATCACACAGTCCGCGTTGCGGTGGCGTAGGTTGCTGCTGCGAGCGCATGGCGCGGCCAGATGCTTGCACAGCACAGCGCGTGTTAAGCAGCGCGCCTCGCATCAACCAGCGCCAGACTCACTGGCGACCGAAGTGCTTTTGGAGATCGATTAGGGCCGCCTGGCGCTCGGCGGTGCGCTGCTTCTGCGTTAGGATGCTGGGCGGCGCGCCGCGAACCATGCACTGCTCCTCGGTGAGCGGGCAGCGCTCGCAGGTTTCGTTGATCACCGTCAGCGGGATGGCCGGGTCGTTGATGAAGCGGATGCTGGTGTGCAGGTCCGGTGTCACCTGAAAGCCGACGATAACGCTCGAGCCGACCGATGGGCTCAGCACCAGCGGCCGCGCAAACCCAAGGCACAGGAAGCGGTCGCCGCTGTCGAGAAACTCGGAGATCTGCGCGCCAACGATGGGCATTGGGCGGCGCTGGTCCTGCGCGGCGGCCTGAAGCTCCATCAGCAGCCGTGAGGAGAGCCAGCGGCGGCAGTAGTGCTCGTGCAGGCCGATGCCGCTGGGCAGCAGCAGTTTGTTCATATTGAGCCGCTTGACGAGCCGGTACTCGCCGCCGCTGTGGTGAAAGCGCAGGAAATGGAGGCGTGTGTTGAAGTGCTGTGGAATAATCTCGCTGAAGCGGTAGAGCAGCATCTCCGGCGTTACATCGTAGGCGCTAAGCATGGCTGCGAGCTGCTCGGGCTGCCATGTGGCGCGCTGAAAGAAGCTGCGCAGATTGCTCACGACGCGCTCGGCAGGCATCAGCAGTGCGCCGGCGAAGTAGGCGGCGCGAAAATCGTTGTAGACCTGCTGAAACGAGTCGACCTGATCGGGCGTGGAGGTGTGCGAGCGCTCGCTGATGCCCAGGTAAATGTAGCCCAGCTCACGGGCCAGCACAAACTTGACCTGCATTGGCAGCAGCGTGCGGTTGAGCAGCAGGCGCGGGCGTGGCTGCTCGAAGAACACCGCCCGGTAGCGCGCCAGCGTGGGCATTTGAGCCAGCAGCGAGTCATCGATCTCGTAGCCGAAGGTGTCGCAGAGCAGATCGCGCAGGCGCTCAAGCGGGATCGAATCCGCGCGGTCTAGCTCGTAGCGCTGCGCGAAGCGCCGGGCGGCCTCCTCTAGCTCGGGAAAATAGTTATCGTGGATTTCCTGATAGGAGCGCAGCGCGGCGCGCAGAAAATGCTCGTCCTTCATATCGTACTGGCGGGCGATCTCGACAATCGCGTGCAGCAGCGCGCTGGCCTTGTCGGGGGCGCGTGTGAGCAGGCCGGTGAAGTCGCTGATATCGAGGTCGAACTCTTCGAACGGGAAGGTGCGCAGCAGTGGTGAGGAGAGCACCGTTTCGAGGTGGCGCAGCGACGGATCAAGCCGGATCGACACGAGATCGTCGTAGTCTTTGCCCAGCACGTGTGCCATCTTCATGATCTTATCGGTCTTTGGGTACTTGCGGCCTTTCTCAATCTCCGTGACATACGAGGGCGAGAGATCGCTGCGTGCGGCAAACTCGGACAGGCTCAGGTTGGCCTCCATCCGCGCCTGGCGCACCTTCATCCCAAAGATGATGCTAACAACATCGCTATGCATGGATGCTTCCTTAACGTTAGGTAGTCTGTGGTGGCGTGCGAAAGCGCCACTATTGAAGCTAGCACATGGTTGCTACAAAGTCAACGCAGGCGCTTGCGGCGGGCCGCGCAATGGTTTTCTGAATGGCGCGCAGTGCTGGGGCGCAGGCGGGCGCGCAGTGGCCTGGCGCTGGTGGTCGAGCGCACGCTCAAGGGCGCGTCGCCGTGGCGGGGCCGCCGCAAGCTGCCGTGCGATGGCGTGAGCAGTGGGCTAGGCCGTGGTGGCGCGGCGCTGGCGGGCGGGCGATGCGCGTGGGTGACGTGCGCCAACGGGAGTTAACCAGCGCGCTTGCCATCCTAAAAAAACCGCCGCCGCAGCAAGCAGAGCCAGCGCTGCGGCGGTGCAAGCCAGCGCTGGATTTAGTTCTCGGGGCTGGCGGTAGGCACAGGCCCAGTGGGTGGCGTGACCAAGCTGCTGGCGATCCAGCCAGTGCCGGTGCCGTTGGGGAGCTGAATGCGATACCAGTCGCCGGCGCGCTCGACAATCTCGACCACATCGCCCTGCTTGACCTGGGTGATCGGGTCGTTGTTGGTATTTGGCTGTGGGCGGACATTGCCCGTTGGCGATGTCACCGTAGCGGTGATCGCTGCGCTGGCGGTGGGCGTAGTGTTGGCCAGATCGAGCGTCGGGGTGGGCGTTTCTGCGCCGTCAATGTCAGCGTTGTCATCGCCCTCAGCGCTGGTCTCAGGCTGCACCGTTGGGATGACGGGCACAACCTGCGTGCCCCAGATCGCGGCAGTCTCGGGCTTGTCGATAGCCTGCCGGAAGGCCTGGACGCGATCGGTGGCCAGCCAGAGCGCAAACAGCGCCACGGCAACCAGCACAGCGATCTTGATCGGATCGGAGAGGCGCAGCATGGCGCTGCGGCTGCTCATTTCGTTGAGGGCGATCTGCCCAGCGGAGGCCACGGACTCGCCCCAGCTTGTTTTGGCCCGATCCGAGCGGGCGATGCGCCGGAGCGGCAGCAGGGCGCGGCTGTCGCCGACCTTCGCCAGCGCCCGCACGACGCCCCAGCGCACATTGCTGTTGGGGTGGCGCAGGGCGGCGATGAGCGGGCGGCTAGCGCGGCCGTCGCCGATCTGACCCAGGGCCTCGGCGGCGCGGTAGGAGCGCAGCCATGGCTGTTGATCGCTGAGCGCCTCGATGAGAAAGGGCACGGCCTGTGGCCCAAGCATGATCAGCTCATCCTCGGCGTAGGCGTAGCGCTCATCGGTTGGATCATCGAGCGCCGTGATGAGGCTGTGAATCTCTTCGTTTGAGACCTGTGGCGGCTGGGCGGCTGGGCGGGCAGTTGATGGCTTTGGTTGCGTTTTTGGTCCTTGCTTCGATTCACTCATGGCTGTCTGTTGTATCCGATTGAGTCCAACGGCGTGGCGTGGGCCAGCGCTGGAGAAGAATATCAAAGATCTGGGCGGCGACCTGCGCCTTTGGCTGGCGCGCGATCTCCCATGCTGTGCCGTCCGGTGCATAGACGGTGACGGCGTTGTCGCTTGCGCCGAGTGCTGTGCGCGCATCGTTGGCGACGATGAGGTCGAGTCCTTTGCGGCGCAGCTTGTCTTGGGCATACTCAGCGATGGCGCGTGTCTCGGCAGCGAAGCCGACTTTAATCACGCTGGTGGTGTCGCGTAGGCTGCCGAGGATGTCGATGGTGTGGGTTAGCTCGAGGCTGCGCTGCTCGCCACCGCTGGCAGTTTTCTTGATTTTTTCAGCGGCGACGGTCTGGGGCCGGTAGTCGGCCACAGCGGCGGCCATGATCAGCATATCGGCGCTGGGCACAGCGGCGTGCACGGCGGCGTGCATCTCCTGCGCTGTCTCAACGCGCACAACCTGAACGGCGAGCGGCAGTGGTGCGCTGGCCGGGCCGGTGATCAGCGTCACGGTTGCGCCGAGATCACGTGCGACGGTGGCGAGGGCATAGCCCATCGCGCCTGATGAATGGTTGCCGATGAAGCGCACCGGATCGATCGGCTCGTGGGTGCCGCCGGCGGTAACAACAATATTCCAGCCGCTCAGCGGCCCGCCGACGCGCCCAAGCAGCGCGCTGATCTCCGCCTCGATCCGCTCGATGGCGGCCAGCCGCCCGACGCCGACCATTGGCTCGGCCATGCGACCGGACTCTGGCTCCACCACCAGCATGCTGCGCTGGCGCAAGGTGGCGAGGTTGGCCTGGGTGGCCGGATTGGCCCACATATTGACGTTCATGGCTGGCGCGAGCAGCACCGGTGCGGTGGTGGCCAGCACAGTGGTGGTGAGCATATCGTCGCTGAAGCCTGCGGCGAGCTTGGCGATCGTGTTGGCAGTCGCTGGGGCGATCACGACCAGATCGGCGCGATCGCCGAGCGTCACATGGCTGATGTCGGCGTCGTTGCTCATCTGCCACATATCGGTATAGACCGGCCGGTGCGTGAGCGCTTGAAAGGTGAGCGGCGTGACAAACTTGGTGGCCTCGGCGGTCATGACCACATCGACGAGCGCTCCCTGGAGCGTTAAGTTGCGGGCCAGCTGCACGACCTTATACGCGGCGATGCCACCAGTCACCCCGAGAACAATCTTTTTTTCCGCCAAAGGCTGCATGGGAACTCCTTCGTATGCGCCGGGGCGTATTCTAGCATTGGGCTAGAGGTGCGTCAAAGCGCGCTGCCGCGATTAATGTGATAGATAAGCTGTAGGCCCTCGTGCGTGAGCCAAGGGTCCACATGGTCGATCACTTGCGTCTCGCCGGCGATGATATCAGCGATCACCTCGGCCTGGCCGCCGGTAGCAACAACGATGCCGCGCTGGCCCAGCTCCTGCCACATGCGCGTGATCAGGCCCTCGACCAAGCCCGCGTAGCCGAGCACAATGCCCGACTGCATATAGTGCATAGTATTTTTGCCGATCACGCGCGGCGGCCGGGTTAGCTCAACCTGATAGAGCTTCGCGGCGGCGCGGAACAGCGCCTCGGCGGAGATGCCGATGCCCGGTGCGATCGCGCCGCCGATATAGTCGCCATCCGCTGAGATAACATCGAACGCGGTGGCGGTGCCGAAGGCGATGGCGATCACGGGGCCGCCGTAGCGCCGAAAAGCCGCCACCGAATTTGCGACGCGATCAGCGCCTAACTCGCGCGGCGTATCAATTAGCAGGCGCATACCGGTTTTGATGCCTGGGCCGATGACGACCGGCTCAACGTTGAGGTAGCTGCGGCTTAGCTCGGTAAAGACGCCGGTGAGCGGCGGCACGACGCATGAGATCGCGCAGCCCTCGATCTGCGTGATGTCGATGCCTTGCAGCTCGAAGAGGCTGCGCACCAAAACGGCGTACTCGTCGGTGAGCTTATGGCGCTGGGTGGAGAGCCGCCAGTGCGCCACGCGATTGCTGCCCACGTAGGCGGCGATTTTTGTGTTGGTGTTGCCAATATCAATGGTGATGAGCATACCGATACTTTCCTTAAGGCTGGACGTGGATCGGCGCGAGATCGCTGGCTACGCTAAGCGAGCGGCCGCCACTTCGCGATTGAACTGCTGTCCAGTGTAGCACGCCTGGCAGTGTCAGGCGTCCGGCCAGCGTGATATGGTAGACGCCAGGCACGAGGCTGCGGGCGTGCACAACGCCGGCGCTGTAGTCCAGCTGCGGCGTGCTGCTTGATTCGATCAGCAGGCCGCTAAGGCTCGGTAGCGTGATCTCAACGTATGGCAGCGGCTCGCGCACGAGCACCAGCCAGTCGATGAGGACCGGCTGGTTAACCTGTGGACTGCTTAGGCGCTGGCCGGTGACTGGCGAGCGCAGCTGGCCCCACACATTGAGCACAGCACTGGTGGTGTGTTCTGGCGCGTGCAGCAGCGTGGCGATTGAGACCGGCCCGTGGCTGTTCAGCGTCCAGGTTAGGGGCTGAGTGGTGCTGAGGCTGCTGGTGAAGCTGAATGGTGCGGTGCCAGTGTAGCGCTGCTGCGGCGTCGTTAGCTCGTATGGCACTGGGCGGCGTGAGGCCCCCGGCAGCGCCTGGAACAGCATCAGCGCCTCGGTGGTCGCGAGCGGATCGCCCCAGCCGTTGCCCTGCCAGGATGCGGCCAGCAGCCGGATGCTTGCGGCTAGCTCGGGGCTGTCGGTGTCGGTGCGCAAGAGAATCTGGCCCCAGAGCGCCGCGCGCAGCGCCGGAGTGGCCCACAGCTCGCTGCTTGGCTGCTGCCAGATTTGCTGCTCGCTGAGCTGGGCGGCGGCCTGGGCGGCCTGACGCTCACGCCGCAGATCGAGCAGCGCACGAATGAGCAGCAGCTGGCTGAGCGGCGGCGCTGTGTTGCGCTCCAGCAGGTCGACGATCTGCGCGCCGACATTGCGCTGTTGCCGAGCAAGCGCGGCCAAGATCGCCGCCTGCACCGTGACAGGCTGTGGGCGCTCTAGCTGGGCGCTCAGGTAGTCTAGGGCCGGATTAAGCACCTGATCGAGGCCGGGACTGGCTGGACCAGCCGAAACCATGCGCACAATCAGGGCCGAGATCAGCGGGTCGGATGGACCAGCGTCCCAGCTCCAGCCGCCATCGCTGTTGCGACTGCCAAGCAGCAGCGCGATGTCGCGGTTAATCGAGGGCGTGATGCCACTGGTCTGCGCGAGCGCGATGCGACCGGCGGTGGCCAGTGGCGTGTTGCTGGTATCCATCGAGCTGCTGGCCGCCAGCAGCCCATCGAGACCCGGTGCGGCGATGATCTGCGCACTGCCGTAGCTGGCCGAGATCGGCAGTGTTGCGCTGAGCTGGGTTGACTGTGTGATCAGCTGGCTGGTGCGCAGCGGCTGGCTAACCTGAAACGGCTCGACGTGCAGCGTGTGGGTCAGCACACTATGATCAGGGCCAATATCGAGCGTTAGCGTCAGGCTGTGCGTGCCGGCCTGCGCAGCGCCGAGCGACCAGCGGGCGATGCTGGTGCTGCCTGGCGGCACACTCCAACGCTGCACGCTGGGCGTCAGCAGCAGCCCAGGCGTTGCGCTGAGGGTGGCAGTGACGCTGAGCGCTGTTGGCTGATGCAGCGTGCTGAGGCGGACACTGAGCGAGGTCTCATCGGTCCACTGGAGCGCCGGTGGCCAGAACACGTCAACCGTCGGTGGTCCCGGCTGGTCGAGCAGCTGCTGGAGCAGCTGACTGCCCCCGGCTGTGTTGAACAGGCCGAGCACGCGGTCGGCGTTTGGCTGCGGCGGCAGTGTCACGCTGAGCACGCCCGTGGTGGCACTGATGAGCTGCGTTGGACGTGCGGCGGCTGTTGGCAGCAGCAGGTTGAGCGTGCCCGAGAGCGGCTGACCAAGCTGATCGGTTGTGCTGATGCGCAAGGTATTGGTCTGCACATTCGTGCTGATAGCGACCGTTGCTGCTGGGCGGATGCTGATGCTGCGCTGGGTGGTGCGCACGCGCAGCTGGCCTTGCTCGTTGCTGATGATCGTGATCTGGAGCGCGTAGCGGCCTGGCTGATCGGTTGGCGGGATGATCTGGAGCGGAATACTGGCGCGCCAAGCGTGCTGGCTGGTGCTAAGCTGGCCATCGATCAGCCATGTGAGCCGGATCAGACCGTCGCTGGCTGGCACCAGCGGCACCAGCTGCAGTGGCACAGCGGCGGCCAGGCTCGTTTGGCTGATAGCGATCAGATCACGCTCGGCGCTGCTCCAGCTGCGGAACCCGCCGCGCAGCGCCCAGACCGTCAGCGTGGTTGGGTCTGCGCCGGGGCTGCTTGCTTGCACTGCCCATGTGCCAGCTTCGCGGGCGCGCCATGGCAGCACGAGCCGTCCGGCGGCATCGGTGCGGCCAGTGAGCTGCTGGGTGAGGGTATCGCTCTGTAGCTCAATCTCGACTGGCTGGTCGTTGAGCGGCTGACCGGTGGCATCGACCAGCGTGGCGGTGAGCATGAGCGTTGCGCCTGTTTGAACCACTGCCTGATCGATGGTGAGTTGCAGTGTGCGCTGGGCCTTAATGGGCAGTGTGCGCACGAGGGTGCGCTGATCGTAGTGCAGCCGCAGCTGCAGCTGGTCGGCGGCCAGATCGGCGGGCAGCGGCAGGTTGAGGACGGCAGCTCCAGTGGCGTCTGTGATCAGCGTGCCCTGGCTGTTGAGGCTCCCATCGGGCGTGCTCGCCTGCCAATCGACAACCTGGTAGCTCAGCGGCTGCTGGTTGGCGCTGCGCAGCAGCAGCTCGCTCTGCAGCACCGTGCCTGGCTGGACATAGCTTGGCGTGCGCAGCTGCCAGCCGCTCGGCGGTGGCGGGTCAACAAAGAGCGGCAGCGCATAGTCTGCGCCGATGTGCACGCGATACGCTCCTGGCGGCGTGTTGAGGTGCATATCAAGCGTGGTTGAGAACGCGCCGCTTGGGTCAATGTTCAAACTCTGCTGGGCCACGAGCCGCTGATCAGGCAGCGCCAGCAGCTGGAGCGGCAGGCTCGTGCGCTGATCGGTCTGGCTTTTTGTCGCTGTGCCCCAAATCTGGACGCGCTGGCCAACGTGAACGACATCGGTATCGAGCGCTGCGGTGATCGCTGGCTCAACGGGGGTTAACAGGCTGGTCGGCGCTGGTGCCCAGGCCAGCGCTGCATCATCGCCGCCGATGACCGCATCGGGGTGGATGCCTGGCGTCCAGCTGGTGATCCAGCTGCCATCAAGGCCCGTCTGGCCCACGGCTACCTGCGAGCCATTGCTCAGCAGCACCAGCGGCACATTCGGCACCGGTGCGCCGGTCTGCGCATCTAGCACCAGCACATCGGCGCTGGTGCCGCCGATCGTCAGCTGGGTCAGATAGGGGCTGCGCACAATGATCTGCTGGATGCGCTGACCGCTGTGCTGATCCTGCGCCTCGAACAAAAATGCGCTTTGGGCTGCATCGAGCGTCGGCGTGAGCGCCAGCGTAACCTGGGCGGTGTCGCTGAGCGACCACGTGGTGAGCGGGCTGAGGTTAAAGCGCTGCGGATCGAAGCTGTCCAGCGAGTCGCGCAGGCTGGTGAGCAGCAGCGCCCGATCTAGCGGATACAGCTGCGCCTGGGTTGCGCTTAAGCTTGGCGCGCTGAGCGTGATCGTTGGCACCGTGCCCGGCCGCCAGATGCTCCAGGGCTGGTCTCCATCGAGCAGCTGCAGCTCGCTGTGCTGCGCGCTTGTGACAAAGGGCAGGCTGAGCGGCGGGGCCTGAGCATCAAGATTGATGGTGAGCGTGTAGGCGGTGCTGGGCTGAAAGTCACCGCTCAAGCGCGCTTGGGTCTCGTCGATGTCCAGCGTCAGATTACTGACAGCTGGCTCAAGGCTTAGGCTGCTGCGCAAGCGCGGGCTGTTTGGCGGCGCGCTGAAGATCAGGCGAATAGCGGCGCGTGGATCGAGCGTGCCGCCGCTGCCAGGCAAGGTGGCGACCAGCGCGACCGGCTGCGCCGTGGTCCAATGCCACTCGGTGGTCTCCGTATTCGTCTGCAGGGTGGCGGTGATGCCGCTGGCTGGCCATGGCTGGTGCGGGCTGAATGCGAGCAGCGTGGTCCCATCCTTGATGCTGCTGCGCCATGTGCCGCTGATCGGTGGCGTTAGCTGCACAGCTGTGGTGAGCGCACGCAGTGTTGTCGGCGCAAAGATGCCCTGCCACTGCCATGTCAGCGCTTCGGTAGCGGTGATGCGGCTTGATGCTGCTGGCTGTACATCGACGAGCGTGGGCCATGTTGTAGAAAAATGCCAGTCGGTTGGCTCCAGCGGTGTGCCAAACCCATCTGTTACAGGTGCGATGGTCGAGGTGTAGAGCGTGCCAGGAGCCAGATCGGCGCGGGCGATGACGGTGTAATCATCGAGCCACTGAACCATGAGCGGAGCCGACGGCGTCAGCGTCAGCGGGGCGGTCAGACTGGCGGTTGCCGAGATTGCACGGTCGAACTGCACGGCCAGCGCTGTGTGCACATCGACGAGCGCGTTCGATGGCGGCCAGTGCAGCGTGACGGTGGGGGCAGCGGCGGTGCTGAACTGCCATGCCTGCGCTTGTGGCAAGTGCTGAAACACACGCGAGCGGGCGTTGGTATCGAGCTGCAGCGTGTAGGTCGTAGCTGGATGCCAAGCTTGATCAGGCTGCCAGACTGCCAGATCAGGCCGTGGCCAGCTCCAGCTACCAGGGAGGCTTGGTGTTACCTGGAACGCCTGTTCAACGCTGGTCTGATCCATCGGTGTCGAGAACTGCATCTGCAGCGGGCGGCGTGGCGAGACATCGACAGCGCCTGGAGGTGGGTCAAGCGCCTGGAGCGCGGGGACGGGCAGCAGGTTTGTGTAGGGCAGCAGGAGCAGGCCCAACAGCAGCAACCCAGCAATACAGGCCAGCAGCAGCAGCGCGCGCCACCACCAACGAGCCAGTCGTCCTAACCACGTCATGTGCATCCTCTAGGCAAAGTCGAAAGCCTGCGGCCCCGTTGCAGCAGGCGCTAGTGTGGGCGAGTGTGCTCGTTGCCGATCCACTCAGCTGTGCCATCGGCCCAGTGCTCACACTTCCAGATTGGCGCGACCTCTTTGATACGATCCATCAAGTAGGCTGCGGCGGCGAAGGCGGCTGGGCGATGCGGCGCGCCAACAGCGATGATCACCGCTGTCTCGCCGATCTGCAGCACGCCGGTGCGGTGGTGGATGGCCACCGCGCCAACAGCGAAGCGCTCCTTGGCCTCCACTGCCAGCTGCTCGAAGACGCCGACGGCCATCTCGGCGTAGGCTTCGTACTCTAGGTAGGCGGTGGCCCGGCCTGCAAAGTTGTTGCGGGCAACGCCGGCAAAGGTCACAATGGCCCCATGGCCAGGGTCGCTGACCAGCGCCGTCAGTGGCGCGGGATCAAGCGGCTGTGGGCTGACTGCAAATGCTGGTGTTGCCATGCTCAGTAGATCACAGGATTGGCTCGGGTGGCGTGTAGGGTCGGTACGGTGCGAGCGGGATAGCCCGAACCATGCCGTAGATGGCCGTTACGGCATC
>JABXJS010000251.1 GCA_013538855.1 Herpetosiphonaceae bacterium
GATGCCGTAACGGCCATCTACGGCATGGTTCGGGCTATCCCGCTCGCACCGTACCGACCCTACACGCCACCCGAGCCAATCCTGTGATCTACTGAGATTACATGATATAATAATTAACCACGTTATTTTCGCCGACAGCCTGAACACTGGTCATTCCATCCACCTTCCGAAAGGAGGTTGCCATGGCCCACACGACGTACACCCACTTTGTCGTTGTCGACGATAACCCCGATGATCGTTTGGTCATGGAAACCCTGCTCAAAGAAGATCTCGGTGTCAGCACCCATGATTTGCCTCCAGATACATGGGGGCGGGATCTGCTGCCAGCTCTGCAGGACTGTCTGCAAAGCCGCCTTGATGTTGTTCTGCTCGATCTCCAGCTGCCGACGCTGCATGGCATGCAGCTGATTCGTCTGATGCGTCAGAGTCCTGGGTTCCGTGAGGTGCGGATCATCGCGGTCACAGCCCACAACAGCCCAGAAAACGTAGACCTGGCGCGGCGCTCCGGCTTTGACGGGTTTATTGGTAAGCCGTTACAGATCCAGCGTTTTTCACAGCAGATGCGGCGCATTCTTAGTGGTGAGGCGGTTTGGGAGCCAAACTAGCGACCCTGTTTCCGTCCAAAACAGCGGTCCACCTCGTTAGATGAGGTGGGCCGCTGTTTTGGGGTGTAGGCGGTGTTTTAACTGATTACTGCGCCGCTGTATGGGCACCGCTGCACCTGTGCGTGCTCGGTTGTAGGCAGCGCATCGGCCGCTGGCGTTGTCTCGGCCAGCGCTTGGTCGTGCTTACGCTCAGGGTACCAGCGCCGGAAGTATACCTTGAGGCCGTCTTTTGGCTTGAGTGCTGGGAACAGTACAACATCAAGGTTTTGATGTGGCAAAAGATCCCACTGGTAGCTGCGTAGCAAGTGCGCGAGCAGCAGCTTCATCTCCATTTGGGCGAATCCAAAGCCCATACAGATGCGCGGTCCGCCCCCAAAACCAACAAGACTAAAGGCTTGCTGCTTGTGCTCGGCGCGCTCTGGACTGAAACGGTCTGGATCAAAGCGCTCCGGATCAGGGTAGACACTTTCGGTGCGGTGTGTTCCATACGTGCTGTAGAGTACACGCCAACCAGCTGGAACAGTGTAGCCGTTGAACTCGAACGGCTTAACAACCCCTCGAAAGCCGCCGATGCCAGGTGCGCGTAGGCGCTCAACCTCACGCATAATCTGATCGAGATAGGGCATGGCTTTGAGTTGCTCGAATGTGATTGGTCCCTGTGCAGCCAACCGCAGCTGCTCATCACGTGCACGCTGGAGCACATCGGGGTGCAGCGTTAGCTCACGACATGCGCATGTCAGCATTGCTGTCATTGTCTCGTGCGAGGCAAACAGCAGCAGCAGCGCTTGGGTTGTCAACTCTTCAAATGTAAGGCTATTGCCTTCTTCATCCTTAGCACCAATTAACATGCTGAGTGCGTCATTGGTTGGCTGTTGCTGGCGCTTTTGCACAACCTTGCGCACGTGTGCAAGGATTTTTCTGCGAGCCTTGATTGCTCGGCCAAACGGTGTTGGTAGGTGTTTCCCCCAAGGTGGAGCGTACATCCCCTGCGTCATGACCTCGGAGAGGTGGCTGAGGTAGGCTACCTCTTCACCTGGGTTTGCGCCGAGTAAGATCTGGCTGCCGATGTCGAAGGTGGCCTGTTTGAATGCGGTGTACCAGGTTAATTCGCGCTGCTGCTCCCACATCGCTAGATACTTGCTGACTGTTGCTTGCATAGTATCGAAGTAGCCAGCAAGGGCCTTGCTCTGAAATGCTGGCATCAAGAGCTGGCGGTTGCGGCGATGCTCCTCGCCATCTTGAAAAATGAGCGAGTGGCCGAGTATTTTCTCGAACGATGCTGGCCACCCGCTGCCCCAGGCGAAGTGATCCATATGACTGGATAAAACAAATCGCACTGCTTCTGGCCCAACCATGCATACAGTTGGATGACCTAGTATATGGGTTTTGAAAATCGAGCCGTATTTTGTACGACGTTTTTCAATGAAGTCTTTGTCAAAAAAGAGTTCTAGGCTTTCACCAAGCAGGGGCAGGCCCATGGAGCCAGGTGGTAGCAGTTGTTTGTTGATGTGTGGTTGAACTGTTGATTCCTGTACATGCATGAGTTGATCAACGTCCTTATATATTGAAAAGTAGCTCAAAACGGCGTGCAACCGTTAATCTTCAAAGATAAGGCCATGCTGGGCTATGTCAAAATTGCTTGGCCACAGGGTTGCTGGATTGTAGCGAGCGGCGCTGAGCTTTGCCCCAGTCAAAATTGTGCCGCGCAGGTCGGCATTGCGTAGATCAGCGCCGGTGAGGTCCGCATTCCTAAAGTTCGTGGGCTGGCGGGCGAAATGTCCGCCACGGCCTGTGCGCACACCGTTGAGATTGGCGTAGGCCATAACAGCGTCTTGGAACTGCGCCATGTTTAAATTGGCACCGGCCAAGTTTGCGGCAGTGAAGTTGGCCGCACTACACTGTGCCTGCGAGAGATCGACCTGCTGCATATTGGCCTCTGCGCAGTTCACACCTTGCATCCGTGCACGATGAAAAAGACACTGTTGCAGGTTTGCCCCAGCAAAGTTGGCCTGCGAGAGGTCGGCCATGGTGAATTTCACACCAGGCAGGTGCGCGCACGCGAAATCATGCTGGCTGAGGCGGGCAAACTGAAAGTTCGTGGTCTGGAAGGTGACTGCGGGCTGAAGTTTGCTCTGTCCGCCAACTTCACACTCACGTGGTAGCGTATCTAAGGAATTCATCAGTTGAACCTCGTTGAAAAGTGCAGAGATACAGTCGGGTTGTGCACTGACGGGCTGGTTGATCAAGCGTTCTATCTGGCCTCTAGCACATGTTCATGGCTAGTTAGCTCATGAACGATGGCTTTGGCACGGCTGAGCTTAATCGTGCGCTCCTCAATGAGTTTGGACGTAACGAGATCAACAAGTTCTGGTGGTGCGCCTGCGCCCATGGCAATTTGGCGGGCGTGTAGCGCCATATGGCCGCGCTGAATCCCCTCCATCGATAGCGCACGGAGCGCTGCGAGGTTTGATGCAAGGCCGCTGCAGGCACAGATTTCTGCTAGCTCACGGGCCGACTTGACATTCAGCAACTTGAGCGCCGCTTGGCTAGTTGGATGCACTTTAATCGCACCGCCAATAATGCCAACGGCCAGCGGTAGCTCTAGGGTGCCTACGAGGTTGCCGTCGGCGTCGCGCTCCCAAGCGCTCAGCGAGGTGTAGGTGCCGGAGCGGGCGGCGTAGGCGTGCGCGCCTGCTTCGACGGCGCGCCAGTCTTGACCTGTGGCGAGCAGCACGGGGTCTATGCCATTCAAGATGCCTTTGTTGTGCGTGGTGGCGCGATATGGATCGACAGCGGCAAACGCAGCAGCCCATAAGATGCCCTCGATGACCTCGTCGCCGCTTATGCCGTCGCGGGCTAGCGCATGCGGTGGCACCACGGCGCGTGCGCGCGCCAGACGGCGGTCGGTGAGGTTAGAGAGGATGCGCAGATAGGCGCGTCCGCCGGTGATTGCTTCAAGGCGGGGGGCGATCGCCTCGGCCATAGTGTTTGTGGCGTTTGCGCCCATGGCATCAAGGCAGTCGATGAGCAGGTGGACGACCACCATAGAACCCATTGGGCTGGTCGGGAAGGTGTGCACCTCGATATCGAGCGCTCCACCGCCAAGACCGGTGATCGACGTGCTCTGGCGATTAGCTAGCTCCAGCAGTTCATTACGGTGCGCAAGGATCTGATGCTTGGCACCTTCAGGCGCGGCGATGCCAACTAGCTGCACTTGGCCAATCATGATCGAGGCGGTGCTGCTGGCTTGGAACCCGCCGCCAGCCCGAATCATTTTGGCGGCATACGAGGCCCCAGCGACGATTGATGGCTCCTCAACAACCATTGGGATGAGGATATCGCGGCCATTGATTAAGAAGTTTGTCGCAATACCGAGCGGGAGACTGAATGTGCCGATGACATTTTCGATCATCTTATCGGCGCGGTCGATGGGAAGGGCATCTGACCCGGAGAGCGCCTCGAGGTCTGCGGTGTTCAGACCATCGAAGGCCCCCACGGCTTTGAGTCTATCAGCTGGGGCCAGCTGGTAGAAGCCTTTGAGGCGTGAGTTTTTGTACGTCATGGTAGCTCCAACATCAGACGAGCATGGTCTGTGCCGTGAATGATGTGGTAGTGAGTTGGATCAACTCAGACGGATAGCGATACCTTCCCTTGTGCTCTATTCAACTCTGTAAGCAAGTGGTGTGGCTGTCATGGCCTACTTACATGTCAAATGAAAACTACACAAAACAGAGCAGTACGCTAGCGGTACTCCTCTGTCGCAAAACGTTCTCTTGTTTTGTTCTAGTAGCCTCTAGTATATCGTAACAATCGTTGTATACTATACCACTAAAGGGGGAGAGCATAGGTGATCAATCTTTTCGAACGATACTTTGTAGTATCAGTAGATCACAGGACTCCCTGGGGCCAGGGTAAACGGTGTGGCGGCCGAATCGTGCGGTATCCTTTGTGGTGCCAACCAAGAAAGGAACC
>JABXJS010000252.1 GCA_013538855.1 Herpetosiphonaceae bacterium
CTGCATGGCGCGGCGCTCGCCGCGCGGTCGGGACGCCGCAGCGCCTGGCTCTGCAACAGCAGGCCGCCGAGCATAGCGCACGCTGCATCCACCCATACAACACACGTGAGCAGCACCTCACGGACGCGGGGCGTAGACAAACTCCAGATCGCGGTACTTGATCGCATAGAACTGCTGAATAGCGTCGAACATAGCTGGCGAAAGATCGTTGGGGCGGCCGGTCTGATCGAGATCGCCGCGCCAGAGGATCAGGCCATAGCGCTGCTGACGAATAGTGTCCACGAAGGCGCGCTCGTCCCACCAGCCGAGCATAGCCGACTGGGCCATGATCAGCGGATCGTTATAGCGGAGCGGCTGGCCGGTGGTGACAAGCAGGCCGATGTTGCTGCTCCAGACGGGCTGTGGCTGATCGGCGACAAGGCGGGCGAGGTTATCCATGCGCGTGCGGCGCTCGGGCGTGGGCAGGTTGCCCAGCTCCCAGCGCAGCCAGTCGGGCGTGCGCCACCAGAGGGCAAGCTGGACGAGCAGCAGCGCCAGCAGGGCCGTGCGCGCGTACTGCTGATCGGACTGAAGCGTCCAGGCGAGCAGCAGGCCGGTGCCGAGGCAGATCGCAGCAAGAAACTCGAGCGTGTGGTTGTGAAAGCCGCCGAAGGTGCCGCCGGAGAACGTGCCTAGCGCCGCCAGCGGCACGTACAGGCCCCAGAGCAGATCGGGGTGGCTGCGGCGCAGGACCAACGGCACCAGCGCCAGGCTGGCGAGGGCCAGCGCCCAGTGGAAGGCGGCCATATCGGCGAGCAGGCCGAGCCAGCGCTGCGCCGACCAGGGCAGGGCGTGAAAATCGATCATATGGATATAGAAGCCGTGGCGTGTGAGCAGATCGAGCAGGGCAAACGGCACCGCCACCAGCACCAGCATCCAGCCAGCGAAGCGCCAGGCGGCCCGCGGCTGCTGCAGGAGCAGCGTCAGCATAATCGCAAGCGGAGCGGCCAGCGCCGACTGCTTGCTATAGCCGGCCAGCGCGCAGAGCAGCGCCGTCCAGAACAAGCGGCGGCGGTCGGCATCGAACACAGTCAGCGCGGCGAGCGCAAAGGCCACCGCCCACAGATCGGGCTTGAGACGATTGCCCCAGACCAGCAGCGGCGTGCTTGCCAGCCAGAGGCTTGCGGGCAGCAGCGCCCACCAGCGGCCAGCGCGGCGCGCAACGATCAGCCACAGCAGCGCACTGATCGCCAGCGCCGCCGCCAGCGCCGCCAGCCGCCCCCAGGTGAACGACGGGCCAAACAGCTTCATCGGCAGGGCCAGCGCCGCATAGTAGACCGGCGGATAAGGGCCAGAGACAAAGCGCTCTGGCGTAAAGGGCGCATAGATATTCTCGCCGCTGGCCAGCAGGCGCACCTCGCTAAGCACGATGCCCTCGGTCGGATCATACTGATAGGGGAAGCGCAGCGTCTGCAGCATGCGTGCGCCGAAGCCAACCAGGCGCACGGTGAGCAGCAGCGCCAGGGCAGCGATCAACAACCAATGAATCCATCTGCGCATACAGGCTCCTTGTATAGCATAGAGCGTCATGGGCGCTATTCACCAGCGCAGCACCTTACCGCAAAGTTGCGACAGGCGCAAGTGGCCGTGTTTTGCACAGGAGCGAGCGCAGCCGTATAATTGGCCGTGCAGAACTATCCTTAGGAGGAGTTGCAATGTCCAACGAGTATCGCGTTGAGAAAGATTCGCTCGGTGAGATGCAGGTGCCAGCGCAGGCTCTGTATGGCGCACAGACTCAGCGGGCGGTGCAGAATTTCCCCATCAGTGGGTTGAAGCAATATCCAGCCTTTATCTGGTCGATGGCAACGATCAAGAAAGCCGCCGCCCAAGTGAACAACGCCCTTGGGCTGCTTGACGATGAGATGACCGCGGCCATTGTAAAGGCTGCCGACGAGGTGATCGAGGGCAAGCACACCGATCAGTTCGTGGTTGACCCCTTCCAGGCGGGCGCAGGCACCTCGCACAACATGAACGTAAACGAGGTGATCGCCAACCGAGCCAACCAGATCCTCGGCTACGACATCACCGACCCCAAGAAGCCGGTCAGCCCCAACGACCACGTGAACATGGCCCAGAGCACCAACGACACGATCCCAACGGCGCTGCGCCTGGGCTGTCTCTGGCGGCTCGACGAGCTGCTGGACACCATCAGCGGCCTCGCGTTTGCGCTGGAGCAGAAGGGCGAGGAGTTCGACGATGTGGTTAAGTCCGGCCGCACGCATCTTCAGGATGCCGTGCCAGTGCGGCTGGGGCAGGAGTTCGCGGCCTACGGCCGGGCGGTCCGGCGCGACGGCGAGCGGATCAAGGCGGCAGGTGATCGGCTGCGCGAGCTAGGCATCGGCGGCACGGCCACCGGCACCGGGCTAAATGCGCATCCAGAGTACCATCGCAATATGGTCACTACGCTGATGCAGCTGACTGGGCTGGAGCTGCGCACATCGGACAACCTGTTTGAGCGCATGCAGAGCCTAGCCGATCAGGCGGACTTCTCGGGGGCGATGCGCACGCTGTGCGTCACGCTCACGCGGATCGCCAACGACTTCCGGCTGCTGTCCTCGGGGCCAGCGACGGGTCTGGATGAGATTCGGCTGCCAGCGGTGCAGCCAGGCTCGTCGATTATGCCCGGCAAGGTGAACCCGGTGCTGGCCGAGATGCTTAACCAGGCCTGCTTCCACGTGATGGGCAACGACCATGCGGTCACGCTGTGTGCCCAGGCCGGGCAGCTTGAGCTGAACGTGATGATGCCGATCGTCGGCTACAACCTGTTCCAGATGATGGATGTGCTGATCGGGGCGATCAAAGCCTTCACCGAAAAGTGCGTCATCGGCGTGCAGGCGAACCGCGAGAAGGCGAACGGCTGGCTGGGCAAGAACGCCATCCTGGTGACAGCGCTGAACCCGACCATCGGCTACCTCAAGGGTGCCGAGGTGGCGAAAGAGGCGATGGCCTCCAACCGCAGCATCCGCGAGGTTGTGGTGGAGAAGGGCTATCTGACGGCGGAGCAGGCCGACGAGCTGCTGGATGTGCGCGCCATGACCGAGGGCGGCATCTTTGGCGGCGGCGGCGCTGGCGGCTAGGCGGGCAGCCACGACCAGCTTAAAGCACGCAAGGGGCGAGATCGAACTCGCCCCTTGCCAGCATCCGCGCTCGTGCAGGCTGGTTTAGTTGAAGATAAGGCGAAACGGCAGCAGGATCAGCGCGCACATCGCCGGCACAGCAAACAGCAAAATCAGCAGCACCAGCGGCGTCGATGCCCGCCGACCATTGGCATCGGGCATCAGCAGCCAGCCGATAAGATACGCCAAGCCGCCAGAGCCACCTAAGAGCGTAAACACAACCCACGCAATGCGCACCACATTGGCATCAAGCCCAACATAGCGCGCCAAGCCGCTGCACACGCCAGCCAGCACACGATCATCGGCCGGGCGGAACAAGCGCTGTGGTTGTTGTGGTTGTGGTGAAGGATACATCGACAAACTCCTTATATCAAAAAGCCCGATCAGGCGTTCGTATCAACGATGGGTTATCTGTTGCATATGACGCGCACCCAGGGCGATAAGTTGCACACAACGATCTAGATATCGACACAGGAGTCGTCATGAGTAAGGACGCACAGCCGGCCCCGCGCCGTCGTCGCCGCAGCTGCCTACGCCGGTTTCTCTGGCTGGTAGGCATCGTCTTTGGATTATTGGCCGTGGTCGTCCTCGGCATCTATCTCTACCTGCGCCAGTCGCTGCCGCAGATCGAGGGCACAGCGCAGGTGAGCGGACTCGTGGCCCCGGTTGAGATCGTGCGCGATCAGGCAGGCGTGCCGCATATCTTCGCACAGAACGAGCTAGATGCACTGTTTGGGCTGGGCTATGTTCACGCTCAAGATCGGCTCTGGCAGATGCAGTTTCAGCGCCGTATCGCCCAGGGCACCCTGTCGGAGGTGCTTGGCGAGACGACGGTCAGCACCGACCGCTTTCTGCGCACGCTCGGCGTGTATCGCGCCGCCGAGAGCGCCTACACGGCCCTCGATAGCGATACGCGGCGCTGGCTCGATGCGTACGTCGCTGGTATCAACGCCTTTCTTGCCAGCCACTCCGGCAGCGATCTGCCACCGGAGTTCACGCTCGTTGGCGACACGCCGAAGCCGTGGACGGGCGCGGACGTGCTGGCCTGGTCTAAAATGATGTCGTGGGATCTGAGCGGCAACTATCAAGATGAGCTGCTGCGCCAGGCGCTGCTCGAAAAGCTGGGGCTGGCGCAGACCAACCAGCTGATGCCAGACTACCCCAGCCAGGGCGTGCGCATCACCAACGCAGGCGCAGGCGGCGCGCCGATCATGCCGCTGCTGGCGCTGTCGCTGGATGTGCAGTCGACGCTGAACATGGGCGCAGGCATCGTCGGCGGCACCGGCTCGAACAACTGGGTCATCGCTGGATCGAAGTCGGCCACCGGCGCACCGCTGCTGGCCAACGATCCACATCTCGGGCTGCGCACGCCGTCGATCTGGTATCTGGCGGGCATCCACGGCGGCAGGCTCGACATGGTTGGCGGCACAATCCCAGGGCTGCCAGGCGTGCTCTCCGGGCACAACCAGTCGATCGCCTGGGGCGTGACCAATCTTGGGCCAGACGTGCAGGACCTCTACCAGGAGCGGCTGGACCCGAGCGGCACGCACGTTGAGTACAACGGCACCTTCGAGCCGCTCAAAGTCATCAGCGACACGATCATCGTCAAAGACAAGGGCGCGCTGCCGCTGACGATCCGCATCTCGCGCCATGGCCCGCTGATCTCCGACGCGCTCGACGCGAACGACCCCGAGCACCCGCAGCCGATGGCGCTGGCCTTTCGCTGGACCTCGCTTGATGCCACCGACACCACCATGAAGGCCTTCTTCGGCATCGCCACCGCCAGCAGCTGGGAAGAGTTTACCGGCGCGCTGCGCGACTACGTGGCCCCGGCGCAGAACTTCGTCTATGCCGACGTGCAGGGCAATATCGGCTACTACGCGCCGGGCAACATCCCCATTCGCGCGCAGGGCGATGGCAGCGTGCCCGCCGAGGGCTGGACCGGCGCAATGGAGTGGAGCGGCTTCATCCCTTTCGAGGAGCTGCCGCACGTCTACAACCCGCCGAGCGCCATGATTGTGACCGCCAACAACAAGGCGGTGCCGGATAGCTACCCCTACTTTTTATCGTACAGCTGGGCAGCACCATTCCGCGCCGAGCGCATCACCAGCCTGCTGAAGCAGCAGCAGACGCTGGCCCAAAGCGATATCGAGCGCATTCAGAGCGACCAGTACTCGCTGTACGCAGCCCAGGCGCTGCCACAGCTGCTGGCCCAGACAACGCCCAGCAATGACCAGCAGCGCAAAGCCTTTGATCTGCTGAGCACGTGGGACTACGTGACCAGCAAAGACAGCGCGGCGGCCGCGATCTTCGAGGCGTGGAACTACTATCTCCAGCCGCCAGTTATCGGCGATGAGCTTGGCGCAGAGCTGCTAGGCGACTACGGCACCAAGCGCTCGTTCGTTGACCTGTTTATGCTGACGGTGCTCAATGATCCAGCCAGCCCATGGTGCGACGACATCAGCACACCAAGCGTTGAGGACTGCGCGTCGCGCTATCAGATCGCGCTGAACACCGCGCTGGAGGACCTCGCGTTTCGCACGCGCTCGCAGGACCCGGCCACGTGGCGCTGGGGCGATGTGCACCTCGCCTTCTTTCCGCACCAGCCGCTAGACAATATTCGCCTGCTGCGCTCGCTGTTCAGCCGCACCATCGGCAACGGCGGCGACGGCAGCACCGTCGATGTGGCCCCGGTGGCCGCAGACGCACCCTTCGATCAAGTGCACGGCCCAGCGCTGCGCAGCGTTATCAACGTCAGCAGCTGGGAGGACAGCAAATTTATCACCACGCCAGGCCAATCGGGCCATTTCATGAGCGACTACTACGACAACATGCTTCAGGCTTGGCAGCAGGTTGACTATGTGCCAATGCGGTTTACCCGCGCTAGCGTTGATGCTGCGGCGGTTGGGACGCTGCGGCTAGAGCCAGGAGGAAGCACCCCATGACCACGTATATCGCAGCGATTGATCAAGGCACCACCAGCACCCGCTGCATGATTTTTGATCAGCGCGGCGCAGTGTGCGGCGTTGATCAGCGCGAGCATCAGCAGATCTTTCCACGCCCAGGCTGGGTCGAGCATGATCCAAGCGAGATCTGGCAGCGCACGCAGGAGGTGATCGCCGGAGCTATGCAGCAGGCGGGCATCACGCGCGCCGAGCTGGCGGCGGTGGGCATCACCAACCAGCGCGAGACCACGGTGATTTGGGAAAAGCGCAGCGGGCAGGCCATCCACAATGCGCTGGTCTGGCAGGACACGCGCACCAGCAGCATCATTCGCGAGCTAGCCCAAGACGGCGGCACTGATCGCTTCCGTGAGCAGGTGGGGCTGCCGCTGGCGACCTACTTCTCCGGCCCCAAGCTGCGCTGGCTGCTGGATCATGTGGAGGGCGCACGCCAGCGCGCCGAGGCGGGCGAGCTGCTGGCGGGCACCATCGACAGCTACCTGGCCTGGTGGCTGACCGGCGGTCCCAACGGCGGGCTGCACATCACCGATGTCACCAACGCCTCGCGCACCATGCTGATGAATCTGGCCACCTGCGAGTGGGACGCCGAGATGCTGGACGTGATGGGCGTGCCGCGCGCGCTGCTGCCGGAGATCCGCCCATCGAGCCAGCGCTATGCCATGTGCGTGGATGGGCTGGCAGGCGTGCCACTGGCCGGGATGCTCGGCGACCAGCAGGCGGCGACCGTCGGCCAGGTCTGCTTCGAGCCAGGCACGGCCAAAAACACCTATGGCACGGGCAACTTCCTAGTGCTCAACACCGGCGACCGGCTGGTGCAGTCGCAGCACGGTCTGCTCACCACGCCCGCCTATCAGCTCGACGACAAGGTTACGTGGGGCCTGGAGGGGTCAATCGCCGTCACCGGATCGCTGGTGCAGTGGCTGCGCGATAACCTGGGCCTGATCAGCAGCGCCAGCGAGATCGAGACACTGGCGGCATCGGTTGCCGACTGTGGGGATGTCTACTTTGTGCCGGCCTTTTCGGGCTTGTTTGCGCCCCACTGGCGCGCCGATGCCCGCGGCGTAATCGTGGGGCTAACGCGCTATGCCAACCGCGGCCACATCGCCCGCGCTGCGCTTGAAGCGACAGCATTTCAGACGCGCGAGGTGGTTGACGCAATGGCCCAGGACAGCGGCGTCGCCCTGAAATCCTTGCGCGTGGATGGCGGCATGGTCGCCAACGAGCTGCTGATGCAGTTTCAGGCCGATATCCTGGGCGTGCCAGTGATTCGCCCGGTGGTGGCCGAGACCACCGCACTCGGCGCGGCCTACGCGGCTGGGCTGGCGGTGGGCTACTGGTCCACCCTCGACGAGCTGCGCACGAACTGGCAGGCCGACCGCACCTGGGAGCCGCAGATGAGCCAAGACGAGCGCGATAGCCGCTTCGCCCGCTGGAGCCAGGCGGTCAGCCGTACACTGGATTGGGAGCAAGACGCCTAGCGCGTGGCTGCACGCGCTCACGTGCGCTTTTTGCTATCATGGAACCAGACCGATTGTTAAGAATGGACTATCATGGAAGCTCTCATCAAACTCCCGACGTACAACACTTCGTTTGTTGGGCGCGACGAAACCGCCGAGGCGATTGAGTCGCTGCTGCAGCAGGCCGATGCGCGGCTGGTCACGCTCGTGGGCATGAGTGGCTCGGGCAAAACGCGCCTGAGTCTCAGTAGATCACAGGATTGGCTCGGGTGGCGTGTAGGGTCGGTACGGTGCGAGCGGGATAGCCCGAACCATGCCGTAGATGGCCGTTACGGCATC
>JABXJS010000253.1 GCA_013538855.1 Herpetosiphonaceae bacterium
CGCCGACATCTACGCCAACATCACGGTGCCGACGACGCCGGGGACCTACCGGGCGACGTACCAGCTGCGCTCCAGCGGCGGCGCGAACTTCGGCGACACATTCTGGGTTGAGATCACGGTGCAGCAGACCCAGGGCAACGACTGTGCGAGCTATGTGGCCGACCTGAACTACCCCGACGGCACCACTGTGCAGCCCGGCGCGACGATCAACAAGGGCTGGCGGCTGAGCAACTGCGGCACCAGCGCCTGGAGCGGCTACACGGCGGTGCGCGTGAGCGGCACGTATGGCCCGACCTCGTTCAGCGTGCCAAGCACTGCCGCTGGCCAAAACGCCGATATCTACGCCAACATTACGGTGCCGACAACGCCAGGCACCTACCGCGCGACGTACCAGCTGCGCTCCAGCGGCGGCGCGAACTTCGGCGACACATTCTGGGTTGAGATCACGGTGCAGCAGACTGGCCCGACACCAGAGTGCGGCCGCTACGTGGCCGACCTGAACTACCCTGACGGCACCGCCGTTCAGCCTGGCCAGACGATCAACAAGGGCTGGCGGCTGAGCAACTGCGGCACCAGCGCCTGGAGCGGCGTGCAGGCGGTGCGCGTGAGCGGCACGTATGGCCCGGCAACATTCAGCGTGCCCAACGCCGCCGCTGGTCAAAACGTCGATGTCTACGCTGATCTGACTGTGCCGAGTGGTGCCGGGCGCTATCGGGCGACGTATCAGCTGCGCACGAGCGGCGGGGCCAACTTCGGCGACACATTCTGGGTTGAGATCGTGGTGCAGGGCGATCCTGGCGATCCAGGCACCCCACCGGGCACCTCGGCGCTGCTAGCTCCCGTGCCTGCTGGCGTGCAGCTCACGGTGGTGCACGGCTACAACGATCCGCTGCCTGGCGAGACATGTACGATTGGCACGTCGTCGGATCACTGCAACAACCAGCGCTACGGCTTTGACCTGCGGGTGGACGACCCAAGCACCACGGTGGTCGCTCCGGTTGGCGGCACGATTGGCTGGGTGACGATCGACCCCAACAATAAATTTCGCCAGTGCCTGGGCATCACGTTCGACGGCACGCTGAACGTGACGCTGTGCCACTTCGACACCTTCAGCGTGAACCAGGGTGATACCGTCACCCGCGGGCAGACGCTGGGCACCCGCTGGAGCTCGTGGATTCACATGAACATTGACAACCGCGCCTCGTCGCCAGCGACGCCGATCCCGTTCAATGGCGCGCACACGCTGGAGGGCATCAGCTTTGACCCGCAGGGCGACACGGTGCGCAATCAGTACTACGGCTTTGTGCTCACCTCGACCAATGGCGGCGGTGGCGGCGGTGGCGGCGCGTGCACCAACGCGATGACGTTCGTTGGTGAGACCATCCCCGATGGCACGCCGTTCCAGGCTGGCGCGAGCTTCGTCAAGACCTGGACGGTGCGCAACAGCGGCTCGTGCACCTGGGGCGCAGGCTACCAGCTGCTCTTCCGCGATGGGGCGCAGATGGGCGCGCCGTCGAGCGTGGCGCTGCCAGCGCTGGCCCCCAACGAGCAGGGCACAATCAGCGTCACTATGACAGCGCCCGCCAGCGTTGGCCGCCAGCGCGGCAACTGGGATCTGGTCAGCAGCAACGGCGCGGCCTTCGGCTGGGTTTGGGTGGAGATTCAGGTCTCCGGCAGCGGGCAGGGCGGCACCATCCTGGGCTACCCGCCAGCAGGCCAGAACCAGACCTACTGGAATATGTTCGATCAACTGATCATCGATGCGGCCGCAGCGCACAACCTGCCGCCAGCGCTGGTCAAAGGCGTGATCGCCCACGAGTCGGCGGGCCTGGGCCTGAACAACCCTGGCGATCCGACGCGCGCCTTCCTGTATGAGCCGGTCTCAATCGATAATAATCTTGTGCAGACGCGCATCGCCAACGGCACGCTTAATCCCAACTTCAACAGCTACCTGCTGCCAGGCAACCCACCACCGGCGAGCTATAAGCCGCATAGCGTCTACACCAATCAGTACTACGACATTCCCGCCAACACCACGGCGAGCCAAATGTACAACAGCTACGGCTGGCTCACCGACAGCTACTACAACGCCACTGGCATGAACTTCACCGCCCAGTACCGCATCGCCGCTAGCTACGGCCTGAGCCAGATCGTCTACTACTGGCACTCCGGCCTGATCGGCGACGCCGCCCCGGAGGGCTTCTACGATCCGGCGGTGTCGATCAGCCGTGCGGCGAGCATTCTCGACGGCCACCGTAACTCGATCAACCCGGCGCTGACCGCCAGCAGCCTTAACTTCAACGACTGGCGGCCAATCCTGGTGGCCTACAATGGCAGCTCGGCCTACCCCAACTATGTCGAGACCTACTACAACCAGAGCCAGCCAGTGCAGACGCGCAGCGGCCTAGATCTGCCTGCGAAGCTGCGGGCGCTGCCTGCGGATGCTCAGCGCTCCAGCCTACTCCACCCCACTGATGCGCAGATTCAGGCCCTGCTTGCGCCCAACGAGGTCGCCGTCGACTCGCTGGTCGCCGACCTGAAGGGCGATGGCTCGCAGCAGCTCGTGGTGCTCTACGCTGTCGATGATCAGCCGGGCCAAGTTGTCTTCAATGGTGGCCTGCACATCTACACCGATGCCGCCGGCACAAGCCGCGAGTGGAGCAGCCCACAGCTGGCGCTGACCGTCGGCGTCGGCAGCCTAGCGCTGCACCACACCGCCGATGAGCAGCCGGTGCTGGAGATGCGCTGGGGCACCGGCCTGCACAGCGAGAAGGTGCAGCTCATCCGCTACGACGGCTCTACGTTCACCCCAATTCGCCTGCGCAACAGCAACGGCAATCTTGTTGGCTCGGTCATCCACGCCGATGGCGGCATCAAGGTCGATAGCGACCTGCAAATTGCTGTCAGCTATCGCGGCGCGTCGGCGCTGGCGCAGACCGACAGCGTGATCTATCAGTTCGATGGCCAGGCGCTTACTCCTGGCGCTGTTGATCACAGCGACCGCCGCCCCGACCTCGCGCTCAAGCTCGTCGCTGTTGACACCAGCACGCCGGGCCAGGCGACGGTGACGCTCAGCGTGGCGAACCTGGGCGCGAGCGCCGCCACCGACTTTTTCGTCGGCGCGGCCAACGTCGGCGGGCGCGCCTTCGCCAGCCTGCCTGCTGGCACCAGCGTGAGCTTCAGCCTGACCTACGTCAGCGACGGCCAGCCGCTGGAGCTGGTCGCCGATCTGTACAACACCGTCCCCGAGCGCGACGAGACCAACAACAGTCTGCGCCTGTTCCAGCAGCTGTTCCTGCCGCTGGTCGCGCGCTAGTCCTGCAGCAATGGCTGGGGCTGCCAGCGGCTCCAGCCACCTCCATGGCGGCTTCGGCGTGCTAGTTGACAGACGGCGCGCCGGAGCCGTATGCTACACCACAACCTCAATGTTCCAGCTACCCAAGGAGCAGGCATGATGCCTGGGTTTGAGCTGAATCTGCTCGGCCCGTTGGCTGTGCGCTGGCAGCAGCAGCCGCTGGCCTTTCGCTCGAATAAAATTCGGGCGCTGTTGGCCTATCTGGCGCTGCAGCGGCAGCCGGTGCGCCGCGAAACGCTGGCGGCCCTGCTCTGGGGCGAGTATGCATCCGCCAAGGCGGCCAGCAATCTGCGCACTGCGCTCTCGCAGCTGCGTCGCTCGCTCCAGCCGGTGCTCGCCGACGCTGCCGCCGAGCTGCTGATCTCGCGCCAGACTGTGCAGCTGCGCCTCGCGCCGAGCGCCTGCGATGTGCTGCTGTTTGACCAGCAGATCGCCGCCTGGCAGCAGCACCAGCACCCCGAGCTGGCCAGCTGCGCCGCGTGCCTGGCGACCCTGGAGCAGATCGCGGCGCTCTACCAGGGCGATCTGCTGGCTGGCCTGAGCCTGCCCGCCGCCCAGGAATTTATCGACTGGTGCACGCAGCAGGCGGAGCTGCGCCAGCAGCAGGCGCTCAGCGCCCTCGCCGCGCTCACCACCATCTATCTGGCGCGCCGCGACTATGGCCCGGCTATGCGCGGCGCGCGCCAGCAGCTCCAGCTGCTGCCATGGCACGAGTCAGCCCACCGCCAGCTTATCCAGGCGCTGCTCGAGTCCGGCCAGCCCAGCCTCGCCCGCGCCCAGTACGAGTCCTGCCGCGCGATCTTGGCCGCTGAGCTTGGCCTGGAGCCAGAGCCAGCCACCACGGCCCTGCTTGCGCAGATCGACCGCCCTGTCACCCTGCCTGCACCCCAGCTGCCAGCGCAGCTGACGCCGCTGTTTGGCCGCGCGGAGCTGCTGCGGCTCCTCGTGGAGCGCATGCACAGCCCAGCCTGTCGCCTGCTCACGCTGACTGGCCCTGGCGGCGTTGGCAAGACGCGCCTCGCCTTGGCCGTGGCCGAGCACATGCAGGCCGAGCTGGCCAGCGATGTATGGTTTGTGGCGCTGGCCGAGCTAGCCCCTGGCGCTGATGCGCCTGCCGCCGTCGCGGATCAGCTGGCGCTGGCCATCGGTCGCCGCCTGGACCTCGTGGTCGGCGGGCAGTCGCCGCAGCTCCAGCTGATCGAGCTGCTGCGCGAGCGCCGCCTGCTGCTGCTGCTCGATAACTTGGAGCACCTGCTCGCTGGCGCGCCGTTCATCGACGCGCTGCTGCGCGCCGCCCCGCACCTGCGCCTGATCTGCACGGCGCGCGAGCCGCTGGGCCTGCAGGCCGAGGTGGTTGTGCCGCTGGCAGGGCTGTCGCCGCCTGCGGCCAGCGCTGCTGTGCTTGGCTCTAGCTGCGGCCAGCTGTTTATCGAGCGCGCTCAGCGCAGCAACGCGCTGTTTCAGGTGCGCCCCGATCAGCTCGATGTGGTGCGGCGCATCTGCCAGCTCGTCGAGGGCCTGCCGCTGGGCCTGGAGCTGGCCGCCGCCTGGACGCGCCAGCTGTCCCTGGAGCAGATCGCCGCCGCCCTGGAGCAGAGCCTCGACTTCCTGCAGACCAGCCTGCACGATCTGCCGCCGCGCCACCGCAGCCTGCGCGCGGTCTTTGAAAGCTCGTGGCTGCTGCTGCCGCCTGCCGCGCAGCACATCCTGGCCCTGCTGACCGTCTTTCGCGGCGGCTTCAGCGCCGCTGCCGCCCACGCGGTGGTGCGCGCCGATCTTCCGCAGCTGGCCGTGCTCGTCGATAAGTCGCTGCTCCAGGCTCGCGATGGCCGCTACACGCTGCACGAGCTGGTGCGTCAGTTCGCCGCCGCCAAGGCCGATCCGGCTGCGCTGGAGCAGGCCCAGACCGCCCACAGCCAGCACTACCTTGAGCTGATGCGCCAGCAGACCGATACGCTCATCGGCTACGATCCGCACGCCGTCGCCGACGTCTGCCGCCAGGAGCTAGAGAATATTCGGCTGGCCTGGACCTGGGCCGCCGCCCACGCGCAGTGGCCGGTGCTCGACACCTGCCTGCTGGCCCTCGTGCGCCTGTTCGATCTGCTCGGCTTCTACCACGAGGGCGAGGAGCTGCTGGCGCTCGCTGTCGAGCACATCAGCCGCGCCCGCCACGCCGACGCCGAGCGCCGTATCTACGCGCGCCTGCTCACCGCCCAGGCGGGCTTCCTCAACGCCGAGGCGCGCTATCCGCAGGCCGCGCTCACCGCCCAGGCTGCCCTGCACCACGCCCAGGCCCTCGGCGATGTGCTTGGCCGGGCGGCTGCGCTCGTCGAGCAGGGCATCGCCCAGCGCAATCAGGGCCTCTACACGCTGGCCTGGTCCCATCTGGAGCAGGCGCTGCATCTCAGCCAAGCCTGGGAGCTGCACCGGCTTGCCGCGCAGAGCCTGCGCGCGCTTGGCCAGACCGCCTATATGCTCGGGCGCTACCAGCAGGCAGGCGACTGCTACCGCCAGGCGCTGCGCCTCTATCAGCAGCTCGGCGATCAGCGCAGCGCGCTGCTGGTGCTCGGCAACCTCGGCCTGGTGTGGTTCGCCGCTGGCGACTACAGCGGGGCCACGCGCCACTATCGCGAGCTGCTGCCCAGCGTGCGCGCCCTCGATGATCGCTGGGGCGCGGCCCTGGTGCTCAATAATCTTGGCTATGTGTTGGCCGAGCAGGGCGATATCGACGCTGCCGACGACTGCTATCGCCAGGCGCTGGACGTGCGCCGCGTCATCGGCGACCGCTGGGGCGTCAGCATCACCCTCACCAACTGTGGCGCGCTGGCGCTGCAGGCTGGTCAGCTCGACGCTGCATTGCGCATCAGCGATGAGGCGCTGCACCTGGCGCAGCTGATCGGCGACCGCTCGAACCAGGCCTATGCGCTGACCACGTGCGGCGCGGCGCTGTGCCTTCAGCAGCGCCCACACGCTGCCCTGCTGCCGCTAGAGGACGCGCTGCGCCTGCGCAGCGAGCTGGGCCAGACGCACCTTGTGCCTGTTACACAAGCCTGGCTGGCGCTGGCCTTGCTGCGCTGTCAGCAGCCGGATGCAGCGCATACACACGCGCTCCAGGCGCTCACCGCCCTCGACGCAATGGCCGATCACGAGGCGCTGGCGCTGGCCTGGATGCTCATCGAGGTGCTCGGCAGCCTTGGCGATGCGCGCGCCGAGCGCCTGCTCCAGTCCGCCTGCGTGACCCTTAATCACTGCGCCGCCCAGATCAGCGACGCGCGCCTGCGCCATGCGTTTCTGTATGCCGTGCCCGCCCACGCCCGCCTGCTCCAGCTCCAGACCAGCGCCACCACGCTTATCGACCACTCGCCGGAGCACCCGGCCTGATGCGCGGCGGTCGGCAGGCGCGGGCCAGCGCCAGCAGCGGCGGCGGGCGTGAGACCTGTGCCCTGGCCGTGAATGCTGCACCAGCGCAGGTGGTTGGCCGCAGATGTGTGGATGCAGCGCGACCAAGATTCATCCGCAGGTGCAAGGGTGGATGGCACGCCGTGCAGAGTGGGCGGTGCGGCGGTCGGCAGACGCAGGCCAGCGCCAGCAGCGGCGGCGGGCGGGCGTGAGACCTGTGCCCTGGCCGTGAATGCTGTACCAGCGCAGGTGGTTGGCCGCAGATGTGTGGATGCAGCGCGACCAGCATTCAATCAAACACCGCTTGGCACGGCGGCGTTGCTGCTGTGTGGTAATCAACTGAGCGGGTTTTTGCAAGGAGTATCTGCAATGATCCAATTTCAGGAGTGGCGCATCCCCGCCGAGCATGTGCACTCGCTGTGCTGGCGCGGCGACACGCTGGTGGACTGGCTGCTGCGCGGCAGCACATATGCGCTGGACGGCACACACGTGCAGACGTTTCGCCACTGCGCCTATCGCTTTGATGCAGCGACAATGTCGCCGTCGGGAGCCTTCGCGGCGGTCTACGAGCGCGCTGGCACCAAGGCGCTGCTGCTCGATCACGCTGGCGAGACCGTGCGCGAGCTCAACCGCAGCTACTATCAGGCGCACGTCTACGAGTACCCTATCGCGCTGTTTCAGTTGCCAGATGGCCGCGAGGTGCTGGCCCACTGCCCCGACGCCTACAACCGCATCGAGATCGAGGACGCCGCCACCGGCGAGCGCCTGACGGCATCTGACAGCCGCGAGCCGCAGGATATGTTCTACTCGCGGCTGGCGGTGGACCCCAGCGGCCGCTACCTGCTCAGCGCTGGCTGGGTCTGGACGCCCTGGGACACCATTCGGGTCTACGCGATCGACGCGGTGCTGCGTGACCCGCGCCTGCTCGATGCGCCGGGGCTGGAGCCGCGCACCGCCGCCGAGATCAGCGGCGCGCTGTTCGCCGACGCCGACACGCTGATCTCGGCCACCTCCGAGGAGACCTTCGCCGACGAGGACGACCCCGAGGAGGAGCGCCAGCAGGACCCGCTGGCCTACATCGACCCCTACGGCTTGGCCGTCTACGACCTTCAGCAGCAGGTTTTGCGCTCGCTGGTGCGCTGCGCCGAGCCAATCGGCACCGCGATGTGGCTTGGCCCGCGCCACATCGTGAGCTTCTACCAGCACCCCAAGCTCATCGACATAACGAGCGGCGATATCATCCAGCGCTGGGAGGCGCTGCCGACCGGCGCGCAGACCTCCAGCATTCTGCGCGACCTCCCCATCCCGCCGCTGGCGCTGGACCCCGCCAACCGCCGCTTTGCCGTTGCCGTCGAGCGCGAGATCGTGGTCATCCAGCTAGCGCCGACCATCTAGGCGGGCGTTTTTTGCGGATGGCGCGCCGTGCTGGTTAGACAGGTGGCGCTGGTTGCCCATCCGCTGGTGCAGGGTGGGCGCAGGCGGTTGGTTGTTGCGCAGGCCGCCCGCTGATGGCCAGCGCAGGGTTGCGTGCTGGCGAGCGCTGCTGGGGAGTGCTTGGCATGCTGGCGGGCGCTGTTTTTGAAGATGGCGCGCCGTGCTGGTTAGGCAGGTTACGCTGGTTGCCCGTCCGCTGGTGCGGTGTGCGCAGGCGGCGGGTGTTGCGCAGGCCGCCCGCTGATGGCCAGCGCAGGGCTGCGTGCTGGCGAGCGCTGCTGGGGAGTGCTGTGCGCTTTTGCGCATACATGTGTTAGGATTTGGGCTGCAAGTTTCAGCTGCGGGGTGTTCGCTGGCAGTGGGCTAGCTTGCTGCAACTGCGGCTGTTTAGACAGTGAGGAGGATGCAATGGGCGCATCGGGGTGGCACTACTTTGTACCGTATCAGGCCGATATCCAGCAGGCGCTTGATGCGCTGCGCCAGGATGTGCTGGCAAGCGGCGCGTTTTACCATGGTCAGGCGTGGTGGCGTGGTATGAAATTTGAGGATTTCTTACCGCCTGTTAGCGATGAAGCATCAATCGCTGAATACCGTAGGACCTTCGATCATCTCCAATCACTGCAGCCGCCGACGACAATCGATGAGTGGCTAGAGTGGAACGGCGTGGAGGGCACACACTCCATCCTCGATGTGGATCGCGTGGTAGACGCATGTATACCGCCGACGCATAATTCGCTCTATCAAACTGATCCGCAGAGCTACTGGGATGCAGAGCACGCCCGCGATGGCACAGTTGCGCCGCTTAGCGCCGACGAGCTACAGGCGGTGTTTGGCACGCTGCAGCCGAGCAAGGCGCAGGTGGAGGCGCAGCTTAAGCTGCTCTACAACTACTGTTCTGAGCGCGGCATAGGTCGCTACGTTGTTGTGTATGCTCAGGACCAGCCGCAGGAAATTCTGTTTATTGGCTTCAGCGGCGACTAAGCGAGCTGTGCTGGCTAGCCAGCGCTGAACCAGTGGCGGAACAGCTCGACTTGGAAGCGGTAGGCTTCGGCGTGTTTTTCGAGGATGTCGTGCTGCACGAGGCGGCGCAGCAGCGGCTCGATGGGCGCTGGGTGCGCCGCCTGCAGGGTGGCGAGCGTGGCCTGCAGGCCTGGTGCGGCGGCGATGCTGCGCAGCAGGGCCTGCTCGCTGGCGGAGAGCTGATTGTGCTCCAGGTCGGCAAAGAAGAAGGAGCCGCGCTCCAGCACGGTGGGGATGAGCGCCGCGACCTCGGCGGGCTGCACGAGCCAGCGTGACGCGGCAGGCTGGCTGTTTTTGAGGGCCACGATCTCGGCGCAGAGCAGCTGAATGAGCGCGGGATGGCCGCGGGTCAGCGCCAGCACGCGGTCGCAGGCGTCCGCAGTGTAGCGCAGGGCGAACTCGGGCACCGGCTGCTCGATGAGCTGGCGCGCCTCGGCGGGCTGGAGGTACGAGAGCTTGAGCGTGACGACGTTGATCAGGTAGTTTGACCAGCGCTGTAGCTCGCCGAGGGTGTGCGAGCCGGAGAGCAGCAGCTTGAAGCGCGGGCGGTGCTGGATGAGGTGGCGCAGAAAGGCCAGCACGGCGCTGCTGTCGAGGCGCTGCTCGGCGAAGGGGTGCTCCAGCGTCTCGAACTCGTCGAGCATGAGCAGGGCGGTGCGCTGGCCCAGCTGCTCCTCGACGGCATCGAGCCAAGCGTCGAAGGCGGGGAAGGCGTCGGCCTGCAGCGCGGCGCTGTCGATGGTCGGCAGGCTCAGGCCGCGCTGGCGCTGGGCGGTGGCGCGCATGGCCCGCGCCAGCGAGTGGAAGAAGCCGCTGTGGCTGCTGGCGTGGGCGGCAGGCCCTTGGAGGTCCACAAACATGGGCACGATCGTGCTTGGCAGCATGCGCCCGAGATTATTGAGCAGCGAGGTCTTGCCCATGCGCCGCTGGCCGTAGATCAGCAGCGGCGGGCAGCGCTCGCTGGTAATCAGCTGCTCCACCGAGGCGCTGACATCGGTGCGGCCAACAAAGATGGCCTGCTGCGGCGTCAGCGGCACGCCGATCACGTAGGGCGAGATGATTAGCTGCTGGGCCTGGACGGCGGCGGCCAGCGCGCTGCTGTGGGCGCTGAGCAGCGCGCGCCAGCTGCTCAGCAGCGGGCCGCAGCGGTCGGCGTAGGGCGCATCGGAGCGGGTCAGCTCGCGCATGAGGCCATCGAGGCGGTCCTCAAGCGCGGTCAGGGCTAGGCGCTGATTGTAGCTGCTGCTCTGCTCCAGCGCGCTAGCGACATCCTGGCTGATGCGGCTGAGGCTGCGCAGCAGGGCGCTGATCGGCCCAGCCAGCTCGCTGGCCCCGAGGCGCTGATGGGCCTGGGCGATCTCGGCGACGCTGGTGCAGCGCTGGAGTTGGCGCACATCGAGCTCGATCTGGGCGCGCTTGGCGGCGGCGCGCTGACGTGACACGAGCACCTGCTCGATGAGCTGCTGGCCTAGCTCCGGCTGCTGCTCGGCGATCAGCACCAGGTGCTCGGGCAGGCCCGGCCACGCCAGCCACTGCTGCGCATCCCAGAACACGCTGTGCCAGCGCAGCCAGGGCGGCGTGGCCACAGCGCGGCTCTCGTCGGCGCGGTAGAGCACCTGATGCCAGGCCGCCTGCAGCGGGTAGGTCAGCACTGGCCGCCAGAGCGGGTACAGCGCGCCGAGCAGCAGGCAGCCGAGGCTTGCCGCCACCAGCGCGCCGCCCCACGGGCTGCTGCTGGCCTGCGTGGCCACCACCTCCATGCCGCCGACGCACATCGCGCCCATGCCCAGGCCGCCGGCAATTGCGCCGGCGCGTGTTCCGGCCAGGCGCTGCCCAATGCTGTAGGGCAGCACAAAAAAGATGCTGGCCCACAGCGCTCCAGTGATGCATGCGGCCAGGCTGCCCAGCGCCACGCTGCCGCTCTGGGCGGCGAAGGCCCGCGTGCTGCCGATCAGCATGCCGTAGCCGCCACCAAGCGCAAGGCCCAGCGCCACGCTGCCGGGCGTGCGCCAGCGCGGCGCGCCTGGCCAGCACAGCCACATGCTCAGCAGCGCGCCCCCGCCGATGGTCAGCATGCCCAGCCCAACGATGCCGATGGTCAGCACATAGACGCCGCCGGTGATCAGGATGCCCAGGCTGATCGCGCCAACCAGCCGCCCGCTTGGGCGCAGTGGCGGTGGCGCGGCGCTGAGCTGGAGCGTAAGCTGGCCAGCTAGCCCGGCCATAAACGCCAGCAGCAGGCAGTAGAGCGCCAGCCCGAGCCAGGCCGTCTGGCTCTGCTGGGGCTGGCGGCCAAGGATGAGCTGCACCAGCTGCGGCCCGACCGGCTGGACAATCAGCAGCTTAGCTGCGCTGAACATCAGCGCATTGAGCGGCGCGCCGATCAGCGCTACGCCGACGCCCACGCTGCCGCTGACGACCAGGCCCAGCATCAGGCCCAGCACAGCGCTGGTGATGAAGATCGAGAGCATGCCAAACCAGATATCGACGCTCACCACATGGTTAAGCCAGGCGACCAGGCCATAGCCAGCGCTCCACAGCAGCGGCCACAGCACCAGCGTGTGCAGCAGCAGCCGCCGCAGCTGGGGCGCACGCCGCCATGGCCACAGCGAGCTATCGACGTGCACGCCCGCACGCTCCACGTAGCTGCGCCAGGCGCTCGGCTGCGCCAGCATCCAGCCAAGCGCGCGCAGACTGATCCAGCGCGGCAGCGGCTCAGACGCGGCCATGGCTGTGCTCCAGCAAGTAGCGAAACGGCGCGATCTGCTGCAGGGCGGTGATGCGCCAGGCGTGGCTGTGGTCGCCCTGCTGCAGCGCCATCAGCCGCACATAGCTGAGCGCCTGCACCAGGCTGGGCCACGCGCCGCTCTGCGCCAGAATCCACTCCACGTCCTCGGCGGCAAACTCAAGCGGCGCGCTGGCGATCAGGGCGCGGGCGGCGTGCTCATCAAGCGGCCCGACGTGATAGGTGTGGCCGAATAAATTAAAAAAGGGCGAGCCGTTGCTCTGCGCCGCCGCCAGCTGTGCCGGGTGCTCGTGGGCCGCCAGCGCAAAGCCCAGCAGCCCGCCGACGTAGTGGCTGGCGAGCGAGCGCAGGCTGTCCCAGAAGCGCTGATCTAGCTCGGGGGCGGCGATGGCCGAGCCGACCTCGTCCATGAGGATCAGCGTCGGCTGCTCCAGCTGGTCGGCCACGATATCCATAAACAGCTCGATGTCGCAGCTAGCGGGGCTGTCGAGGCCCATCTGGCGCAGGAGATAGCGCAGCAGGCGCTCGCGGCGCAGCAGGCGCGCATCCTGAAAATCAACGAAGATCCAGCGGTAGCGCTCGGCGGCGGGCAGCCACTGGTGGCGCTGCTCTGGGCGCAGCTCGGCTGGCGGGTGCGTCGGCAGCGCCTTGAGCTGATAGAGCAGCGAGGTCTTGCCGCTGCGCTTGGGGCCGATCAGCGCCACGTTTTGCAGCGGCGGCTGCTGCCACACCTGATAGATGCGCACAAGCTCGGCCGTGCGGCCCCAGAAGAGGCGCGGGTGCTGGATGGGCAGGCCAACGATAAACGGCTGGCTGGTGGCGTAGGTCTCGGTGGCAATCGGGGCGACGGCGGGTGCGGACTGGCTGGCGGCGCTGGTATCGCTGGTGCGCGCCCAGCGGATGAACTGCTCGCCGTCGGCGCTGGCGATCTCCAGCGGCGCGATCAGGCGCTCGGCGATCTGGCGTGATGGACGCCGGGCATCGGCTTCAATTTTAATAATTGTCCATACGGAGCATCCCACCCGCTGGGCAAGTTCATCTTGGGTGAGATCGAGCGCTTTGCGGCGTTGTTTCAGCCAGGTGCCAAATGACATGCCTGGTTGCATGGGCGCAAGCCTCCTTAGGTTGTGTGGCTGGTGCTCTGTGGTAGATGTAGGCTGGGATGTGCCCATATTGTACCGTACTTTGGCCGCGCCAGCTTTTTGTCCAGCTCGCTGTCCAGCTTTTTGTGCTTAATATTTATTAACACAGCGCAGCGATCATGCTAGAGTGAAGCCATCCCTCGACGTGCCATAGCGCTCCAGCCCTATCGAACGGACTCGTTTCTCAGCTTTGAGGAGGTTCCCGCATGCGGGCGAAACTGATCGCTGTCCTGCTTCTGGTTTTAACGTTTGTGCTGCCGTCGCGCACGCCCTCAGCGAGCGCCGCTGCGGCCTACACCTACGGCTTCGATGCCTGCACCGCGCCATCGCTGGCGACCATGCAGGCGTGGCGTAGCTCCTATGGCTTTATCGGCATCTACATCGGCGGCTCGGCGCGCTACTGCTCGCAGCCCAACCTGACATCAAGCTGGGTGAGCCAGGTCAGCAGCGCCGGCTGGGGCCTTGCGCCAATCTGGGCCGGCCCGCAGGCTCCCTGCACTAATACTGGTGGCATCAGCTACGATGTCACCACCGCCTACAATCAGGGGGTGAGCCAGGCTGACTCGGCGATTGCTACCGCCGCTGGCCTGGGCATGGCCGCCAACGCGATTATCTACTACGATATGGAGGCGTACTCCGCCGCCGGCTCCTGCGCCAGCGCCGTGAACTCGTTTATGTCCGGCTGGTCCGCGCGCCTGCAGAGCCGCGGCTACCACTCCGGCGGCTACAGCACCGGCTCGGCGATTAACTCCTGGGGCAGCGCTAGCACCCCGCCCGAGGCGGTCTGGGTCGCCTCGTGGAACAACTATGTTGGCCCCTACACCTTCAGCGGCAACGCGGCGACACTCTGGAACAACCGCCAGCTCAATCAGTACACCGCCAATGTCAACGAGTCCCACGGCGGCTACGCGCTCAATATCGATCGCGACTACTGCTATGGCGCGCCGCTGGTCGTCAACCTGGGCTACGCGCCAAACTGCGGCGATGCCCCCACCAGCTCCAATCCGACGATCAGCAGCGTCAGCCCCGCCCCGCCGCAGTGCGTGTACCGCACGTCGGGCACGCTGGCGGCGCGCACGCTAGTGCTCAACGGCAGCGGCTTCCCGGCCCCGCACACGACGCAGAATGTGCAGTTCAAGCGCGTGGACAACGGCGCAACGTCGATCTACATCGGCGGCGAGGTGACATGGGAGAGCGGCACACGCATCTCGATAGACATGGACAAGATCGACCACATCTTGTGGAACGACGCGAAGGTGAGCCTGCAAGTGCGCTTGACCGCGCCGGACAGCAGCGGCAACCAGCAGGCGATCTCGGCGTGGTCGCCGACGTTCTACCTGGCCAACGACGCGACCAGCTGCGGCACCTCCGGCGGCGGCAC